>CAIUXE010000112.1 GCA_903902965.1 uncultured Actinomycetes bacterium
AATGGTTGGAAGCGTTGGAACTCAGACCCACATTTCTGTTATCAAGGATATTAACCGTCGTGGAATTCCGGATCTATTTGTAAATAGTGGATACAGCGGTTTTTATACCGATCCTAAAAAGTACCCAACATCATTTGCCGGCCTTGGAACTTACGTTGTTGAATCTAAAATCGAAGCTGAATACTTGAAGAATAATTACGCCGCAGAACTTGCCGCTGGCAAAGTGGGCATTCTTTATCAGACTGATGATTTCGGGCGAAATGTACTTGCCGGATTTAAGCAACAAGGCGTAACTTTCCCAGCTGCAAACACTCAAAAGTTTGTTGCCGGTAGCCAAGCACTTGGTTTAACTGCTCAAGTTAAAGCGCTTCAAGCTTCCGGTGTAACTATGGTTGTGATTGGCGCTGTTGCTAATGCAACTGCAATCACAATTCTTACCGCTGCAGGATTGGGCTTTTCACCTAAATGGTTGGTTACAAGTGTTGGCTCTGATGCCACTACTTTCAAAACTATCCTCGCATCTCAAGGAAAGGGTGCTCTGGCTCCTGCGCTATTAACTGGAGTAATTTCAGCATCGCATGCACCAGCACCTGGTGAAGATACCGATGAGTTTGTAATCGCATTTAAGAAAATCAATGATGATTTCAATGTTGGCCCAGACAAAACATGGGATAACAATGTTTTACAAGGAATGAATATTGGTTACTTAACAACTGCAGCTCTTATGGGTGCCGGAAAAGATCTAACCCGCAAGGGCTTGATTGCATTTATGGAAGGCAAAGGTGCAACATTAAGTAGCGCTGCGCTTTCACCGCTAGCTTACTCATCCAAGACTCATGAGGCGTACAACGCTTTCTGGATTGGTGCTTACGATGCAAATAGCGTCTTGAAGCCAGTTGGTGGAACACGCGTTCTTTACACCACTGATTCTGCTGCTGGTCCAATAACCGTTTCAACATATAAGCGTCCAGCAATTGCTGCTGATGCGCTTCCAAAGGTGGGTTAATTATGAAGAGCACATTGAAGTTACGTTCATTTATTGCTGCAGTTGGCAGTGCTGCGTTGTTAGCAACAGGTTTAGTTGTTGCTTCACCTGCTAGCGCCAATATCTGTTCAACTGACGATGCAACAGGTACCCAAACCTGTGCTTCAACTCTGCCAGTTAGCGGAGCAGCTTATAAATTCATGATTCCAAAAAATTACAACGGAACTATGTTCTTCTGGAGCCACGGCTTCCGACCTTCATTTGATTACCCAGGTTACAAAGCCCCAACTGGTGTAGAACAAATGACTTTATCCAATACCGGCGCAACCCCAAAGCTTGATTACTCAACTGAGTTGCTCGCTAAAGGTTTTGGATTAGCTGCGTATGATCGAGTGACCGGTGGATTACACGGTTGGAATACTGAGGAGTCAGTCCCAATTCTAAAAGAGTTGGTTGACTACTCAAAGTTAATTGCCCCAACCACTAAGAAAAATGTAATCTGGGGATCATCAGGTGCCGGACCAGTAGTAAATATGTTCGCCGAGAAGTATCCAGAGTTAACTGATTCAGTTGGCTTAGTTGCACCAGTTGCGACAAATATCTCTCGCCAACTTCAAAGTGGTTGCGACATTTTCTACTTGTTGAGCGTCTTTGCTGACCCAACCATTAAAGGTTGCGCAGCATTAGGAGCCGCAGGCCCTGCAGGACATGTAGCGGCACTTACTGAACTAGGCAAAGTTGTTGCTTTGCTAACTGCATGGAAAGCAAATCTTGGTCAGCCAGGGTTGAAGTATCCGGCTTCAGTTGTTGCTGCTAACCCAGCGTTTGCCGCGATTCCACAACGTTCTGCGTTGTTACTAATTGGATTGCTTGCTGGTATTCCGCAGAAGAGTACTCATATGGATGGAGTCACAACTTCAGCAGCAGTGGCAGAACAGAGCATCAACGCCACTGTGGCAATTTTGGAAAACATTGGCGAAGCTGCTGCTACCGGAATTCTTGCCGGTCAAGCTGTAGCTGAAAAAGTTGGTGGCCCTTTCTATGACAACAACAAGACAAATTACTCATTGTTGTTAGACGAGGGTGACGCCGGGCGTTATAACCTCGGACTATCTGGAGATGACGGAATTAACGGAATGTTGGGAGTTTTGGCACAAATGCCAAGAGTCACAGCGCCTGCCGCGAATGTTGCTAAAGCAGCTGCGTTAGATCCAGTTAAGTACACATCAACCAAACCAACAGTTCTTTTACATAATGACAATGATCGATTGGTATGGCCAGGTCAAACTGCTGCTTATGTAGAAGCTCGAACTGCAAAGTTTGCGCCAACTCAAGCTGCTTATGAGTCTGCACTTTCTGCTTACGAGTCAGCAGTATCTGCTCGTGACAAGAAGATCGCAACTGCGACATCTGCTGTAGCAAAAGCTAAAACTGCTGCTGCTAAGAAAAAAGCAAAAGCCGCATTGGCTTCAGCAAAAGCTAAAGCTGTACCAGTAGAACCAGTTCAGCCAAGCCTTAACGTAATCGCACTTTATGCAATGGCACCTACTGAGTACACAAAGTACACAGAGACTGGATTGCCAGATTTGGCTAGCGCCGGTGCATCTTCTGGTATCGGACATGAACAGTTCACCACAGCACAAGTTATTGCTTTCGCCGAGATGTTAGATGCCGCGGCGATAAGCGGACGACTTGATATCACGCCGGAATCATTCGCAATCTTCGGTGAGATCGTCGGAATAAATGGAGATTTGGATTACCTTCCAATTCCGCTCAAGTACTAGAAGTACTACTTAAATAACTGCCGTAATGGGCGCTTACCTCGAAAGGGGTAGGCGCCCATTACTCTTTTGCATGTGAAGCCAATTCAATCGGTTGAAATCTCAACTGAAGAGCAGATGCAGCTATTTGGTTTGAAATTGGCCCCCCATTTAAAAATTGGTGATTTAGTAATTTTAGAAGGCCCACTTGGAGCTGGAAAAACGCGACTAGCTCAAAGTATCGGCAAAGGATTGTTAGTTAAAAGTGAGATCACTTCTCCAACTTTTGTTATTGCAAAGAATTATTTGGGGCGCGTTCCTTTTATTCATGCAGATGCATATCGATTATTAGATTCGCCGAGTGGAGGATTGCAAGATCTAGATCTTGATACTGAAAATAGCGTAACCGTCGTTGAGTGGGGCAAGAATTTTGCAGAACAGTTAAACGATCAATATCTTTTAATTTCAATTTCTATTGTTGGTGAAAACAAACGTGAATTAGTGCTTAGTAGCGCTGGTGAGAGATGGAAGAGTTTTAATTTATGACTATCTCTCTAGTAATTGATACATCAACTCCGCGCACAATTGCGGCACTCGTTGTGCAAGAGATTGTGATCTGGTCGGGCTTCCAGGATGGTGCAACTTCGCACGGAGAAGCACTTGGTAAATTGATCGACGAGGCAAAAAACGAATCAATTTTTAATTCCATCGATCAAATAGTTGTTGGTATGGGACCAGGACCATTTACTGGCTTGCGAGTAGGAATTGCTTTTGCACGCACCTTTGCTATGGCCAGAGAGATTCCGTGCATTGGCGTTATTTCACTTGATGGGATCGCAGGTGCAACCAGCGCACTAGCTGAGATGGATTCCGATTTCTATGTGATCACAGATGCGCGTCGTAAAGAAATTTATTGGGCTAAGTACCAAAAAAACGGAGACCGCATAACTGAGCCTGCCGTAGCAAAAATCGATCAAGTAGATTTCGAGAATTTGCCTGTTATCGAATTTGGATTCCCAGATCCTTTGGCATTAGTAAAATTAGCTATCCGATTAAATTCGGTGCGCACTCAGCCTTTGTATTTGCGTAAACCCGATGCGGTTTTGCCAAAGTTACCTGCACTTAATTATCGAGCCATGACAAATTTCGATTTAGGCGCAGTCTTGGAAATCGAAAAGGAATTATTTCCAGACCCCTGGAACCTTGCTCAATTTAAAGAAGAGTTGTCCGGAGTTCCAAAAACTCGGAGTTACTTTGTAGTCGAAACTGGTGCTACTCCAAAAGTAATTGCATTTGCTGGTCTTTACTGCCCGGGCGGCGGCGCAGATGCCGACATTCAAACCATTAGCGTAAGTGCTCAATATCAAGGTAATGGCATCGGCCAAGGATTATTAGATCTCTTGATAAATGCCGCAATTGAGCGCGCTGCCCCAGCCGTATTTTTAGAAGTTCGTGCGGAAAATGAACAAGCTCGAGCGTTGTATGCAAAAAATGGATTTGTTCAAATATCGGTCCGCAAAAATTATTACAAAAATGCACAACCACGTAGTAAAAGAAGCGATGCAATTATTATGCAGAAAACCTTAGGTGCTGCTCATGAGTAAATTAATAGCACCATTAGTGCTGGGAATTGAATCATCATGTGATGAAACTGGTGTCGGAATAGTCCTGGGGCGAAAGTTATTAGCAAATGAAATCGCATCAAGTGTTACCGAACATGCCAGATTTGGTGGAGTAGTTCCTGAAGTAGCTGCACGCGCACATGTTGATGCAATTTTGCCAGCAATCGAACGCGCGCTCGCAACTGCCAAAGTTGAGTTGGCAGATTTAGATGCAATTGCCGTAACAGCCGGTCCTGGATTAGCAGGTGCATTATTAGTTGGTGCAAGCGCGGCGAATGGATTAGCTGCCGGACTTGGAATTCCTCTTTATGGTGTAAATCATTTAGCGGCACACGTGGCTGTTGAATACTTAGATACCGAACAAGTGATCCCAGCAACTATTGCATTACTAGTTAGTGGGGGACACACATCAATTTTGAAAGTTGATGAGATCACAAATGATATTAATGTCATGGGTGCAACCATGGATGATGCTGCCGGTGAAGCTTTTGACAAAATTGCGCGATTATTAGGTTTACCGTTTCCTGGTGGACCAGAGTTAGATCGTCTGGCTACAACTGGAAATTCAGTAGCAATTAATTTTCCAAGAGCGATGACTTTATTTACTGATGAAGCTGACAGATCAACAAAAGAGTTTAGTTTTTCTTTTTCTGGGTTAAAGAGTGCAGTTGCGCGCCACATTGAATTAGCGGTTAAAAAGGATGGCCCTTTGTCACAAAGTGCCCGTGCCGATATCGCTGCCTCGTTTCAGGAAGCGGTGGTGGATGTGCTTTTGAGTAAAGCGATATTGGCGGCCAAGCGCGAAGGGTTAGAACACCTATTAATTGCTGGGGGCGTTGCGGCAAATTCACGGTTGCGAGCTTTGGCTACCCAGCGCACTAAGGCGGCCGGCCTTAAATTGGCGATCCCATCTCCTGGCTTATGTACCGATAATGGGGCGATGGTCGCTGCTCTTGGCTCCCTTGCGATCCAGGCCGGTCGTCCAGCCAGCGCAGCCGGACTTGCTGTGGATCCAGGGGCTGGCGTTGAACAGGTGCTCTTTACTTAATAAACCTTCAAATTGACCGTCCCAACCCAACCCTTTACCCTTGGCGTTAGCACTCTCACCCTGACACTGCTAATCCGTCAAGTAATTGAATTTGGCGAAACCGGCAGCTGAAGGTGGGCGGTGGATCCAAGCAGGTACACAAAATTAACGAAGCAAATTAACGAAAGAAAAATAGCGAAGGAGCCGGGAATGTCGGTATCAATTAAGCCACTAGAAGATCGCATCGTTGTAAAAGCGAGCGAGGCAGAGACAACAACCGCATCAGGTCTGGTAATTCCAGATACTGCTAAAGAGAAGCCACAAGAGGGAACTGTTATTGCAGTTGGCCCAGGACGGTTTGATGATGGCGTTCGCGTTCCAATGGATGTCAAAGTTGGCGACAATGTTATTTACAGCAAGTACGGCGGAACTGAAGTTAAGTACAACGGTGAGGAATACCTCGTGCTATCTGCACGCGACGTACTCGCCATTCTTGAAAAGTAGGCGTACCTAGATGTCAAAACTTTTACAATTTGATGAAGAAGCTCGTCGTGCGATGGAGCGGGGCGTAAATGCGCTCGCCGATGTCGTAAAAGTAACGCTCGGACCTAAGGGCCGAAATGTTGTTATCGACAAGAAATATGGAAACCCAACTGTCACCAACGATGGTGTCACAATTGCTAAAGAAGTTGAACTCTCTGATGCAGCTGAAAACATGGGTGCCCAACTAGTTAAAGAGGTAGCAACCAAAACTAACGATGTCGCTGGAGACGGAACAACCACAGCAACTGTTCTTGCACAAGCAATGGTTCGCGAGGGATTACGTAACCTCGCTGCCGGAGCACAACCAATGGGACTTAAAGCTGGAATCGAAGCAGCTGTCGTCGCGATTACCAAGAAGTTGCACGAAAATGCAACTCCTGTAATCGACAAAGCTCAGATTGCAGACGTAGCAACCATTTCAGCGCAAGATGTTGCAATTGGAAATCTAATTGCTGATGCAATGGACAAAGTTGGCAAAGATGGAGTTATCACCGTCGAAGAGTCCTCAACCACCAACCTTGAGTTGGAATTCACTGAGGGAATGCAATTCGATAAGGGATATATATCTCCATACTTCGTAACTGATGCCGAGCGCATGGAATCTGTTTTGGAAGATGCTTACATTTTGGTATCTGGTACCAAGATCTCTGCACTTAATGAATTGCTTCCACTCCTTGAGAAAGTAGTTAACTCAGGCAAGCAACTTTTGATTATTGCTGAAGATGTCGAAGGTGAAGCTCTTTCAACATTGGTCGTTAACCGCATGCGCGGAACTTTCACCTCTGTTGCAGTCAAGGCACCTGGTTTCGGAGATCGCCGCAAAGCAATGTTGCAAGATATTGCAGTGCTAACTGGCGCAACCGTTATTACTCCAGATGTTGGATTAAAACTTGATCAAATTGATTTAACACTTCTTGGTCGTGCTCGTCGCATTGTGGTTACTAAAGATGCAACCACCATCGTTGATGGAGCCGGTAACAAAGCAGATGTTGATGGACGTGTTAGTGAGATCCGTAAGGAGATCGAACGCTCTGACTCTGATTGGGATCGCGAGAAGTTGCAAGAGCGTCTTGCCAAACTTGCTGGTGGAGTTTGCGTAATTAAAGTTGGCGCTTATACCGAAGTTGAATTAAAGGAAAAGAAGCACCGTCTTGAGGATGCAATCTCAGCAACTCGTGCCGCAGTTGAAGAAGGAATCGTTGTAGGTGGAGGCGCAGCACTTGTTCACGCTGCTGATGCACTTGAAGGCGATCTTGGATTAACTGGTGACGCAGCAGTTGGTGTGCGTTTAGTACGTAAAGCCTGCGATGAGCCACTTCGTTGGATCGCTGAGAATGCTGGACTTGAAGGTTATGTAGTTGTAGCCAAAGTTCGCGAACTTGGTAAAAACGAAGGCTTCAATGCCGCAACTGACGTATATGGTGATTTGGTAAAAGATGGCGTAATTGATCCAGTCAAGGTAACGCGTTCTGCGCTTGCTAATGCTGCATCTATTGCCGCGATGTTTATTACCACTGAAGTTCTTGTGTACGAAAAGAAAGAAGAAGATGAAAATAATGGAGCAAGCACCGGACATTCACACGGAGCTGGCGGACATTCGC
Organism: uncultured Actinomycetes bacterium; assembly: GCA_903902965.1. Taxonomy (GTDB): domain Bacteria; phylum Actinomycetota; class Actinomycetes; order Nanopelagicales; family Nanopelagicaceae; genus UBA3012. The sequence goes on from CAIUXE010000112.1 coordinate 7,539, forward strand.
ATTAATTAGTAAATAAAAAAGACCGGCGCTAGATTTTAAATAATCTAACGCCGGTCTTTTTTTGTTGTTAAGGGGTTAAGCAACATCTCCACGACGATCTCCTCGAGTGAGAATTGATTCTCGCTCATCTTCAGATAGACCGCCCCAAATCCCGTATGGCTCTTGCACTGCAAGTGCATGCGAACGGCATTCCAATAGCACTGGGCAATTTCCACAAATTGATTTAGCTTCGTTGATTCGCGCACGTCTACTTGGTCCACGTTCGCCTTCTGGATGGAAAAACATCTCAGGCGGATAACTTCGACAGGCGCCACTGCTCTGCCAATCCCAATTATCGGCAATTGGAATCGGAAGCCTGGATACCTCAGCCATGATCGAGTCCTTCTTCCGGATAGAGCAACCTTGGCAATCGCGCCATAGGTTGTTCAACCAACTATAGGCTTTAATCTCGAGTTGGCAAATACCTCCACGTGGGGGAGGCTTGGTCATATGAATCCTGAGAGCGAAATCACCGTCGGTGAGCTAGCTCGACGTTTGGGGGTCGCGCCCGCCACATTGCGCACCTGGGCTCGCCGGTACGGCCTTGGCCCATCCGGTCATGAAGTTGGCGCCCACCGGAAGTATGACTGCGCTGATGTTGCCCGAATTGCGGTTATGCGTAGGTTAGTGATTTCTGGCGTTTCACCCAAAGAGGCAGCCCTGATAGCGAGCGATGCTGACGTGAGTGAAGCTGAGAATTTGCCGATAATCAAATTCGAAGAACGTACTAAAATTGTCGAAGTAATTTTGAAAGCCTTGGAAAGTTTAGATATTTCTTTTGTTAATGAAATTATCCGCCGTGAGATTTTGGCTAACGGTGTAACTGCTACATGGGTTGAAATTCTGGCTCCCACCCTTATAAAAATTGGCGAAGATTGGTCGCGCACTGGGCACGGTGTTGGTAGTGAGCATTTACTTACTGAAATTTTAACTAAAATTTTGCGCGAAGTATCAGCGGAAATTGAAAATCCGATCAATGCAAAACCAATAGTTCTTGCCTCTATTGGTGAAGAGTTGCATTGCCTTGCTTTGCATGCGCTGTTGGCTGCTTTGGCAGAAAGAAATATTCAAGCGCACTTTTTTGGGGCACGGACTCCGGTCGATTCACTTGTTGAAGTAGTCCGCAAAATTGCTCCACCGGTAGTTTTTGTTTGGGCCCAACTTCCCGAAAATGCAGATTATTCAATTGCCACGGCCTTACCAGCAGCCCGTCCTTCTACTCGGTTACTTCTGGGTGGTCCAGGTTGGGAAGCCGATCGCTGCGCTAACGCAACGTTGGTTAGGGGACTTCCAGAGGCCTGTGAGATTGTCAGCTCAACTTTAGGGGTGGATGTTTAGTCGCGTCAGCATCACTCTCAATGATCAGTAGGATTTGCTGCACAAAGTAGCAATTAGTTGAACGGGGGTTGCGGTGCGAGATTTTGAGAAAGTCGCAATGCTCGGGCTGACCTTTGATGATGTGCTGCTATTGCCAGATGAGTCACAAGTTGTTCCCAGCGAGGTAGACACCGCTACTAATTTAACTTCAAAACATCGACTTAAAGTTCCAATTATTTCTTCAGCTATGGACACTGTTACTGAATCTGCAATGGCGATTGCGATGTCGCGCGCTGGCGGAGTTGGAATCATCCATCGCAACCTTTCAATTGAGGACCAAGTTGTTCAAGCAAAGCGAGCTAAAGCCGAAGGCGCAACACATGTTGGTGCGGCAGTTGGTGTTGGCGATGATGGATATGCGCGTGCACTTGCATTAATAGAGGTAGGCGTAGATTTTCTAGTAGTTGATACTGCACATGGTCATCACCAAGGTGTTCTGAATGCAATCGAAAAAATTAAAAAGTTTTCATCTTCTCAACAAGTAATTGGTGGGAATGTTGCTACACGTGCTGGTGCTCAAGCATTGATTAACGCCGGTGCAGATGCAGTGAAAGTTGGAGTTGGCCCCGGATCTATTTGTACAACTCGAGTTGTTGCAGGTGTTGGAGTTCCACAAATTTCAGCAATTATGGAAGCGTACAAAGCATGTAGTCCGGCTGGCATTCCATTAATTGCAGATGGAGGTTTGCAATACTCCGGAGATATTGTCAAGGCAATTGTTGCAGGCGCTGATGTAGTAATGATCGGATCATTGTTGGCAGGCTGCACCGAATCACCAGGTGAATTAATTGAGGAAGATGGAAAGAAATTTAAGGCTTATCGCGGAATGGGATCCCTTGGTGCTATGCAATCTCGCGGTGCGACACCTTCATATTCAAAAGATCGTTACATGCAAGATGACATTTTGTCAGAAGATAAATTAGTTCCTGAAGGTATTGAAGGAAGAGTGCGTTTCAGTGGTGATGTTGCAGCAGTCATTCATCAACTAGTTGGTGGATTGCGTTCCGGCATGGGTTATGCAGGCGCGCCAGATATTGCACATCTGCAAAAAAATGGCCGATTCGTACAAATTACTTCTGCAGGTTTAAAAGAATCACATCCGCATGACATTGACATGACAGTAGCCGCACCAAATTATTCGAAATAATCGAGACAGTTAGGGAAATGATATGAGCGAGATCGAGTTAGCACCTGGCAAGCGTGCAAGACAGGCTTATTCATTTAGTGACATTGCAATTGTGCCAAGTCGTCGCACCCGTGACCCAGAAAATGTTTCCACCGCATGGCAGATTGATGCTTATAAATTTGATATTCCGATGATGGCAGCTCCAATGGATTCTGTTGTTTCTCCTGAAACTGCGATTGAGATCGGCAAATTAGGCGGTATTGGCGTCCTTAATTTAGAGGGACTTTGGACGCGGTATGAGAATCCCCGGATTCCACTTGGTGAAATTGCATCAGTTCCAGATCATCAAGCAACTCGGCGCATGCAAGAGTTGTATCAAGAGCCAATAAAGCCAGAGTTAATTAAGGAACGTATTGCGCAAATCCGTGAAGCCGGAGTTACTGTCGCGGCTGCACTTTCACCAGCACGTACCGCTGCACTAGCGAAAGTTGTTATCGATGCCGGTGTTGATTTATTTGTGATTCGTGGAACAACAGTAAGCGCCGAACATGTTTCAACGGGTGATCATGCACTGAATTTAAAGAAATTCATTTACGAATTAGATGTTCCAGTAATTGTTGGAGGATGCGCAACCGCATCAGGTGCACTTCACTTAATGCGCGCAGGAGCCGCAGGTGTATTGGTTGGTTTCGGTGGGGGAGCAGCACACACCACTCGCCAAGTTCTTGGAATTGCAGTTCCAATGGCAACTGCGGTTGCTGAAGTTGCATCAGCCCGTCGTGAATATTTAGATGAATCAGGTGGACGTTATGTTCATGTCATTGCAGATGGTTCAGTAACTAGAAGTGGCGACATTGCAAAAGCGATTGCATGTGGTGCGGACGCAGTAATGATGGGATCTCCACTTGCCAAAGCAGTCGAAGCACCGGGCAAAGGTTGGCATTGGGGAAGCGAAGCAAGTCACAACTCACTTCCACGTGGTGAGCGAGTACATGTTGGCACTGTCGGCACACTTGCTGAAATTTTTAATGGACCATCACATACTGCTGATGGATCTATGAATTTAGTTGGATCATTGCGTCGGGCAATTTCAACAAGTGGTTATTCAGATGTAAAGGAATTTCAACGGGTTGAGGTGGTTATCCATCGCGCGTGATTTAGTTTTAGTTGTTGATTTTGGAGCGCAATACGCACAATTAATTGCTCGTCGCGTGCGCGAAGTAAATGTATATAGCGAGATAGTTCCTTCAACAATAAGTGTTGCCCAAATTGTTGCGATGAATCCAAATGCAATAATTCTCTCCGGTGGACCTTCAAGTGTTTATGCACCGGATGCTCCGAAGCTAGATTCAGCACTCTTTGATACGGGGATTCCAATTTTTGGCATTTGTTATGGCTTTCAAGTCATGGCCGCAGCACTCGGCGGTGAAGTAGCAAAAACCGGTAAATCTGAGTACGGCCGAACTGAATTTAAAGTTGAAAACTCAAAAGGTTTGCTTTCTGGTCTCCCTACACAGCAACAGGTTTGGATGTCCCACGGAGATAGTGTGACTAGTGCGCCTAAAGGATTTGTAACAACAGGATCAACTGCGCAAACTCCGATCGCTGCTTTTGAAAGTGGCGACGGGAAATTAGCCGGAGTGCAGTTCCATCCTGAAGTTTTACATTCAACTCACGGTCAAGAGATCTTGCGCCGTTGGTTGATAGATGTTGTTGGGTGTAATCCAAATTGGACAAGTGCAAACATTGCACAAGAACAGATCGCGTTGATTAAAACTCAAGTAGGTGATGCGCGTGCGATATGTGGTTTATCTGGTGGAGTTGATTCTGCTGTTGCCGCAGCCATCGTGCAACAAGCAATTGGTAAACAGTTAACCTGTGTTTTTGTAGACCATGGACTTTTGCGAAGCGGTGAAGTAGAACAGGTCGAACGTGATTTTGTTGCCGCGACTGGAATTACTTTAAAGACTGTAGATGCGAAAGCGACTTTCTTGAATGCATTGAAGGGTGTTACAGATCCAGAGGAAAAACGCAAAATTATTGGCCGTGAATTTATTCGAGCTTTTGAAGCTGCTGCTCGTGAGATTGCCACAACTGAAGTTAAATTCTTAGTGCAGGGAACTTTATATCCAGATGTTGTTGAATCTGGTGGCGGTACCGGAACTGCAAATATTAAAAGCCACCACAATGTCGGTGGACTCCCAGATGACCTTAAATTTGAATTAGTAGAACCATTGCGCGCATTGTTTAAAGATGAAGTTCGTGCAGTTGGATTGCAATTGAATTTGCCAGAAGAAATTGTTTGGCGGCAACCTTTCCCAGGTCCGGGGCTAGCAATTCGAATTATCGGAGAAGTCACTCAAGAACGATTAGATCTTTTACGTGAAGCTGATCTAATTGTGCGGAATGAATTATATGCTGCTGGTTTGGATCGTGAAATTTGGCAATGCCCAGTTGTATTACTTGCAGATGTACGTAGTGTTGGCGTTCAAGGAGACGGACGTACTTACGGTCACCCAATAGTTTTGCGTCCGGTATCTAGTGAAGATGCGATGACTGCTGATTGGTCGAGATTGCCTTATGACGTGCTGGCAAAAATTTCTAATCGGATCACAAATGAAGTTGCTGGAATCAATCGGGTTACTTTAGATATTACGAGCAAACCTCCTGGAACTATTGAGTGGGAATAATTTTTAAAAAAATTTCCTGATATCACAGAGGTTTCACAGGCTTTTAGTGGATCATCGCCCTATGAACCTTGGCAAATCTCCCAGAATCCTGTTGGTCAACTCCACAATATTGGCGCTAATAATTGGATCATCGCTGTGGGGGTGGAACTTACTTCATCCAAGTGCGGCAAGTAGCACAGCTACGCCAATGGCTACTGTTTCTCTTGGCGATGTCACTGCAACGGTTTCAGCAAGTGGAACAGTGACCAGTCCAGGGGATGTAGGAGTATCACCAACAGTTAATGGGACTTTAACAAATGTATATGTGAAAGTTGGTCAAAAAGTTTCGCAAGGCCAAACTCTTGCACAATTAGATTCCTCAACTCAAAAGATTTCAGTCACGCAATCCGAAGCTTCTTTACTTTCAGCGAAGGTTGCACTTGGTAAATTAACTAAGACTCGAACAGCCGATGAGCAAAAACAAGTTGACCTGCAAGTAGCTCAATCAAAAGCGTCACTTGAAACGGCACAAAAAAACTTTGATGATCAGAGCGCCTCCATCGCTCTTAATGTGGCCACTTATCAAGCATCTGTTGATGCAGCGAAGAAAAGTTTAGATGATGCAAAAGTGAACACAGCATTAAGTGCAACAACTTATCAAGCTTCAGTTGATGCAGCTAAGAGTAGTTGGGATAATTCTCAAAAGACTCTAGATAATTGGTTGAAAATTAATACCATGATGAGCACTGAGTTTTGTGATTCCATAACAGTAGCAACGGCAAATAGTGTCATTACATCTTGTGGAACTTTCCAGGGATATATGAACTCAATTCAAAGTGCAAAAACTTCTTATAATAATTCACTTACTAATCAAAGTATGAGCCTTAAGAAAGATGCTCAGAGTTTGGCTTCTTTAGAAGTTTCTTATCAGAACGCATTAGCATCACAAACTATTAGTTTGAAAAAAGATGCACAAACAATTCAGAGCTTGAAGAATGCAATTGCTTCAGCTCAACTTTCTTACGATCTTCAACAAGCAGGTTTAGCAGTAGCAATTCAGGCTGCAAATCAAAATGATTTAGATACAGCTGCGGCTTCAATAAAAACAGCAGAAGCAAATTTGGCTCAAGCAAAGAAGAATTTGGCTGCTACAACAATTAAAGCCCCAGTTGCCGGGGAAGTAGCTTCAATTTCAGCAACCGTAGGTCAATCTGCGGGAACGCAAGCTTCAAGCACCAACGGAACTGTTACTGGATTTATAGTTCTTACAAATGTGAGTGCTTTGCGAGTGGAAGCAGGCTTCTCTGAAGCAGATGCTGCGAAAATTCAAGTAGGACAAAGTGCGACATTTACTTTTGAAGCCCTGCCTAACGTGAATGCCAATGGAGTTGTGGCTCAAGTGAGCCCATTGCCTACAACTGCAAATAACGTAGTTTCATACACTGTGACTTTTGATTTAAGTGAAGCTGTTGCTGGATTAAAACCTGGAATGACTGCAACTGCAACAGTTACAACTGGATCAGCGGCAGGAGTTGTAAAAGTAACTGCTTCTGCAATCAGGAGCGCTGGCAATCGTTCCATTGTTCGCGTGATAACAACTAAAGGTGGCAAGGAGAGCATCGAATCTCGCCAAGTAACTATTGGATTAAAGGGCGATGGTGAAACTGAAGTTCAAGCTGGTCTAAAAGAGGGCGAGAAAGTTGCATTAAATGCAACGACTACAACATCCAGTAGCGGATTCCCAGGTGTTGGAGTTCCACAAGGATTTGGTGGATTAAGTGGAGCTGGCGGCGGCGGCGGCTTTGGCGGCGGCGGACGTGGTGGCGGAGGAGGCGGTGGCGGCGGTGGTCGTGGATAACGCACCAATTATTGATCTGCACGATGTTGTAAAACAGTATGGTTCCGGTGAATCAGCAATTTTTGCACTAGATGGAGTATCGCTTGCGATATACCCAGGTGAATATGTTGCGATCATGGGTGCATCTGGTTCTGGTAAATCAACATTAATGAATGTCATCGGCGCTTTAGATATTCCCAGTAGCGGTGAATATTATCTAGATGGAATAGATATGGCATCTCTTGATGAAAATCAGTTAGCCATAGTGCGTGGGCGCAAAATTGGATTTATTTTCCAATCATTCAATTTAATTCCACGAACATCAGCTTTAGCTAATGTTGAACTTCCACTTGCTTATCAAGGAATTAAAATCAAAGAGCGTCGCATCCGCGCACTCAAAGCTCTTGATTTAGTTGGATTGTCTGATCGATTAACGCATGAACCAACTGAACTCTCAGGTGGCCAACAGCAACGTGTTGCGGTAGCTCGTGCGCTAGTTACTAAACCAGCACTCTTACTTGCTGACGAACCAACCGGAGCTTTGGATTCAAAATCAACTGCCGACTTATTAGATCTTTTTGATTTGGTTAATGCTGCAGGTCGTACTGTTGTTTTGATTACTCACGAAGCAGATGTTGCCGATCGTGCCAAGCGCACGATACGGATGCGCGACGGCAAGATAATTGAAGATACTGCCAAGGTACTCGCATGAATTTTTTTGAAATGGTGCGCTTTGCAGTACGCGGTCTCGTTGCAAATAGATTGCGTTCTGCACTAACAACACTTGGCATTTTAATTGGTGTTGGATCAGTAATTATTCTTGTTGCAGTTGGAAATGGTTCAAGTAAACAAATCCAAGACAACATCGCGAAGTTAGGTACAAATACAATTACGGTAATGCGCGGTGGCGGTGGATTTGGAGCACGAGCCCAATCAAGAAATACGCAAGGTAAGCCATTAACTGTTGGTGATGCCGTTCAACTGTCAGATAAAAAGAGTGCGCCAAATGTAAAACAAGCAGCACCAGTTTCAAATGCAACATCAGTATGTACAAATGGAAGTAGTTCAACGACCCCAGCCAGTTTTATTGGAACATGGCCATCTTATTTTGAGGCAAAAAATACTAAAGTTGTAAAAGGAACTTACTTTACAAATGATGACGTGACTGAAGGAAGACGAGTAGCAGTAATAGGTAAAACAACAGCAAGTGATTTATTCGGCGAAGAGAATCCAATTGGGAAAGTAATGCGTTGCGGTGGCATCCCATTTAGCATTGTTGGATTGACTGAAACAGCAGGATCAAATGGTTTTCTCGACGGTGATAGTTTAATTATTTCACCGATTACTGCGGTGCAGCGTGCACTAACTGGATATGGAAATATTTCTTCAATAGTTGTTCAAGCAAAATCAGCAAAAGTACAAGACCAAGCTCAAATTGAAATCGAAAGTATTTTGGATAAGAGTCATGGAATCTCTAATGTAAATAGCCGTGACTATCGATTGCTAAATCAAGCGAGTTTGCTTGCTACGACTACATCTACTACTAAAGTTTTTACAGTTCTTTTAGGCGCTGTTGCTGCAATTTCACTTCTTGTTGGCGGAATTGGAATTACTAATATCATGTTGGTTACCGTTGTTGAACGAACTCGTGAAATTGGAATTCGTAAAGCAATAGGTGCTCGCCGTCGTGCAATTCTTGGGCAGTTCTTGATTGAAGCAACAATCCTCTCTCTGGTTGGCGGAATTCTTGGAGTGCTTGTTGGGTTTATCGGTTCAAACTTTATGATCGTTGGCGTGAAGCCGGTAATAGTTCCATCCTCAGTTTTTCTAGCTTTTGGCGTTAGCGTATTTATTGGACTTTTCTTCGGCGGATATCCAGCAAGCAGAGCAGCATCCCTACGACCAATCGAGGCACTCCGTTATGAATAATGAATTCGACTTATTCGCAAAGTCAGAAGATGTTGTTGACGACCTTTCTGCAGAGTTAGAAAAAGCGGCGTACAAGTGGACAAACAAGTTCACAACAGTTTTGATGGGATTGCTGCTAGTTGCAGTCGGTGCATCGGGCGGAGTTTGGTATGCACATCACACAACACCAGCTACTAACGGTTTTGCTATTGGGAGTACAACTGGGGCAAATGCAAATTTTGCTGGGCGGGTTGGCCGCAACGGCGGTGCTGGAACATTCGCTGTTCCTACTGCGCCCGGAATCGGTGGAACTTCGGGAACTATTACTAAAATTGATGGAACAACTATTACGATCCAAAGTCGAGATGGTAAAAATATAGAAATTAAAGCTGCTGCGGATACTCCGGTATTAAGTACTTCTCGCCAAGATATAGCAGCACTTAAAGTTGGCGATCGATTAACTGCAACAGGTGAAACCGCAGCTGATGGATCAATAACTCCAATTGCACTAACTCAAGGCGGTGGAATGGGCGGTGGATTCGGTGGTGGTCAAGGTCGTAGTGGCGCTGGTAACGGCGCACTTTCCCCACAAGGAACAAATAACAGCACTCAAGCAAACCAAACTCCAATCATCAGTAATAAAAGTGGAAAACAAAAAGGTGTAACGAAAAATAAAAACGGAAAGAGTGCGACAACGCAAAACGGTGCCCCTGCAGTTAATGGCGCCCCTGGAGCTGGACCTGGCGGCGGCGGTGGCCCAGGTGGCGGAAACGGCGAACTCCGTAAATGTTTAACTGATGCTGGAATTGAATTTGCACCGGGCTCTCGTCCAGATCTAACCGATCCAACTGTTGCTGCTGCATTTGAAAAATGTCGTGCGCTATTTCCTGGTGGTGGAGGACAAGGTGGCTCAGGTGGCCCAGGTGGCCCAGGTGGCGGTGGCTTCGGTGGTGGTGGACAAGGTGGCGGTGGACAACGCGGCGGACAAGGGGGAGGAGCACCAGCAGCCCCTGCAGCAAATTAATTAAGAAATTAAATTAATTTGTATTGACGATTCGGAACGCTTCGGCAATCCGACCTTCTGGGAAACCAGCTGCTTCTGCAGTTCGCGTTCCCCACTCCTTAACTAAATTTTCTAACTCTGCATTGTGCGCAGTTTGCGATGCATGCGCATGCAATGTTTTCATTTTCAAATCGAAAGTGTCAGTGATATCGACAAAATGATCTGGATTAGCGAATGCCGTAACCCAAACTTCCTTAACTCGCCAGGGTTGCAAACCTTCATCATCCAACAAATCAGTAAAAGCAAAAGGATTTCGCGCATCTGGATAGACCGCTTGAATCGAAGCTTCGCCCGCGGCTAAATGATCTGGGTGGCTGGCACCAATACGATCCCAATTTCTTTCTGGACTTTGGCAAACCATTCGATCTGGTTGTGATTTACGAATTTGGCGAACAATATCTTTTCGCAATCCAAGGGTTGCTTCAAGATGCCCATCAACATAATTCAAAAATGTAATATCAGTGACGCCAATAGCCGCACCTGCTGCAATTTGCTCACGTTGGCGAATTGCAGGCATCTCTTCTTTAGTGAAACCAGATGCTTCGCCGCCTTGATCGCCATTAGTACAAAATACATACGCCACTTCAATACCCTTTTTAATCCATTGCGCAATTGTTCCGGAAGCTCCAAAATCAGAGTCATCGGGGTGGGCACTGATAACAAGTACGCGTTTGATTTCACTATCGTCGATCGGTGGCATGAACTCTCCTTGACGGTTCTTATGGCTAGGCTCGTACATTATGAGTGATCAGACCGGAAATAACCCATTCCTTGATGGATTAAACCCTTCACAACGTGATGCGGTGGTCCATTCAGGGTCCCCGCTTCTAATTGTGGCCGGAGCCGGCTCTGGAAAAACTCGAGTTCTCACTAATCGGATTGCCTATTTGCTAGCCGAATGTGGAGTTGCTCCATATGAAGTAATGGCAATTACTTTTACAAATAAGGCTGCAGGCGAAATGCGCGAGCGAGTAGCGACATTGGTTGGACCAAGAGCTAGATCAATGTGGGTCACAACTTTTCACTCTGCTTGCGTAAGAATTTTGCGTCAAGAAGCGTCAATCGCTGGATTCTCTTCTTCATTTTCAATTTACGACCAAGCAGATAGCGTGCGACTCGTAACATTAATAGGAAGGGATTTAAATTTAGATCCAAAGCGTTATCCACCTCGCCAAATTGCAGCGATGATCAGTAACGCAAAAAATGAATTGATTGGGCCAGCGGATTATACAAATCAAGCGAAAACACATATCGAAGAAGTTGTTGCAGAATGCTACGTTCTTTATCAAAAGCGTTTGCGAGATGCTAATGCTTTTGATTTTGACGATCTAATTCTCAAAACAGTTGAAGTGCTTCAAAGATTCCCAGAAGCTAAAGCAAGATATCGTTCTCGATTTAGACATGTTTTAGTGGATGAGTATCAAGATACAAACCATGCACAATACATTTTGGTTCGCGAGTTAGTTGGAACTGCGGCCGACGGCATACAACCGGCCGAACTTTGTGTTGTAGGCGATGCCGACCAATCTATTTATGCTTTTAGAGGCGCAACAATCAGAAATATTTTGCAATTTGAAGAAGATTATCCATCTGCGCGCACTATTTTACTTGAGCAGAATTATCGATCAACTCAAAATATCTTAAGTGCTGCAAATGCAGTTATTACAAATAATGCCAGTCGTAAAGCTAAAAATCTTTGGTCGGATTCTGGTGACGGGGCGTTAATAACCGGATACGTTGCTGAAGATGAACGTGATGAAGCAGAGTATGTTATGAATGAAATATTCCATCTACAAAGTGAGAATGTTTCACAGCCTGGCGATACCGCAATTTTTTATCGAACTAATTCGCAATCCCGTGCTTTCGAAGAAGTCTTTATGCGTAACACATTGCCATACAAAGTAGTTGGAGGAGTTCGTTTTTATGAGCGCAAAGAAGTTCGCGACTTTCTTGCATATTTAAGAGTGCTAGCAAATCCATATGACGAGATCTCATTACGCCGAATAATTAACACTCCAAAAAGGGGAATCGGTGACAAAGCAATCGACGGCTTAGAACTAATGGGAATTCCACTCTGGGACGCACTATTAAATGCAAAAGATGCACCTGGGGCGACTGCTCGTGCAACAGCTGCGATTGAAGGTTTTGCGCAGTTAATGCTTTCTTTACGTGAATTGGTTGAAGCAAATGTGCGCCCTTCTGTTATTGCTGAAGCAGTATTAGAACAAAGCAAACTTGGCGAAGAGTTGTCAGATAGTGAAGATCCACAAGATGAGGCGCGTTTAGAGAATTTGCAAGAGTTAGTTGCTGTTGCCCAGGAGTATGAAGACGATGAGCGATTAGAAGGCGAAGAAGTTTCTATGGTTGGCTTTTTGGAAAGAGTTTCACTTGTCGCAGATTCAGATCAAATCCCTGATGGTGAAGATCATGGTGGAGTGGTTACCTTAATGACTTTGCACACTGCTAAAGGTTTAGAGTTCCCAACTGTTTTCTTAACTGGAATGGAAGAAAATGTCTTTCCACATTCCAGATCACTAGGTGATCCAGGTGAGATCGAAGAGGAACGCAGACTTGCATATGTTGGATTAACGCGTGCTCGTAAAAATCTTTATCTATCTCGAGCTAGTACCCGTTTTGCATTTGGATCTCCAACTTATAACTCTCCTTCAAGATTCTTAAGTGAAATTCCAGAAGAGATAATTCAATGGAAAGCTCCTGAAATTCGACTCAAATCTAAACCGAATCCAAAAGTCGCTCCAACTGGAAAACGAACCTCTCCAAATGACCCTAATACAAATTTAAATTTAGAAATCGGTGACCGCGTACTTCATCAAACATTTGGAATGGGCACTGTAATCGCACTAACTGGCGCAGAGGACAAGGCCGAAGCCACTATAAATTTTGGTACTTATGGGGATCGCCGCTTATTGCTCCGGTACGCCCCCGTTGAGAAGATCTAATTAATCCCACACGATTGGACTACCTCAACCCACTCGTGGCACGGTAGCCCTATGGCGATCAGAGTAGTTGTCGCAAAAGCTGGCTTAGACGGCCATGACCGGGGTGCGAAAGTAGTTGCCCGAGCTTTGCGTGATGCTGGATGTGAAGTTATCTATACCGGCCTGCATCAATCACCAGAAGAGATCGTTGCAACTGCTCGTCAAGAGGATGCTGACGCGATCGGATTGTCAGTTCTATCTGGAGCGCATTTAACAATATTCGCGCGGATTATGGAGTTACTTGAATCACAGCCAATTTTGGTTTTTGGTGGAGGGATCATTCCAGATGGGGATATCGCGAAATTGAAAGAGATGGGAGTCGCTCAGATTTTTACTCCGGGCGCCTCGACTACCGAAATCGGTGAATGGTTAAAAAGCGCGTTAGCGAATCACTAGGATTTAGCACAGGGGGAAACAAATGGATTTATTCGAATATCAAGCGCGCGATCTTTTTGAAGCTCATGGCATTCCAGTATTGCCAGCGCAAGTCGCTCGCACCCCAGAAGAAGCCCGCTCTGCTGCAAAAGCAATTGGTGGTCGAGTTGTAATTAAAGCTCAAGTCAAAACTGGTGGTCGCGGAAAAGCTGGTGGAGTTAAAGTCGCTGAGAATTCAGATGAAGCTTTTGAAAAAGCCACTGCAATTCTTGGAATGGATATCAAAGGTCATCGAGTAAATGCAGTAATGGTTGCCCAGGCTGCTCCAATAGATTCTGAATATTACTTGGCAATTTTATTAGATAGATCGCAGCGATCCTTTTTGGTAATGGCTTCAGTTTCTGGCGGAATGGATATTGAAGAGGTTGCCCACAAAACCCCCGAAAAACTGGCGAAAGTATTAGTTGATCCGCTTAAAGGAATTGATCAGGCACAAGCCCTAGCTATTGCAACACAAGCAAATTTCCCAGCCGATATCAGAGATAGTGTTGCAAAAGTATTGCTTGACCTTTGGAAATGTTTTGTAGCAGAAGATGCAACTTTGGTGGAAATTAATCCGCTCGTAAAAACTAATGATGGAAAAATAATTGCACTCGATGGAAAAGTAACTTTTGATGACAATGCAATATTTAGACATGCAGATCATGAAGCACTTGTTGACCACGATGCAGCGGATCCGCTTGAAGCTTTAGCAAAAGAAAAAGATTTGAACTATGTAAAACTTGACGGTGAAGTAGGCATAATCGGAAATGGTGCTGGCCTTGTTATGAGCACGCTGGATGTCGTGGCTTATGCCGGTGAAAAATTTGGCGGAGTAAAACCGGCAAACTTTTTAGATATTGGTGGTGGAGCTTCTGCTCAAGTAATGGCCGACGGATTATCAATAATTCTTGGTGATAAAGATGTAAAAAGTGTTTTTGTAAATGTTTTTGGTGGCATCACATCATGTGATGCTGTAGCAAATGGAATTTTGCAAGCACTAGAAATTTTGGGACCTAAAGCAGCAAAACCAATCGTGGTTCGGTTAGATGGAAATAATGTTGTGGAAGGTCGCCGAATTCTTAATGAGGCTGCTCATCCGCTTATTCAACAATTGGACACAATGGATGGGGCTGCGAGTAGGGCTGCCGAATTAGCAAGTTCTTCTAGTGGGGTGGCTAAGTAAATGGCAATTTTCTTAAATGAGAACAGTCGTGTTCTGGTGCATGGAATGACTGGCTCTGAAGGAAGTAAACACACAAAGCGAATGCTTGCTTCTGGAACAAAAGTCGTTGGCGGTGTGACTCCAGGCAAAGGTGGACAGGTCGTTGATTTTGACGGATTAGCAATTCCAGTTTTCAACAGTGCAAGTGAAGCGGTTGCTGCAACAAAAGCTGATACTTCAGTAATTTTTGTACCTGCTAAATTCACAAAAGCCGCAGTCATAGATGCTGTCGATGCCGAAGTTGGTCTCATTGTTGTAATTACCGAAGGCGTTCCAGTTCATGACACCACTGAATTTTTTGCATATTCGCAAAAATCTGGAAAGTCGCGATTGATTGGTCCTAACTGTCCTGGCTTAATTAGCCCAGGTAAATCAAATGTGGGAATTATTCCGGCAGATATAACTGGTCCTGGTCCAATTGGTTTAGTTTCAAAATCAGGAACTCTCACTTATCAAATGATGTATGAGTTAAGAGATATTGGTTTCTCAACAGCTGTGGGAATTGGTGGAGATCCAGTTGTTGGAACTACCCACATAGATTGCTTACGTGCATTTCAAGATGATCCAGAAACAAAAGCTATTGTGATGATCGGTGAAATTGGTGGCGATGCTGAAGAGCGTGCCGCAGCATTTATCAAAGAGTATGTAACCAAACCAGTCGTTGGTTATGTTGCTGGATTCACTGCTCCTGAAGGAAAAACTATGGGACATGCAGGCGCAATAGTTTCAGGTTCTTCGGGGACGGCTGCAGCTAAGCGTGATGCCCTAGAGGCAGTTGGAGTTCGCGTGGGTGTAACACCAAGCGAAAGCGCTCAACTATTGCGTTCAATCCTCGGAAAGTAATTAAATTTTGCGCCCGCTAATTGCCGGCGCCACGGAAGCAGTGCGTGCAGCGCTAACTTCATACATTCCAATCGCATTGATAGTGCTCATGGCATGGGCAACAGCTGGGTCTACAAGCGGAGTTGTAACAGATGCACTTCGCGGAGGCATTTGGATCTGGCTCGGCATTCATCACATAACTTTTACTTTGGCACTTCCACCATCTGGTTTACCTGGATCGCTTTCTTTTATCCCACTTGGAGCACTACTTTTTCCAATAATGGTTTTTCGCGGTTCATTGCGAAGATTGCGTGACGAACTAAAGGGCGTACAACTCAGGCAATCAATTTTTTCACTGGGAATAACGTATGTTTTAATTTTAATAGTACTTAGCTTGGCTAGTGGAAACTTTTCAATCTCGCCAAGATGGTATGTCGCCCCAATCTCGGTAGTTGCACTTTTGGCAATTTCAAGTTTGACTCAATTGCAACAAATTTCTAAAGATAATAATTATTTAAATCAAGTGATTAGAATAATTTCAATCGTCTTAGGAGCACTTCTAGGAATCTCGTTGCTATTCTTCACAATATCTTTAGCTATTCACCTTTCTGTATTGAATAATCTGATCACAGTGTTGCAACCTGGATTTTTTGGTGGAATTCTCTTACTTATTTTAGTTATTGCAACAATCCCAAATATGGCAGTTTCCGCAATGGCTTATTTATTAGGACCGGGTTTTGCAGTTGGTTCAGGAACTTTAATTAATCCAGCAGTGCATCGAATCGGTGAAATTCCGGCTTTCCCTTTGCTGGCAGCGATCCCAACCAATACAAATAAATTTATATTTATTGGAGTACTGCTAGGAGTTGGTGCCGGATTCATGATCGCTTTGTTGATGCAGAAAACTGAGCGAGCAGATGATCTTTCAGCAATGCCCGTCGTAATAGTGGCTAGTGCTGCATTTTTGGCATTAGTAAATTATTTTAGTAATGGAACTCTGCTTGGAGAACGCCTATCTGTAGTGGGGCCTTCGCTTTGGATCTTTCCATTGGTTTATTTATTGGAAGCTGGAATCGGTGCTGGCATATTTGTAGGAATAAAAAAATTGCGAAGTGATGCTAATGAATCAAATTAAATCTTTAGTAGTTATGGCATCGGGTGATGGTTCAGTTGCTCAAGCGATATTTGACGCAGAAGCAAAAGGGGAACTTGCTGGATTAATCAAGATCGAAAAAGTAATAAGCGATCAAACCGGTGCTGGAGTACTCAATAGAGCTAAACAATCTGGGATTCCAACAGTTACTTTGCCTATTAAAGATTTTGCAGATCGCTCAGAGTGGAATCAGGCATTGATCAGTGAGGTTGCCAAAACAAATCCATGGCTAGTTGTTAGCGCTGGATTCATGCGGATTCTCGCACCGGATTTTGTAAACAAATTTCGCACGATAAATACTCACCCAGCGCTATTGCCAGCATTTCCAGGAGCTCATGCAGTGGCAGAGGCCCTGGCTGCCGGAGTGGAAGTTACGGGTGCGACTGTTCATTATGTAGATGAAGGCGTAGACACCGGTCAGATCATTAATCAAGTAAGTGTTGAAATCCACAAAGGGGATACACAAACGCTTCTGCACGAACGGATTAAAATAGAGGAGCGAAAAATTCTTGTGCAAACGATTAAGGAATTAGTCATGAAGGCTGAGGAGACCCTATGAAACGACCAATCAAGCGAGCGCTGATAAGCGTTTACGACAAAACCGGGTTAATAGAGTTTGCAACAGAACTTCATGCCCAAGGAGTTGAGATTGTTTCAACTGGTTCTACTGCCGCCACTATTGCTAATTCTGGAATCCCAGTTATTAGAGTTGAAGAATTAACTGGATTCCCTGAATCACTTGATGGAAGGGTAAAAACATTACATCCAATTATTCATGCAGGAATTTTGGCAGACCTTAGATTGCCATCCCATGTTGCTCAATTGGCTGAACTAAAAATCGCCCCCTTTGATTTAGTTGTTGTTAATTTGTATCCGTTTGTTAAGACAGTAAAAAGTGGTGCATCGATTGATGAATGTATTGAGCAGATCGATATTGGTGGGCCAAGCATGGTTCGCGGAGCTGCTAAAAATCATCCTTCTGTCGCAGTAGTTGTTTCACCAAATCAATATCCTCAAATTGTTGCTGCAATTGCAGAAGGTGGCACCGATGAGAAATTGCGTAGAAAGTTTGCAATAGAGGCTTATAGAACTACAGCAAGTTACGACATCGCCGTATCAACATGGCTTAACTCTGTTAGTGATCATCAACTTATACCTGAGTGGATCGGCACCTCATACTCGCACAGCGCAACTTTGCGCTATGGAGAGAATCCACATCAAAGTGCGGCTTTATATTTAAACGATGCTAGCGAAATAACTGGACCTGGAGTTGCCGGAGCGATTCAATTACATGGTAAAGAAATGTCATATAACAATTATGTTGATGTTGAAGCTGCATGGAGAGCCGCTTATGATCACTCCGAACCAGCGGTTGCAATTATTAAACATACAAACCCGTGTGGAATTGCACTTGGCACCAATATCGATTCGGCATATCTGAAAGCTCATGCTTGCGATCCAGTATCTGCTTTTGGTGGAGTTATTGCCGCAAATCGTGAAGTGAATGAAACGATGGCAAAAGCGGTAAGCGAAGTTTTCACTGAGGTTATTGCGGCTCCAAGTTTTACAAAATCAGCTATTGAAATTTTGAGTCAAAAACCTTCAATTCGAATTCTTACAATTGAACCTTCAGCACCCAACTTGGAGCTACGCCCGATTTCAGGTGGAGCGATTGTGCAAAACTTTGACCGCATTGACGCCGATGGTGATTCACCAGCCAATTGGCAATTAGTCGCTGGCAAAGCTGCGACATCTGCACAATTAAATGATTTGCAATTTGCTTGGAAAGCAGTACGCGCTGTCAAAAGTAATGCAATTTTATTGGCAAGTGATTTAGCAGCCGTAGGAATAGGCATGGGTCAAGTTAATCGTGTTGATAGCGCACGGTTGGCTGTTTCTAGAGCTGGAGATCGGGCAAGCGGTAGCGTCGCTGCAAGTGATGCTTTTTTCCCATTTGCTGATGGATTAGAGATTTTATTAGCCGCGGGAGTAAGCGCGATAGTGCAACCAGGCGGTAGCGTTCGGGATAATGAAGTAATTGAAGCTGCTAATAAAATGGGAGCAACAATGTATTTCACCGGAGTGCGACATTTTGCACATGCTTAAACGTTAATAGTTAGGAGTGCACCCATGGCCATAATTCTTGATGGAAAAGCAACTGCTGCGATTATTAAAGCTGAGTTAGCAGTCCGGGTAGAAAAACTTCGCGCACTGGGAATTACTCCTGGACTAGGAACAGTATTAGTCGGTGATGATCCAGGCTCTCATTCATATGTTGGTGGCAAGCATCGTGATTGTGCTGAAGTAGGAATCTCTTCTATTCGGGTTGATCTTCCGGCGAGCGCTTCATATCAGGACATACTAAGCGCGGTAAAAGATTTAAATAATTCAAAAGAGTGCACTGGATATATCGTGCAATTGCCTTTGCCTAATGGAATTGATTCACTTGCAATTTTAGAAGCGATGGATCCAAACAAAGATGCTGATGGTTTACATCCACTTAATCTTGGAAAATTAGTACTAGACCAACATGCACCACTTCCGTGCACCCCTCGTGGAATTGTGGCGTTGCTTGAGCAATACAACGTTCCAATTAAAGGTGCTGAAGTTGTTGTTGTAGGACGCGGATTAACCGTTGGTCGTCCTCTCGGTTTATTGTTAACTCGCAAAAGAGAAAGTGCGACAGTGACGCTTACACATTCAGCAACAAAAGATTTAGCGGCGCATATTCGGCGCGCAGATATTGTTGTTGCGGCACTCGGTAAAGCCCACTTCATCACCGCAGAAATGGTTAAACCAGGAGCGGCAGTTATTGATGTTGGAATCACCAGAACGCCAGAGGGGTTAGCTGGAGATGTGCACCCTGATGTGGCAACAGTTGCCGGCCATATCGCCCCGATGCCAGGGGGAGTTGGACCGATGACCAGGGCGATGCTGCTGAGCAATGTGGTGGAACTAGCCGAAGCGGCTACAGGCAAGTGAAGGCCAAGTTCGCAGCTGGACTTACAACCCTCCTTGGGCTGGTAATCGCGCTTAGCGCCTCAGTCAGAGCTGGTTCACTGCTGGTGTCTGTGGCACTACTAATCCTCGCTGCAGAGCGGTTTATGGACCGAAATGGGGTAACTGTTTGGCGGAGTAGGAGCATTGATCTGCTGCTATTTGTGATCTTTGCGGCGGTGATCGCTACCCTCGCGCTACTGCTTCCAAACGGGGGGTAGAGTTATCTTGATATCAAGAGAGATTGGGTTCCCATGCGCGGTCGTGTCACAGTGGTGGGGGCTGGTTTTTACGGCTCAACCACCGCTCTTCGTTTAGCTGAATACAACATTTTCAAAGAGGTCATCCTCACTGACATTCTTGAAGGCAAACCAGAAGGTATTGCTTTAGATATGAATCAATCTCGATCTATTGAAGGATTTGAGACTGAAGTTATCGGCGTAACAACTACTGCAGAAGGTGGCGGTTATGAAAAAACTGCTGGCTCCGATGTTGTTGTAATTACCGCCGGAATTCCCCGCAAGCCAGGTATGAGTCGAATGGATTTAATCGGCATCAATGCTGGAATTGTTCGCGGTGTTGCAGAAAATATTGCAAAGCACAGTCCAAATGCAGTCATCATCGTGGTTTCAAATCCATTAGATGAAATGACAGCACTTGCACAAATTGCTTCTGCGTTTCCACACAATCGCGTAATGGGTCAAGCAGGAATGCTTGATACAGCGCGGTTTACAAACTTTGTTGCCACTAAATTAAATGTTCCAGTTGGCGATGTTCAAACTTTAACTTTGGGATCTCATGGTGACACCATGGTTCCAGTTCCAAGCCGTTGCACAGTTAAAGGAAAACCACTTGCAGATTTACTTTCTGCTGAAGAGATTGAAGATCTCGTAGTTCGCACTCGTAACGGCGGAGCCGAAATTGTGGCACTGCTTAAAACTGGTTCTGCTTACTACGCTCCTTCTGCTGCAGCTGCCCGTATGGCAAAAGCAGTGATTGAAGATTCTGGCGCCGTACTTCCTGTTTGTGCATGGGTTGAAGGTCAATATGGAATTAGCGGTGTCTACCTTGGAGTCGAAGCTGAAATTGGCAAAGAGGGAATTCGTCGCGTAGTCGAAAGCAAGTTAACTGATTCTGAAATTGCAGAATTAAAGGTTGCTGCAGAAGCAGTTCGTGCAAAACAAGCAGATGTGAAAACTCTTTAATCAAATAATTTAGGTAGGGAGCACTTCGAATGTCAAAAATTAAAGTAACCGGAACTGTTGTCGAGCTTGATGGCGATGAGATGACTCGTATCATCTGGCAGTTCATCAAGGAGCAGTTAATTCTTCCTTACCTAGATGTGAATCTTGATTATTACGACTTAGGTATGGAACACAGAGATGCTACGGACGATCAAGTGACAATTGACAGTGCTCACGCAATCCAAAAGCATGGCGTCGGAGTTAAGTGCGCAACCATTACTCCGGATGAAGCACGGGTTAAAGAGTTTGGATTAAAGCAAATGTGGAAGTCTCCTAACGGAACTGTCCGCAATATTCTCGGAGGCGTTATTTTCCGTGAGCCAATCATCATCAGTAACGTTCCACGTTTAGTTCCGCACTGGACTAAGCCAATTGTTATTGGCCGTCACGCATTTGGCGATCAATACCGAGCAACTGATTTTAAAGTTCCTAGCGCTGGAAAGTTGACCGTTACTTTTACACCTACTGATGGTTCGAAGCCAATGGAGTTCAACGTCTTTGATTTCCCAGGCGCTGGTGTGGCTATGACGATGTACAACCTTGATGAATCAATTCGTGATTTTGCGCGTGCGTCGATGAATTACGGACTTAATCGCAACTATCCAGTTTTCTTGTCAACAAAAAATACAATTTTGAAAGCTTATGACGGTCGCTTTAAAGATATTTTTGAAGAGATTTTCGAAGCTGAGTTTAAAGATAAATTTGCTGCTGCTGGAATTACATATGAGCATCGTTTAATTGATGACATGGTTGCTACTTCCCTCCGTTGGGAAGGTGGCTATGTCTGGGCCTGTAAGAATTACGACGGCGATGTTCAGTCAGATACCGTCGCACAAGGGTATGGATCACTTGGATTGATGACTTCTGTGTTGATGACTCCAGATGGAAAGATTGTGGAATCAGAAGCAGCTCACGGAACTGTTACCCGTCACTTCCGCGATCATCAAGCAGGAAAAGCGACATCGACAAATCCGATCGCATCAATTTTTGCGTGGACTCGTGGATTAGCTCACCGTGCAAAACTTGATAACAATCCGGAACTTGCCAGATTTAGCGAGACTCTTGAAAGAGTTTGTATTGAAACAGTAGAAACTGGAAAAATGACAAAAGATTTGGCTCTACTAATTAGCAAGGACAGCCCTTGGTTAAATACCCAAGAGTTTTTAGCGGCTATTGATGAGAACTTGAAAAAAGAAATGAAATAAGCAATTTAAAAAATTTCAATAAAAAACCCCGCCAGATAAACTGGCGGGGTTTTTACTTTTAACCTTAGAGACGAGCACCTGTTGTTGCATTGAATAGGTGAACTGCTGATTGATCAGCAGTAACTGTGATGGTAGCGCCTGGCTTTGGTGGGTTCTTTGGATCCCAACGGACGATAACTTCAGCACCTTCTTCTGCGTTTGCGTTAGCAAGAGTAACTCCGCTAGTTGCAGGAACTCCGTAAACGAATGCATCAGAACCAAGTTCTTCAACAACGTTTACCTTGATATCAAAACCAGTACCAGCAGCTGTTGGACGGAAGCCTTCTGGACGAATACCAACAGTCACACTTGAACCTGCTGATGCAGGAACAGCGATCTTGAGAGCGCCAAGAGATGCTTGTCCACCACTTACTGGAGCAACAACCAAGTTCATTGCTGGTGAGCCAATGAATCCAGCTACGAATGCGTTTGCTGGGTTGTCATAAAGATTGCGAGGTGTATCTACTTGCTGAAGTAGACCATCCTTCAATACTGCAACGCGGTCACCCATGGTCATAGCTTCAACCTGGTCGTGAGTTACGTAAACAGTTGTGATTCCAAGACGACGTTGCAACGCAGCAATTTGCGTACGTGTAGCAACACGAAGTTTGGCATCAAGGTTTGATAGTGGCTCATCCATAAGGAAGACCTGAGGTTCGCGAACAATTGCGCGACCCATAGCAACACGCTGACGTTGTCCACCTGAAAGTGCTTTTGGCTTGCGATCAAGGTATGGCTCAAGGTCTAGCAACTTTGCTGCTTCTTGAACGCGACGTGCGCGCTCATCTTTGCTAACGCCAGCGATCTTTAGCGCGAAGCCCATGTTCTCAGCCACGGTCATATGTGGGTAGAGCGCATAAGACTGGAACACCATTGCAATGTCACGATCTTTTGGTGCCACATGTGTGACATCGCGATCGCCAATGCGAATCGAACCAGTATCTACATCTTCAAGTCCTGCAAGCATGCGGAGTGATGTTGATTTTCCGCAACCTGATGGACCAACTAATACAAGAAACTCACCATCTGCAACTGTGAGTTCTAGTTGATCAACTGCTGGGCTTGTTGTACCTGGGTAGGTACGACTTGCTTTGTCGAATATAACTGCGGCCATTCTGGTAACTCCTTCTCCCGGCAGGTACGTGCCGGACGGTCCGTAGGAGGAAGGTGAGCTCGGTTGAACTCGGGTGAAAAGTACTAGATATATAGGGTTTAGGGAAAGTGGCACGCTCCTGAGTACCCTTGGCCAGTGCAGATATTCGGCGATCTCGCCCTCGTAGCCACCCTGATCATGCTCGGCGGCCTCTTTGTGGCCGCTGAAATTGCCCTGATCTCGCTCAGGGACTCCCAAATTAAGGCGATCGGCCAAAGGGGCAAACGTGGGGCTCGGGTGGCGGCGCTAGCCAGCAATCCCAATCGATTCCTCGCCGCGATTCAAGTCGGCATCACTTTATTTGGCCTTTTTTCTGCAGCAATCGGAGCAGAGCGTTTTGGCAAGTATTTAATTCCGAAATTACAGGATCTTGGATTAAGCGAAGCTGCCGCTAATTTACTTTCGATTGTTTTGATCACAATCGTTGTTGCATATTTCACTTTAATTATTGGTGAATTAGTGCCGAAGCGAATCGCAATAGTCCGATCCGAAAGTATTGCGCTGGCCGCTGCATCAACTGTGGATCGCATCGCAAGATTATTTCGCCCAATCATCTGGGTGCTTTCTAAATCAACAGATTTAATTGTTCGCGCGTTAGGAATTGATCCCAAACAAGCAAGAGAGCAAATGTCTGAAGAAGAGCTACTTGATTTACTTACTGGCCATTCCAGGTTAACCGAACAAGAGCGCGAAATCGTAGAAGAAGTTTTTCTCGCCGGCGATCGACAAGTACATGAAGTGATGCTTCCGCGCACTGAAGTCGATTTCCTTGATTCAAATACTCCAATTTCGCAAGCCATTAAAACAATCATGGAATCAGGTCATTCACGTTACCCGGTCGTAAAAGGTTCATTTGATGAAATCGTTGGGTTCATTCATATTAGAGATTTATTAGATCCAAATTTGCGAGAGCGCCAAGTTCGAGTTGGAGATTTAGTGCGCGAAGCGCTATTCATGCCAGGAACTAAAGGATTGTTGCCAGCGTTAACTGAAATGCGCGCTGCAGGACAACATTTAGCGATCGTTGTTGATGAGTATGGTGGAACGGATGGAATCGTAACTCTCGAAGATATCGTCGAAGAATTTATCGGCCAAATCCGAGACGAGTACGACGGAGATGAAAAAAACGAAGTGCAACCTGGTCGAGCTGGCGAGTATCACTTTGATGGATTGACATCTCTTGATGATGTTTTGGATGAGACTGGAATTGAAGTTGTTGATGGACCATATGAAACTGTCGGCGGATTTTTAATGCACCAACTTGGCAGAATCCCAGAAGTTGGGGACAAGATTTCCCAGCCAAGCGCAGAGTTTGAAATTGAGTCAATTGAAGGCAAGCGAGCTGGGCGCATCCGTATGATTGTCACAGAACAAGGGCAATCTAAGGCAGGGGCAAATCTCTAATGGGTACTAAAGAGCGAGTGTTATCGGGGATTCAACCAACTCATGATTCATTCCACTTAGGAAATCACCTTGGTGCTTTACGCCAATGGGTTGCTTTGCAAGACACCCATGATGCTTTTTATTGCGTTGTTGATTTGCATGCCCTAACAATTGAAACAGACCCTAAACTTTTACATCAACGCACTCTTGCATCAGTTGCTCAATTATTAGCGCTAGGCATTGATCCAGCGCAGAGCACATTATTTATTCAGTCACATGTGCCAGCACACAATCAGCTCGGTTGGGTGCTGGAATGCATCACCGGATTTGGCGAAGCAAATCGCATGACGCAATTCAAAGATAAATCTCAGAAATCAGGAGCAGACCGAACTGTTGTTGGATTATTTACTTATCCCATCTTGCAAGCTGCTGATATTTTGCTTTATCAAGCGAATCAAGTCCCGGTTGGAGAAGATCAACGTCAACACATCGAATTAACCCGCGATTTGGGGCAAAGGTTTAACTCGCGTTTTGGAGAAACATTCACAATTCCTGATGCTCACATTATTAAGGGCACTGCAAAAATTATGGATCTTCAAGATCCAACTTCAAAAATGAGTAAATCAGCCGCAACTATGGCTGGCGTAATTGAATTAATGGATGCTCCAGAAGTAAATGCTAAAAAAGTTAAAAGTGCTATGACTGACACTGAGCGCGAAATCAAGTTTGACGAAAAAAATAAACCTGGAATTAGCAATTTGCTAACTATTTACTCTGCTTTAACTGGTGAGAGTATTAAGCAGCTTGAAGAGAATTATTCTGGTAAAGGTTATGGAGATTTAAAGAAAGAGCTAGCTGATGTTGTTGTTGGTGTTTTAGAGCCAATCAGAAATAGCGCATTAGATTATTTGAAAGATCCGGCTCAGCTGCAAAGTATTTTGAAGGATGGCGGACAACGAGCAGGTTCAGTCGCAGCTCAAACTCTTAGAAATGTTTATTCAGCGATGGGGCTTGTGGCAAGAGGCTAGATTTAAACTAGTTTTCCAATTGGTTCGACGACTCCGATAGCTTTAAATCCCCAATTAAATAACTGCTTAGCTAAAGCATCTCGACCATAACCCAAATGCATAAATGTGATGATTATTGTGTGGCCATCGCGTTTTACTACACCGATATAAGTATTTTGCCCTTTAGTAGTCCATCCAGTTTTTACGCCTAAAGTTCCTGGGTAATTAAAAAGTAATTTATTTAAGTTATGAATTTTCCGATTTACATTTTTCGGACCAGATTTTGGAAACGTATATCTTTTAGTGTGCACGATTTTACGGAAATCAGATCTTTCCATTGCAGCACGCGTTATTAGAGCTAAATCGTAAGCGCTCGAAAATTGACCGGGCGTATCGAGTCCATGAGGAGATTTTGGAGTTGTATCAAAAGCCTGAATTGAGTCAGCTTTTTCTTGCATCAGAGCGGCAGTTTTTTTAATTCCTCCAGACGCATTTGCAAGTGCCACTGCAGCATCATTCCCAGAGTGCAACATTAAGCCATACCAAATATCTTTAATTTTATATTTTCGTCCTGGATAGATTCCAACTTTATTACCGATAGTTCCTGGCTCTTTTTTAGTTCCAACATAAGTCTTATTCATATCTAATCGAGGCAGAAGCGTTAATGCAGTTAAAGTTTTTAATGTACTTGCTGGCGGCAATTTTTTATGGGGGTTCTTAGCGGCCAATATCTCGCCGGTATCTAAATCTGCGATTATGAAAGAAGAGGCGTTGGTATCCGGGGGAGCTGCAATCCCATCTCCTTTTGTATCATTGAAAATTACGCCACTTTCCCCAAGTCTTCCGCCTCCGATAACTTCATCTCCGCTGGCCGATAGCGACGTGGCCATTAGCGCTAATGCGATAAAAGCAGAGGGCAAAAACAGGTTACGTTTTTTAAAATTTGAGAGTCGCATAGGTGCTAAAGAATAGAGAGATAAATCCTATGCGATTACCCGCCACACCGAATTGAGTAGGATTAGCCTGTGCGAGATATCACAGAGTCCGGATTCCCGATAAAAGCAGATTATTTAAATGGTGAAAAATCTGGCGTTTATCCATTTACGCGGGGCATCTATGAGCAGATGTATTTAAAAAAGCCGTGGACTATGCGGCAGTACGCTGGTTTTGGAAATGCGAAAGAATCCAATGAGAGATATTTGCAATTAGTAGCTGCAGGTACTGGTGGATTATCCGTAGCTTTTGATCTGCCGACTCAGATGGGTTATGACTCAGATGCTCCGCAGTCACTTGGTGAAGTCGGTCGTGTAGGTGTTGCAATAGATTCACTTATAGATATGCGTGAACTTTTTGACAAAATTCCACTTGAAAAAGTTTCAACTTCGATGACCATTAATGCCCCTGCAGCAATTTTACTTCTGATGTATCAGATTGTGGCTGAAGAACGAGGCGTTCCAAGCGATCAGTTACAAGGAACTATTCAAAACGATATATTAAAGGAATACATTTCTCGGGGAACTTATATATATCCTCCAAAACAATCGCTACGTTTAACTACTGATATTTTTGAGTACTGCACAAAAGAGTTGCCCAAGTGGAATAGCATCTCTGTTTCTGGCTATCACATGGCTGAAGCTGGCGCTAACCCTGTGCAAGAGATCGCGTTTACTTTTTCAAATGCAATTGCTTATTTAGATTGTGCCAAAGAACGTGGATTGTCGATAGAAGATGTCGCAAGTCGGATGAGCTTCTTTTTCGTATCGAGAACCACGGTTCTTGAAGAGGTTGCGAAATTTAGAGCAGCGCGGCAGTTGTGGGCACAGATCATGAAAGAACGGTTCGGAGTAACTTCTGAGCGTGCAATGCACCTTCGTTTTCATACTCAAACAGCAGGTGTTCAATTAACTGCCCAACAACCTGAATTAAATTTAGTACGTGTAGCACTTCAAGCTTTAGCGGCCGTACTTGGTGGTACTCAATCTCTTCATACAAACTCATTTGATGAAGCACTTGGATTGCCAACTGAAAAAGCTGCTCGACTTGCACTTCGCACGCAACAAGTCATTGCAAATGAAAGTGATATTGCGGCAACTGTTGACGCTCTAGCTGGATCTGCAGTAATTGAGGCAATGACAAGTGAAATTACATCAGCAGCTAAGGAATTAATCGCAAAGATTGATCAGATGGGTGGAGCCGTAGCGGGAATTGAAGCCGGATTTCAAAAAAGCGAGATTGAGAAAAGCGCTTATCGAATCTCGCAAGAAATTGAGTCCGGAAATCGAGTTGTGGTTGGTGTTAATGCATTTGTTGAAGAAGCAAGCACCTATTTACCGCTTGAGATAAATCCCGAGATTGCAAAAGAGCAAAGCGCTAAGTTGGAAAAATTGCGAGAAAGCCGTAATCAAAGTGAAGTTAGCAAAGCACTAGACGCATTAAGCGCCGCAGCAAAAGGTGAATTGAATTTACTTTATCCAATGAAAGTCGCACTACTTGCGAATGCAACTCTTGGAGAAATTTCAGATGCACTACGCGGTGAGTGGGGAACTTACCGAGCTACAGAAATTTGGTAGCTAAATAATTTTGCAAAGCAAGGTTCCGCTAGCAAGAGTGTCTCCAACGGAAACTGTTAAGTTACTAATTTTTCCACTCTTGTGAGCTTTTAGTGGTTGCTCCATTTTCATCGCCTCTAAAACGACGATTAAGTCACCCTCTTCTACTGTTTGGCCTTCAGTAACTTCAATTTTTACAACCGTTCCTTGCATTGGGCTAGTTAAGGAATCTCCAGTTTGCAAAGTGGTTCTAGCGCTAAGCGCACGTTTACGTTTAGGAATTGGACTCAATACTCCAACTTCAAAACGGTGCCCATTAACTTCAACAATTAATTCTTCTACGACTGGAGTGGAATTTTCTTCGCTGCTGGAGCCATACGGTGGGATCTGGTTATTAAATTCACTCTCGATCCATCCGGTGTAAACCGCAAATGGCTCATTAATAAAAGCTTTATCGTTTATTACAGCGCGATGGAAAGGCAAAGCAGTCGCAATTCCTTCAATTTGGAATTCAGCGAGTGCGCGACGAGCTCGTTCTAGCGCTTGTTTTCTTGTTGCACCGGTGACAACTAATTTTGCAAGTAAGGAATCAAAATTTCCACCAATTACATCACCTTTAGTGAATCCCGCATCTACACGAACACCAGGACCTGAAGGTTCCTCCCATTTAGTTATTACTCCGGGAGTCGGCAAAAAATTACGTCCAGGATCTTCACCGTTGATGCGAAATTCGATGGAGTGGCCGCGTAACTGTGGATCAGTTGCAGTTATTTTCTCACCATCGGCAATCCTGAACTGTTCCCTTACTAAATCAAGGCCGGATACTTCTTCGCTGACCGGATGTTCAACTTGTAAACGTGTATTAACTTCAAGAAATGAAATAGTTCCATCAACTCCGACTAGAAACTCACAAGTTCCGGCCCCAACGTAACCAGCTGCACGAATAATTTCTTTACTTGAACGGTAAAGCTCATTAATTTGATCTTGAGAAAGAAATGGAGCAGGAGCTTCTTCAACCAACTTTTGGTGGCGGCGCTGCAAAGAACAGTCGCGTGTTGATACAACTATTACATTTCCATGAGTATCTGCCAGGACTTGAGTTTCCACGTGCCGCGGACGGTCTAAATATCTTTCAACAAAACATTCACCACGACCAAAAGCAGAAACTGCTTCGCGAACTGCTGAATCAAAAAGTTCTGGAATCTCCTCCATGGTGAAAGCAACTTTTAATCCACGCCCTCCACCACCATGAGCTGCTTTGATCGCAACAGGCAGACCAAACTCTTTTGCAAAAGCTAAAACTTCTTTACTGCTATCAACCGGATCTGGAGTTCCAGCTACAAGCGGGGCACCAACTTGTGCTGCAATTTTTCGGGCTGAAACTTTATCTCCCAACGCAGCAATCGCAGCTGGGGGAGGACCAACCCAAATCAAACCTGCATCGATAACGGCTTGGGCAAATTTTGCGTTTTCAGAGAGGAATCCATAACCAGGATGAATCGCTTCGGCACCACTTTGTTTGGCAACTGTAATTATCTTTTCAATATTTAAATACGTTTCTGTTGCCGTCACTCCACCAAGTGCGTAAGCCTCATCGCAAGCCTTTACATGCAAAGCATTACGGTCACCGTCAGCGTAGATAGCGATTGATTTAACGCCGTGATCGCGAGCTGCTCTAGCGATGCGAATCGCAATTTCACCACGATTGGCAATTAATACACTTTTCATATTGCAGATCCTATCTGGCGCAACTTGTGCCAAGAGTGTCCTAGGGAAGTCACCATCTCAAAAAGATCGGGCATGCTTAAACCAATTACACCTGTTGCATCCCCTTCAATTCGAGAAATGAATGCTGAACCAATTCCATCCAAAGTCGCGCCACCAGCAACTTGAAGAGGCTCGCCAGTTTTTATGTAGGCGTCGATCTCCTCATCGTTGATATTTGCAAAAGTAATTTTCGTGGCTGAAACCCTCTCTGATATTGCTCTATTCGAAGCATCAATTACAACTTGCCCGGTATATAAAATTCCACTTTTATTTCGGTACGAAGCCCATAGTGCAAAAGCCTCATCTGGATTTGTTGGCTTGCCAATGTTTTTTCCTTCAAATTCAAGTGTTGAGTCAGCGCCAATTATTAAATGGTCTCCATTGAAAGATGAAGCAACAGCTAGTGCTTTGGCTTTAGCTAAAGCGGCAACCATTTCAATTGGCGGTAAATCTAGAAATTCAGGCAACTCTTCGTTAACTCCGCTGACTCTAACTTCAGCAAAGATCCCTGCACTTTTTAATAATTGCAAGCGAGCAGGTGAAGCGGATGCAAGTATTACTTTAGTCACGAATTATTGTCCGTTTTTCCATAACTGCTACTTTTTGCAAGCTCCGACTGCCTTTTGGATAAAGCTTTTTCTATAGCTGCAATCTCGGCGACAGTAGCTTCTCCCTTAATAATTTTAATAGAGATCATTACAGTGGGATATTTCCATGCTTGCGATATGGCAAAACATCTTTTTTGTTTTGTAATGCGCGAAAAGCCCTAGTGATGAGAATGCGACTTTGCTGCGGTTCGATAACTGCATCGATGAATCCGCGCTCTGCTGCAAGGTAGGGATTTGCAAGAGTGTCGTCATATTCAGTGATTAACTTCTTGCGCACGTCATCGGAGTTGTTAGCTTCTGCCAGTTCTTTTCGATACAAGATATTCACTGCTCCCTGAGCGCCCATCACGGCAATCTGCGCAGTAGGCCAAGCAAAGTTGATATCTGCACCTAAGTGTTTGGATCCCATAACGTCATATGCGCCACCATAAGCTTTTCGAGTAATTAATGTGACCATAGGTACTGAGGCTTCACCATAGGCGTAAAGCAATTTGGCTCCGCGTCGAATAATTCCATTCCACTCCTGATCAGTACCAGGCAAAAATCCAGGGACATCAACTAAAGTTAAAATTTGGATTCCAAATGCATCACAAGTCCTAACAAACCTGGCAGCTTTTTCACTTGCGTTAATATCTAAAGTTCCTGCTAATTGCATTGGTTGATTAGCCACGACACCAACCGAGCGGCCCTCAATTCTTCCAAAGCCGATAATAATGTTTGGTGCAAATAGTTCTTGCACTTCTAAAAATTCAGAATCATCGAGCAAAGCTTTAATAACTTGATGCATGTCATAAGGCTGATTTGGGGCATCAGGAATCAAAGTATTTAGTGCAATATCACTTGAGTGCAAAGCATCTGAACCACTAACTGGAAAAACTGGTGGGGTATCAGTGTTATTGCTTGGCAAGTAGGACAACAAAGTCTTCACATAATCAATTGCATCTAATTCATTTGATGCTAAGTAGTGAGAGTTTCCAGTTCTTGAGTTATGGGTATGTGCGCCACCAAGTTCTTCCATTTCAACTTCTTCACCTGTGACGGTTTTAATTACTTCAGGTCCAGTGATGAACATATGTGAAGTTTTATCAACCATGATTGTGAAATCTGTCATTGCTGGCGAGTAAACCGCACCACCTGCACATGGTCCGAGAATTAATGAAATTTGTGGAATTACGCCAGAAGAACGTGCATTACGTCGGAAAATTTCGCCATATCGACCAAGTGAAACAACACCTTCTTGGATTCGAGCTCCACCTGAATCATTGATTCCAATAAGTGGCACGCCAGTGCGCAATGCAAAATCCATTACTTTTACAATTTTTTCACCAAAAACTTCACCAAGACTTCCACCCATTACAGTGAAATCTTGTGAGAAAAGTGCGATTGGCCTGCCGTCAACTGTGGCTATTCCGGTGACTACGCCGTCGCCGTATGGGCGATTTTGCGGCATATCGAAGTTGACGCTGCGGTGGCGAGCTAATTCATCAAATTCGGTAAATGAATCAGCATCAACTAGAGCGGCGATACGTTCACGTGCGGTCATTTTGCCTTTGGCATGTTGTTTCTCAATTGCCCGTTCAGAGCCAGCATGCGTAGCTGCATTAATTCTTGCCTGTAAATCTTCGAGTTTCCCTGCAGTTGTGTGAATGTCACTGCTCATACCCGTACCGTACCTCTCATGATTAGCGACCAGCTGCGAGCGCCATTAAATCAGGAACAAATCATCTCACTACTTGGTGATAGTTACTGGCGAGTAAGCCTCTTTGAGAGCATTCCCTCAACGCAGATTAAATTGGTTGAATTGTTAAAGGCAGAAAAAATACCTGCGGGTACAGTCTTGATTGCCGATCACCAAAGCGCCGGGCGTGGACGGTTAACACGCACATTTGAAACTCCACCCCAAGTTGCGGTTCTACTTTCTACAGTCCTATATCCAATACGAAATGCTGCAGATCAAGGATGGATCCCGTTGATTGTTGGTGTTGCTGCCGCGAATGCGATTTCAAAATACTGCGGATTAGAGCCGTTATTGAAATGGCCAAACGATCTTCTAATTGGGGATTTAAAAGTTGGCGGGATAATCGCAGAGCAATTCGAAAATTGTGTTGTTGTTGGAATTGGGATAAATGTTTTGCAAGAGATCAATGAACTTCCAGTTCCTACTGCAACCTCATTACTTTTAGAATCCAAAAATAATGAAATAAACGCTCGTGAAAATTTAATTTCCTATTTGCTTCAGGAGATTCGAAGCGAGTTCGACGCTTGGAATCTAGCTGAAGACAATATCGAAATTTTAAATAAGTATTCAAAGGTTTCAGCGACACTTGGAAAGCAGATTAAATTAGATTTTCAAAACGGAGTTTCAAAAGAAAGCACTGCAATTGGCTTTGCAGAAAATGGTGGATTGCTGATTTCTAGTGGTGAAACCATTGTCTCTGCTGACCTAACTCACCTTCGAGCCATCCAGTAATTTTCAAGTAGGATTAGAACCATGAGTGCGCCAACTGTCGGAATGATTGGGGCTGGCCAACTTGCGCAGATGTCCATAGCTCCGGCTATTGCTCTTGGAATAGAGCTGAAGATTTTGGCAATGGATGAATCTGACAGTGCTGCAAAGATTGCAAAAGTAGAGATTGGCGATTATCGAGATTTAGATGTGCTGCGAAACTTTGCTAAGAAATGTGACTTTTTAACTTTCGAACATGAATTAGTTCCAAATGGGCATATACGAGTACTTGAATCTGAAGGTTTTGTCATTAGACCAAGTTCTAATTCACTTCTCGTGGCTCAAGACAAAGCACATATGCGAAAACTCTTTACAGATAATCAGATTCCTTGTCCGAAATGGCTAGTTATAGACAATGCCGCCGCAATTCCCACATTCCCAGCAATTTTAAAATCTATTACTGGAGGATATGACGGTCGCGGAGTTGAATTAGTAAATGATGAACTTTCGGCGGCAACAGTTATCACCAAATGGGGAAAGGCTCTTTATGAAGAAGTAGTTCCATTTGATCGAGAACTTTCAATATTGATTGCGCGCTCACCTCATAATCAAGTGGCTACTTGGGCAGTTACTGAGACTATTCAGCGCGATGGTATCTGTGTAGAAACAATTACTCCAGCACCTAATCTTTCTGAAGAAGTAGCAAATCTTGCGCAGCAAATTGCAAGTGATATCGCAAATTCAATTAAGTTAGTTGGAGTTATGGCTGTCGAGCTCTTTCAAGTAGGAGATAAATTACTTGTCAATGAAATTGCACTTAGGCCGCACAATTCAGGTCATTGGAGTATCGAAGGTTCAGTGACTAGCCAATTTGAACAACACCTGCGGGCAGTTTTAGATTTGCCACTGGGAGAAACAAAGATGACTGCTGAGTGGGCAGTAATGGCAAATATCTTAGGCACCGAGAATTCCGATCTATATCGGCCTTATTTACACCTGTTCGCTCGTGATCCAGAACTAAAAATTCACATGTATGGCAAAGAGGTGCGTCCTGGTCGTAAAGTTGGGCATGCAACTGTCATTGGAGATGATTTAGCGCAATTACGTAGTCGGGCTGCACATGCGATCGACTACATAAGTGGTGTTGTACATGAATAAGTTGAATAAGTTGAATAAGTTGAATAAGTTGAATAAGAGGAGCTTTTAATGAGTGAACTAAATCCAGAAGTTGCAATTGTGATGGGTTCAGATTCCGATTGGCCAATAATGGAAGCGGCCGCTCTCACGCTGTCAGAGTTCAAGATTGATTACGAAGTCGAGTTGCTCTCGGCACACCGGATGCCAGAAGAGATGATGGCGTATGGAAAAAGTGCCGCGAATCGCGGAATCAAGATAATTATTGCGGGAGCGGGCGGTGCGGCTCACTTACCTGGAATGCTCGCATCAATAAGCGCGCTTCCAGTGATCGGTGTTCCAATTTTACTTAAAGCGTTAGAGGGTATCGACTCATTATTATCAATTGCTCAGATGCCAGCTGGAATACCTGTAGCAACTGTTGGAATAGGTAATGCAAAAAACGCCGGATTGTTGGCGGTAAGAATGCTGAGTGTGGGTAACCCAGATTTAGTTAAAGCAGTGGAAAATCAGATGGCCGAATTAAACGAAAGTGTAAAAATAAAAGCGAAAGCTTTAAAGGTTGCGTCCCAAAGCACGAAAGCGCCATCCGGCCAGTAAGTATTTATCGCTATCTAAAGCATTTCTACCATCAATCATCTTTGGGCTTTTTACCCAGTTCTTAATTTCTACAGGATCTAATTCCCGATAAATCTTCCACTCAGTCAAGTGCAAAGTTATATCTGCATCAGTAAGTGCAGTTTTAATATCGCTTGTGAATTCCAAGTTAGGAAAACGTAGGCGCGCATTTTCAATTGCTTTTGGATCATGAACTACAACTTGGGCACCTTGGGCAAGAAGTGATGCGGCGATATCTAGAGCAGGGGAGTCGCGCACATCATCACTATCTGGTTTAAATGCTGCTCCCAAAACTGCAATTCGTGCACCTTTTAATCCTTGACTCAATTCAGAACTAACAACATCGACCATACGTGTACGTGCGCGAAGATTTATCGCATCTATCTCACGCAAAAACTCAACAGCTTGGTTTGCTCCAATTTCTTCTGCACGGGCCATAAATGCACGAATGTCTTTAGGTAGACAGCCACCACCAAATCCAATTCCAGCTTGCAGAAAACGGTTTCCGATTCGTGGGTCGTATCCAATTGCTTTTGCAAGAATAGTTACATCACCGCCTGCCGCTTCACAAATTTCTGCCATTGCATTAATAAAAGAAATCTTTGTTGCCAAAAATGAATTTGCAGCAACTTTCACAAGTTCAGCGGTGCGCAAATCCGAAGATATCCAAGGAACCCCAGCGGCAATCAGGGGAGCGTACAAATCAGCAAGTTTTTTTTCAGCTTGAGGATTACGAACTCCGACAACCAAACGATTTGGTTCGAGAGTATCTTCGATCGCAAATCCTTCACGAAGAAATTCTGGATTCCATGCCAAATCTGAATGCGGTGCCTGCGCATCTAATTTAGCCGCCAGCAAATCTGCGGTTCCAACAGGGACAGTGGATTTTCCAGCGACAAGAGACCCAGCTTTCAAATGTGGCAGTAGTTGATCAAATGCACTATTTACATAAATTAGATCGGCAGCATTACTTCCAGCTTTCTGGGGCGTTCCGACACATAAGAAGTGGATATCAGCATCTTTTACTTCGTCAAATGAGGTAGAAAAAGTTAAACGCCCAGTTGCTAGTTGTTCAATTAATAACTCAGCTAAGCCTGGTTCATAGAACGGCAGTTCACCTTTTTGGAGTGCTGAAATTTTCGCACTATCAGAATCAATGCCAACAACGGTATATCCAAGTTTTGACATACAGGCTGCATGAGTTGCACCTAAGTATCCCGTTCCTATGACCGAGATCTTCAGAGATTGTTGCACCCGTGAAGATTAGCGCATGATTAAGAGAGAATTAACGGAGTGAACCGCAGGTGTCTGCTTCGGCCGTGCGGGTTTTAAAGGGATCAATTATCTCGGTAGTTGGTTTTGCGCTTGCCTTGTCAGAAGACTCAGATGGTGATGCGCTTTCTGTTGGCGTTACAACGACTTCCTTAACTAAATCTTCATCTTTTATTAATGTTTCCCAAAGTGCTGGGGCTAACTTCTTATCCCAAAGAACTGAACCACGGACTCCATGACTGTTATAGAAAGTGTTTGATAATGGAACCGTCAAAGTTCGGACTTTCTTAGTAGAGATACCACGCAACTGTTCAGCAAGAACAATCAAATCATCTTGGGTTAAATCTGGATCAGTAACCACAGAGGCAAGTCCTGCATTTATAAATTTAATTACTTTTACTGGATTTAGTAACGTACTTTTACTTGCAGCAGTTCTGATCATGGCACTTACAAATTGCTGCTGTCTTTGCATGCGCCCTAAATCGCCCATCCCATCAAAATATCTAGTTCTTACATATTTTAAGGAATCTAAACCATCTAATTTATGAGTGCCAGCTTTTAGAACCAGATGACTCTTCGGATCCTTGATATCTCTTTTCGTGCAGATGGTTACTCCACCTAGTGCATCAACCATATTTTTGAATCCCAAGAAACTTATTTCAACATAATGATCTATGCGTAAGTTTGTCATTCCTTCTAAAGTCTGCACTAAAAGTTTTGCATCACCTTTTCCAAAAGTCTCATTTATCTTTGAATGGCTTGGCGGATGCACTTTCCCAGTACTGTCAGTCCATTCGGGAACAGATGCATAAGTATCTCTTGGGATTGAAATAATCGTTGCGCGATCTCGCGACTTGCTTATGTGTACCAAAATCATGGTGTCGGCTCTTTTACCCGCAGCCGTTGCAAGTGAACCTACTTTTAACTCTTTTATTTCTGCTTTGGTCAGTCCAACTCGAGTATCTGAGCCTACGATTAAGTAATTTATTGCCGAACCCGCAAGACGATCTGGCCGCTCTACGCGTCCTTTAAATACATCTACGCGTTTGATGCTCGCTGATGCCAACGAGAAAGAACCCCATGAAACAGCCGAGATCAGGACAATAATTGTTGAAACCAAGGCCATCCGGCGTTGCCCAGGATTGCGACCTGCGAGCAAAGTTTCGGTGGCTTTCACAGCGCACAGCCTAAACGGAGGGTACCTTCTTACCCATATGACCACGCCCGATGCTTATGAGAACTCTGTCTCAGTAATTCTCCCTGTCTTAAACGAGGAGAAATACTTAGCAGCGACTCTGGCTGCCATTACTTCACAAGATTTCAAAGGTGAGTTTGAAATTATCTTGGCGTTGGGGCCATCAAAAGATCGAACAAGTGAATTGGCTTCCAAATTAGCTGGCTCAGATAGCCGCATCAAATTGATACAAAATCCAAGCGGCAAGACGGCATTAGCTTTAAATGCTGCGATAGCTGCTGCAAATTACCCAATTATTGTGCGCGTAGATGGCCATGCAATTTTGCCAAAAGATTACATTCGGATAGCAGTAAAAACTTTGCTTGAAACTGGTGCAGTTAATGTTGGCGGCATCATGGCGGCGCAAGGCGAAACACTGTTTGAAAAAAGTGTCGCACTAGCGATGCGATCACCTATTGGAGTGGGAGGAGCACGTTTTCACACAGGTGGTGAGGCGGGACCGACAGACACAGTTTATTTAGGTGTTTTCCTAAAATCTGCAATTGATGCGATTGGCGGATTTGATCCAGCTTTCATTCGCGCCCAAGATTGGGAGTTGAATTTTAGATTGCGCAAAAATGGGGGAGTAATTTATTTTGAACCAAAGTTACATGTTACTTATCGTCCTAGATCCACAGTTCGCGCTTTAGCAAAACAATATTTTGAATATGGCAGATGGCGTAGAGAGGTAATACGCACACATCCTGGGACTATTAATTTGCGGTACTTAGCACCTCCGGTAACTTTGGCAATCTCTTTACTTGGAATCCTTTTTGGAATATCTATCTCAGCTAACTTCTTTATTGCACCAATCGGATATTTAGCAGGTGTAGTGATCAGTAGCTTTCTAGTCGGAAAGAGTTTTATGACAAAATTGGTACTGCCTATAGTCCTAGTGACAATGCACATGTCATGGGGCTTGGGCTTCCTTACCTCTTCAAAAAGAGGTCTACGTCGAGGCTAGCCGGTACGATAATCAAATGGGAAAAGTACAGATTTACGAGCCATTTAAAGGAGGACTACCTCCGGTCAGACCCTACTTTTCCGATGTTTGGCGTCGCCGCGAATTCATTAGTGCATACTCGCGATCAGAGTTGCGTGCTCAAAATTTTGGCTCAGTCTTTGGACAACTTTGGCTAATTCTCAACCCGCTTATTCTGGCTTTTGTTTACTATTTATTAATAATAGTTATTGGAGGGAATAGCGGTTCTGAAAGATTTGCGCATTTAACTGCGGGATTATTTCTATTTTACTTTATTACAAATTCTATGATTGCTGGCTCCAAATCAATAACTAGTGGCGGCAAATTAGTACTTAACTCCGCATTCCCAAGATTGATACTTCCAATTTCCGCAACCGTTATTTCGTTTTTTAAATTTTTACCAACTTTTTTTGTTTTAGGAGTAATACATTTGACACTTGGGCTTCCAATTGGTCCTGAACTTTTTTACCTATTGCCAGTTTTGGTCGCGGCAATAATTTTTGCACTCGGAATTTCAATTCTCACATCAATTTTAAATGTGTATTTCCGTGATACCAGGAATTTCTTACCTTATTTCACTCGCGCATGGCTTTATCTTTCCCCAGTTCTCTATACCGCTGAACAATTAAAACCGTCTCTAAAACCAATTTCATATCTGAATCCTCTTTATACATTCCTAGGTTCTTGGACAGATATATTAATTAAAGGAGTTGCTCCTTCATTAGCAAATTTCATAACCATGTTTTCCTGGGCAATAGCAGTTTTGGTTATTGCAGTATTTATGTTTATGCGAAGGGAGCGCGAATTTGCTCTTCGAATCTGAAGCCCATAACGCTGGACAGATAGCGATTTCTGTTCGTAATTTGAATTTGATTTACAAAACTACCGTACAAAAGAAACCAACATTTCGACAAGCACTAACTCGTACTGGTCGCAAAATACGCACTGTTAACGCGTTATCAAACTTAACGCTTGAGATTCCGTACGGATCTGTATTGGGTGTCATTGGAGCAAATGGAGCTGGTAAGTCATCTTTGATGCGAGTAGTTGCTGGCATTGTTCCTCCAACTACTGGAAGAGTAGAAGTTTATGGACAGGTTAGTACGTTGCTTTCATTAGGGGTGGGGTTCAATGCGCGTTTAACTGGACGCGAAAATGTAATTCTTGGTGGATTAGCTGCTGGATTAACGCGTGCAGAGATCGAAGCCCAATTTTCTGCGATTGCTGATTTTGCAGATATCGGCGAGGCAATAGATTCACCGATGAAAACATACTCTGCAGGTATGTACTCACGTTTAGCTTTTGCCGTAGCAGTAGTTGTTGAGCCAGATGTATTAATTGTGGATGAAGCTTTAAGTACGGGAGATGCAAAATTCAAAAAGAAATCTTTGGAAAAAATAAAAACATTACGCGGTGATAATCGAGCAATAATTTTAGTGAGTCATGCTCTTGCAACAATAAAAGAGATTTGTAACGATGTTATTTGGTTGGATAAAGGCAAAATTGTGATGCGTGGAAATCCTGAAGAGGTAGTTGCGGCATATAAGGAATCACTTCAAGTTGCAAAATCATCGTCGGCTGATGAAGATCTTTAGTAGTCGCTTTTCAATTTCCCTAGCAGTTATCTTAATTTTTCAAACTCTTTCACCAGCAGCTTCATATGCAACCGACCTTCCCGAGAAATTTGATTTCCGGGGTTCTGGTTATGGGCATGGCGTTGGAATGAGCCAAATAGGAGCATTAGGAATGGCTCGAGAAGGAAAGAGTGCTACTGAGATCTTGACGCACTACTACTCTGGAGTAGAAGTTGCGCCAGTTGATGACTCAGCTTTTTTGCGGATAAATATCGCGGACAAAATTCAATCAGTGAGTTTTACTAATGAATCACTTTCCACCATACCCAGTGAGCTTCAAATTTTTCCCGGCGATCTTGCCCCTGGAGTGGTTGAAACTTCTGTAGTAGCAACGACTCTGCCAGTGGGAGGTACGCTAACTTTTTCAATATTA
>CAIUXE010000113.1 GCA_903902965.1 uncultured Actinomycetes bacterium
TTCTTTTCGAAAATGGAGTAACCGAATCAGCTCTATCTTATTTTCGCGCAGCAGTAGCCAATACAAAATCTGCGCAGGTAGCCCCCGGAGCCCATCTACTTAACTTAAAGATTTCTGCAAAGCAAGCATTACTCCAATTGTTAGACCCCGAGCGTATTCCTAATCTGATTAAAGTTTTTGAAGGTGCTTGGAAAAGTGAAGTTAAAACCTCGTTGATAAAGTATGGATTTTCCGCGATCGAAGTTGATAGAGCATTTTCGAATGTTGAACTTCCCAAAGGATTTTCTGATGTTGAAGGTCTGCTATTTCCTGCGCAGTACACATTCGCTAAAGGCACTAGTGCCCTTGAAGCAGTACAAGAGATGATTGACAGGTTTAAGGCAGAGGATTCTGGGCAGAATTTACTGGCTACCACCGACAAGTACTCACCGCAACAATTGCTCGTGATTGCATCGATTGTTCAGGCCGAGGGGGATTCAAAAGACTTTTCTAAGGTTTCAAGGGTCGTTCGTAATCGTCTTGAAATCGGTATGCCGCTGCAACTTGATTCAACCGTGCACTACATTAAGAAAGTGCGTGGCCAAATATTTTTAAGTACAGATTCAACCTTAATCAAATCTGCCTATAACACATATAGAAAATATGGCCTTCCACCTACACCTATTGGTAATCCCGGTAGCGCAGCAATCGAAGGTGCCCTCAATCCAAGTAGCGGAGATTGGCTATTTTTCATCACAGTAGCCCCTGGCGATACCCGCTTTACCCGATCTAACGATGAATTTTTACAGTGGAAAGCTTTGTATGCAAAAAATAGAAAAGCAGGTGCTTTCAATTGATTAAAGCCGCAGTCTTAGGATCACCTATTGCGCATTCTTTGAGTCCTCTGCTGCACAGGGCTGCATATGAAGAGCTAGGTATTGAACATAATTACCAAGCTATAGAAGTAGGCAGTGGTGGACTATCGGATTTCATTTCAAATCTAGATGCATCTTGGACTGGTTTTTCTTTAACTATGCCGCTTAAAGAGGAAGCGGTAGTTCTGGCAGATGAAGTGGATGAGATAGCCCAACGAATCAACAGTGCAAACACGTTGTATAGATCTGATGGAAAATGGAAAGCGACAAGTACCGACGTGGTGGGATTTAGTAATGCTCTTGCGATGCACAGTATCGAAATATCTGGCCATGTAGTTATTTTGGGTGCTGGAGCAACTGCGAGAGCCGCTGCAGCTTCCTGCGATGGTCTCGCTAGTCATATCACCATAGTTAATCGATCGACTAAACGAATAGAAGCGATGTCAGCGGCGATTCAACATTCGCAGTTTTCCTTTGTTGATTGGAGCGGTTCATCAATAATTGAAGATGCAGATTTGGTCATAAGCACAACACCGGTCGGTGCAACTGATGGAATAGAACTGCCATTAAAGACTGTGGCACCTTTTTTTGAGGCGCTCTATAAACCTTGGCCCACTGTTGCCTCAAGTGAATGGGCAAAACGTGGAGGTTTTGTCATAGATGGTTTGGATCTACTTATTCATCAAGGAATTGCCCAGATGGAGATTTTCTCAGGGGCCAGCTTTGATAAATCCGATATGTATACCCTCCTACGTAATGTAGGGATAAACGCACTTAAGTAATCCACAGTGACGATCGCCGTTTGCTAAAAGGTTTTAGCCTATTCAGGTGCTCATTTTCATATTCGCGCTGCCAATAGTTATTGCAGATTACTCATCGCGTAAGATCCCAAACATTTACATAATTTTTTATGCATACCTACTGGCAATCATTGTCTTTTTCAGAGGATTTCCTAGGTTCCATGTACTGCTATTTTCTCTGCTAGTTCTCATTCTTTTTAGTACGTGCGGGGCTGGAATGGGGGACGTAAAATTGCTCTCATTGCTCGTGCTATTTCTGCGTCCCACTTCGATCCAAGGGGTTTTTGGCTTGCTATTTTCAGTGTTGCTGGTCTGCTCCTTAGAAATTGCGCTAACAATGCTAATTACCAAGGCGTATGTGCGAAGTATCGCCATGGCTCCGGCGATTTTTGTTGGAACTGGCCTTTATTTGGCAACGAGTTGCGCCTGACTTCTGCAAGAATAGGCACATGCGTTGGTTAACTGCGGGTGAATCTCATGGTCAGGCACTGAGCGCAATTATTGAGGGCATTCCGGCTTCTGTTGAAATAACGACTGCAGATATTGATCGTCACTTAGAACGACGACGTTTAGGATT
Organism: uncultured Actinomycetes bacterium; assembly: GCA_903902965.1. Classification (GTDB taxonomy): domain Bacteria; phylum Actinomycetota; class Actinomycetes; order Nanopelagicales; family Nanopelagicaceae; genus UBA3012. The sequence continues at coordinate 2,232 of CAIUXE010000113.1, forward strand.
CGGTCGTGGAGCACGACAAAACTTTGAGGCAGATAAAGTCACAATTCTGGGTGGTGTTCGTTTAGGACTAACCCAAGGTGGACCAATAGCAATTCAAGTTGGTAACTCCGAATGGCCAAAGTGGGAAAAGGTAATGTCTGCAGATCCGGTTCCACTCGATGAGATTAAA
>CAIUXE010000114.1 GCA_903902965.1 uncultured Actinomycetes bacterium
AAAAACATGACAAAACTTTGCGCTTAGAATCTTAAAATATTCTTAGAAAGGCTGGGTATGGCTATTTTCAGCCGGCAAGAAGCGTGATGGAGTCTGAAGATAGGTGCACATTGGCTGGCACGCGGGAATACCCACATTCAGCGCATTGGACGATAAGTCCACTTGGCTTATCGTAAAAAAGAATTAGATCAATTGAGTGGCAAAAGTCGCACTCTGGAATATCAATTACCTGTTGCATTGTTAACCCCCTTTCAAAACAGGCAAGAGCCATTTATGTCTTGAAGGGAAGTAATAAAAGAATGCCATCGGATTCTGTGACAACCAGACTTTCGAAGGTAAACGGGAGGCAAATTTGCAAATAATAATTAGTCTGTCAAACCTGGAGTTCACCTAAATATCATTTATAGCGCCTATTTCGGAACAGATTGAAAGCATACCTTTGGAACATGACCGATACCGCTGTTGGAAATATTCACAATCCATTTGCTGAAGTTAATGAGAAAGTTGCAAGGGCTGGTGAGTTACTTAAAATTAAGCCCGGTGTGATCCGCGCCTTAAGTAGCTGCGAACGTGAAGTCGTAATTTCAATTCCACTTCGTAAACTTGACGATGTCGAGGTATTGACTGGCTACCGGGTTCAACATTCAAGCGCCCGCGGACCACGAAAAGGTGGAATTCGCTTTCACCAAGATGTTGATTTGAACGAAGTGCGCGCACTTGCAAGTTTAATGACTTGGAAAACTGCACTCATCGATGTGCCATTCGGTGGTGCAAAGGGTGGTGTTGCTGTCGATGCAACAAAATTAAATGCAATCGAAAAAGAAGAGATCATTCGTCGTTGGACCCGTTCACTCGTGCACGTTCTTGGTCATCACCGAGATATTCCAGCACCAGATATGGGAACCGATTCAAAAACTATGGCCTGGCTAATGGATGAATACCACCGACTAGAGGGATTTCAGCCAGCTTGCGTCACTGGTAAACCAGTTGAACTTTTTGGTGCACCTGGAAGAGAAGAAGCCACTGGCCGTGGTGTGGCAAGAATTGCCGCCGCAACCCTTGAGGAGAACGACAAGAAAGTAAAAGGTGCAACCGTCGTTATTCAGGGATTTGGAAATGTTGGAAAATTTGCGGCACTAGGTTGTGAAGAGCTAGGTATGAAAGTTATTGCAATTTCCGATGTAACAGGTGGCGTAGTTAATCGTAAAGGGCTTGATGTTAAATCATTACTGCAATTTCCGACACTAGCCGATGCGCAAGTGGATGAACGAGTTGGCTCATCTGAAGTTTTGGAGATTGAATGTGATGTATTAATTCCCGCAGCACTTGGCGGTGTAATAAATGAAGAAAATGTTGATCGCATTAAAGCTGATTTCATAATTGAAGGAGCAAATCAACCAATTACAAGCGCCGCAGACCGAAAATTACGGGAATGGGGTTCAATCATTGTTCCTGATATTTTGGCAAATTCTGGCGGAGTAATGGGTTCTTACTTCGAATG
>CAIUXE010000115.1 GCA_903902965.1 uncultured Actinomycetes bacterium
AAGAAGCCTTATCCGAAGCTAAGAAACAGACCGCTTCAGCTACTTCTTCTGGCAAGCCCATACGATGCATTGCATTACCTCTAATTGCTTCATCAAAAGTTTCATCAGATGCGGTATCCCAAACTCGAGTCATGATTGGCCCTGGTAGCACCGCGTTCACACGAACCTTTAGGCCATATTCAACTGCGAGCTGGTTGCTTAACGAAACGATTCCACCTTTAGTCGCGGCATAAGCACCGCTTCCTAAGAATCCAAAGTGTGCATGTACCGATGCGGTATTCACCATCGCACCATTTGTATCTTGCAGATCTGCGATAAAAGTAATTACTGACTTATGAATTCCACCAAAGTTCACATCAATCTGCTTGTCCCACTCTTCAACACTTGTTAGATGTGCTGGTTTTACAATCTTTAAATAAGCGTTATTGAAAACGACGTTAACTTTTCCATACTTCGCATGGGTTTCGGTTGCGACGGCGTTCCAATCTGAAATCGCGGTGATATCAAGCTTTAGTCCGATGGCACTTCCGCCAGCCTTCACGATCTCGTTTGCTACCAAAACGGCTGAAGCCTGGTCTAAATCGGTGACAATTACATTTGCCCCATACCCTGCAAACTTCTTTGCAGTTGCGGCGCCAATTCCATTTCCGCCACCCGTAATAAGTACGTTCTTGCCTTTAAAGTCCATAAGAAATTATATGGCGCGATCTAGGAAAATCGAAAGTTTCCATTGCTGTATTGCTTGCGGTGCCAACAAAGGGATAAGCCCAGCAATTTCTGCGCTTCGTTCACTCACTTTGTAGGCAATCGCAGGTTGTGGTGAAATAACTTCGGCCCGGCAGAATTCATGATTATCAATAAAGATTCCAAAGTAAGGAATCTCTGCCTGGTCCCATTCAAAGCTCAAGACCTCTCCGTTATTGCGCAAAATATCCATCGACTCAATCTCATCATCAGTCTCACACCAATACTCGATAGATTTTCCCTTCGGAAGATCTAATGGCAAGAAAGTCTGCGCAACTGCGGGGGATTCTGGTGCGGTTTGAATCAGCGGTTTCTTACTTCTAACAGAAACACTTTTCACATCTTCGCCCCGAAACATTGGGTGGCATGACCAGAAAGCAGGAGTAGAAATTAAGCCCACATTCTGTAATTTGTAATCTAGATCGATTCGATACCGATTATTTGGTAATTCAAATAGCGAAATACCCCGCGAAAATTTAAGAGTTCGCACGTCAAGCTCAATACTCACAAGCGCACTATCTGCTGATTCCGAAACTACCTCCCAACTTCGCGCCCAAATTTCACCATGATCAGGAAGCTCTTTCTCATCACTAAAAGATATGCAGGCATCGGTTGTCGGGACCATTTCATCCCAACCAGAAATCTCTGGTCTAATAAAAATATCGCCAGGAAACCTCGGAACTAATTCATCTTGTGGTTGTGTTATCCACTCTTCGCATCCAGCAATCTTTATCGATGAGATTCGCCCACCAAATTCTGGTAAGAGCTCTACCGTTAAGTCGCCTTTTGAAAGTTTGATATTAGATTTTGCCATACGGTAAATACTGTCCTTGGCTATTGAATCGTTGAATTCCCGATTCAAGAGCGCTCCGGTCAATTTCAAAACCAAGTCCGACGCCTTCTGGAAGTCCCCACTTCGGTGATCTCGCTGAAGGAATCTGCTTCTTTAAAATATCGCCCTCCATATGTGCTGCGGTCTGTTGATTTCCCATTACTAAGTTAGGAATCGTCAAACTTGCATGATGAAAAGCTGTTGCTGCAATTCCCATCTCGCCGTGAGTATGGCGACAAACTTTGCTGCCCATAACATTTGCAACGTAGGCAACCTGCTTAAATTTAGCGAGCGTTCCAACCCAATAAGGTGAAAATGTATAAACATCGGCAACTCGATTCATAATCAATCGATTCGCATCTTCCTCGCTCCACAAGCCTTCATTTGCTGCCAACGGGATCGAAGTCTTAGTCCGCAGATCAATCATTAAAGACATTGGATGTTCGCGCACTGGCTGTTCAATAAAATCAATCTCATACTTCTCAAACTTAGCCAGATTCCGTGGTACATCTTGAAGTGACCAAGCCCCATTTGAATCAAGGCGAATTCGATTCTTTGGCCCGATTGTTTTTCTGATTGTCGCAACCATCTCTAATTCATGTTCCAGGTCGATGCCGGTCTTCAGATAATAAGTTTCATACCCAAGCTTCATTCCATCTGCGCATTGCGCAGCAATATCTGCAATCGTTCCATGGGTTAAGTAATAGAAATAATCAACATCAGATCGAATTGCACCACCAAGTAATTTATAAACCGGCAACTCTGCGCTCTTTCCACACAAATCCCAGAGCGCCATATCAATTGCGGCCCACGCATAATTTCCAGTGGAAACCCGAAGCGCCCACAATCCGCGCAGAAACGCATCTTCTCTAAGTTCAGCAGAATCCCAAGGTGATCTATCTTTTATAAAAGGAAACATCGCTTTGATAGCAGCTTCAATGGAATACACATCGGCGCCAGAACACGCTTCGCCCCAACCCACAAGGCCATCATCGGTCGTTAGCTTGATGATCACCGAAGTAACACCGCTTCGATTAACTATCGAGCTCACT
>CAIUXE010000116.1 GCA_903902965.1 uncultured Actinomycetes bacterium
AAAAAGTGCTGCTGCAGTTTTTACAAAAAATCGAGTTATTGCAGCCCCTGTCGTCTGGAGCAAACAGGTAATTAAGGATGGACAAATAGCAGCTGTACTGCTGAACTCTGGCGGAGCTAACGCGTGTACCGGTCCTGAAGGTTTTGCAGACACGCATAAAAGTGCTGAAATCGTTTCGGAAAGTCTAGGGATTTCCTCCTCAGATACTTTTATTTGTTCTACTGGATTAATTGGTGTTCGACTTCCAATGGAGAAGATTGAATCAGGAGTTGCTCTGGCAGTGAGCAATCTCAATTCTGATGATTGGGAAGGCGCAGCAAATGCCATTATGACAACGGATTCCAAACCAAAGATCGCTAGATCAAATATTGAAGGTATTTCATTTATAGGAATTGCAAAAGGTGCTGGAATGTTGGCTCCATCTTTAGCAACTATGTTGTGTGTCTTAGCGACGGACGCAGTTGTTGAGCCAGATGAGCTAAAGGCAGCTCTTGAATTTGCTACTGAACAAACTTTTGATCGAATAGATTCAGATGGATGTACATCAACAAATGACACTGTTTTGGTAATGGCGTCAGGTTCCTCAGGAGTGAAAATTTCTCTGGAGAGTTTAAAGGCACAGTTGGTAGAGGTCTGCGCATCACTGGCTCATCAATTGATTAGTGATGCAGAAGGCCATACAAAAATAATCGCTGTAAGAGTTATAAATGCTGTCAATGAAAACGATGCGGTATCTGTCGGTCGGGCCTGCGCACGAAATAACTTATTGAAATGTGCAATTTTTGGCGAAGATGCAAATTGGGGACGAATCTTGGCAGCGGTTGGAATTACAGATGCGATTTTCGACCCAGCAGATTTAGACGTCTCTATCAATGGAGCCATGATTGCGAAGAACAGCGCGCCTTGGGCTGATCGCGCACTTGTAGATATGACCGGAAAAGATGTTTCGATTTTAATTGATTTAAAAAGTGGAAAATCTGAAGCAACTGTTTGGACAAATGATTTGAGCACGATGTACGTTCATGAGAATTCGGCGTATTCATCATGATAGTTATCAAATATGGCGGCCATGCGATGACAGATGCGAGCCTCCAAAGTGCATTTGCCAGTGAAGTAGTTTCATTACAGCACGCCGGTAACCAACCGGTTGTGGTGCATGGTGGAGGACCACAGATTGAAGCTGCATTGGAAAAACTTGGGATTAAGTCCGAGTTTATTTCTGGTTTACGAGTGACGACGCCTGAAATCATGAGTGTTGTTCAACAGGTCTTGTGTGGTGAAGTACTCCGTTCCGTGGTTAGTTCAATAAACAATGCTGGCGGAAAAGCCGTCGGCATAACCGGTCGCGATTCAAATTTGATTACCGCGATTCGTAAACCCAAAATCATTAATGGAGAGAAAATTGATTTGGGTTTAGTTGGCGAAATCGATCATGTCGATGCATCTGTAGTTACGACGTTGCTTGCAGACGGATACATTCCAGTGATCGCTCCGGTTAGCCAAGATAAAAATGGGGAGCCGTTAAATGTAAATGCTGACATTGCTGCGGGCGCAATCGCTGGGGCTTTAAAAGCGGAGTTAGCTCTTTTTTTG
>CAIUXE010000117.1 GCA_903902965.1 uncultured Actinomycetes bacterium
AAAGTTGTTCCTTTAATTGTTCAATGGAATGGTAAAAGTTATTTTGAAGCAGATCCAAACGCCACTGATGTAATTGATGCACTCCGCAAAGGAGAACTAGCAACAACTTCGCGACCAAATCCGGCGACCTTCTTATTGGCTTATCAAGAACTTGCTGCAAATGGTGCAAAAGAAATTATTAGTTTGCACATCTCTTCATCTATGTCCGGTACTTCTGATGCGGCCCGGATTGCGGCAAAAGATTCACCCATCCCGGTGCATGTAATCGACTCGCGCACAGTCGGAATGGCGCTTGGTTTTGGTGTTATTGCCGCCGCGCAGGCCGCCGAAGAGGGATTAGATTCTCAAACAATTATTCAAAGTGCGCAATTGCGTATGAAAGCAACTTCGATTTTCTTCTCAGTTGCGAATTTAGAAAATTTACGCAGAAGCGGTCGAATCAGTAGAGGCGCTTCGATATTGGCTACTGCTCTTGCGATCAGACCAATCCTCACCGTAGATGATGGCGAAGTAGTTGCAGTTGAAAGAGTTAGAACTGCTGCGAAAGCAATGGTGCGTTTAGAGGAGATGGCGGTCGCTGCCACAGCAGGACGCGCTGTAGATGTTGCGGTTCATCATTTGGGAGCGCAATCTCAAGCAGAAGCAGTAGTCGCAAGACTCAGAAGCGTTTTAACTGGCTTAGGTGATGTCAGCAACACTGAAGTTGGCGCCGTAGTCGGCACACATGTTGGTCCTGGCGCAATTGCGGTTGTAATCGCTCCTCGCGTTTAGTTAACCACAAGCAAAAATTATCTACATCTGTAACTTTTGCTAACTTCTAGAAAAACGCAACTTTCTACAATTTACGGATGCCTAAAATAGATTCAGAGTTAATTTCGCGTCTTCGTCAAATTCTTCCAGAATCAACACATAAATTTCGAGTGCACATAGAAAAGAAACATTTTATTAGTGCCTTGGTTGTGATCTCAGCCGGGGTAGTTCTCGCTATATTTTTATTATGGAATGGGAGTGTCAAGGAAATTCCAAACGCTGCTGGAATCTCTTTGGAATCTGGAATTGAAGAAGTAGATAACACTCAAATCATTAACGAACCTGTGCAAGTGAATAAGTTTCTAGTAATAGATGTAGCAGGCAAAGTTAAAAATCCAGATGTCTATGAATTACCACAAGGTTCACGCGTGATTGATGCCATAAAAGCTGCCGGTGGAGTTGGGAAAGGCGGCGATCCAAGTGGGGTAAATATGGCTCGATTACTTGAAGATGGTGAACAGATATACATAGAAGGCAGTTCTGGTTCAGGGCGATCTATTTCTTCGAGATCGAGCGGTACGCGTGGCGGAAAAGTTAATTTAAATCGCGCCAATTTGGCTGAACTTGATGGCCTTCCGGGTGTTGGTCCAGTTTTGGCGGCTCGAATTGTTGAGTGGCGTAGCAAAAATGGAAACTTTAAATCTGTTGATGAGTTGCGCAGAGTTTCCGGTATAGGTGATGCGAAATTTAATGAACTTAAAGAGGTTGTTGTGGTGTGAAAGATCTAGCTGATGCGCGGTTATTGTTTCCAGCGTTTGGGATTTGGCTTGGATGTGCCAGTGCTCAGTTATTTTATGGAACTCCAGCTACCTTATTATTAATTGCAACTTTTGCAATCGCACTCATATTTCTGTTTAAAAAGAAGAGTTATTTTCTTCAACTTTTCTGTCTAGCAATATTTTTGGGTGGTGTGATAACCGGAATTCACGAGGCAGCACTACATCGCGATCTATTTCTGAGCATTAAGGGCCAAAGCATTAGTGTTGTTGGAGTAGTTACATCTGATCCACAACTTAGTAAATCTAAAATTCGAGGTGATTTTCGGGCTCCGCAATCAGCTACATTCTATTTGAGAACAAAAGAAGTAAATCGAGAGAGAGTGCGAGTTCCTATCCTGGTTTCTACTACAAATAATGTTAAAAATCTTGTTCCAGGAACTAAGGTAAATTTCTTTGGCAAAGTTTCAGATTATCGCTTAGCTAACGTTTCTGCATTTATTTTTGTGAAGAGCAAAATAAGGACTCTTAGTAATCCAAGTTATATTTCTAAACTTACTTTTCATATGCGAAGCGCACTTCGAGATTGCATGCAGGGACTACCAGCGGCGGCTATGGGATTAATACCTGGAATTGTGATTGGAGATCGCACATTTCAATCAGTTGAGTTGACGACAAATATGCGCGTGACCGGCTTAACGCATTTAACTGCGGTCAGTGGAGCAAATCTTGCGATAGTAGCCGCTTTAGTTTTGGCACTATGTCGAAGAGTTGGAGTAAAAGGAAGAGCTTTGTGGCTAATCGTTGCACTCGCACTAACTTTCTTCATAGTGCTGGTTAGGCCATCACCTTCAGTTTTACGTGCTGCGGTGAT
>CAIUXE010000118.1 GCA_903902965.1 uncultured Actinomycetes bacterium
AAGGTTTAGGCACGTGGTAAAGCACCAACTCAATGGAGCAGTTGCCATGAAACCCGATATTGCACTTATTTGTGTAGGAACTAATGATGTGCTCAGAGGTGATTTTTCCCCACCAGAAATTGAATCTTGCGTTGAGCGAATCTCAAGCCAATTGACCGAAAATGGAACTGTTGCCGTTTTTCTGGGGATTCCAGATCCGATGAAAACGGCGCCAGGGCCAAAATCCTTGAAGAGAATCTTGCAAAAACGTGTGATTATCATGAATTGGATTATTGAAGAGGTCGCCGTAAAAAATGGAGCGATCTATATTTCGCTGTGGGATCTTCCAATGTCTTATGACATGACAATGTGGCACATCGATCATATGCATCCGTCTGCAAAAGGTCATCAGGAGATTTCTGATTTAGTACGCCGTTCTATGTTTTTACCTAGAAGATCTCGAACTAAACTCCCCACAGGACGAGATTCCGATAAACGACAAGAGTTTATCTGGTTATTCACAAATGGGTTTAAATGGTTTGCCAAAAGAAGTGTTGACCTAGTTCCTGCATTGATTTGGCTAATCATAAGTAATAAGTTTCCCAAAAAAAATCTATATTAGAATTTTTCTTGCGAGGACTCCTGAGTAATTTTAAACCTCGATAAGAGTTTTCGTGCACTTTCCTCCCATGAGAACTCTTCTGCTCTCTCTCTTGCAAATTTTGAAATTGCTACTTGATCCAGGTCAAAGTGGTTTCTTATTTGCTCAGCCCACTGAGAAGAATCCCGGGGTAGCGAATAACCGCATTTGGAATCGATTATTTCAGTGATCGCTGAACTGTCTCGGCAAATAACTGGGGTTCCACTGGCAAGTGCTTCCAACGCAGCTAATCCAAAGGTCTCTATTGGCCCAACCGCCAGGAAGAGATCAGCACTTGCTAGCAATTGGGCCAGATAATTTTTGTCAGTTATAAAACCAATGAAGGAAACTGGCAGATCTTCTTTTTCTGCTCTTGCAACTAACTTTTTCGCTAAAGGCCCAGAACCTGCAATAATTAGTTGGCATTGCGTGCCATTGATTTTGCAGGCACGGGCTATATCTAGAAGAAAATCTGGATCTTTTTCTTTTGAAAATCTGGTGCATGCCAATAAGATTTTTAGCCCGTTGCCAATATTTGCTCTTAACTTAGGACTAAAGTTTTCAGGAGTGAAGTGTTTCAAGTCAACACCCAAAGGTGAGATAGTAAGTTTTGAATCTAAATCTAAATTATTACTTGAATTTAGTCGGCGGAACTCAGTCGCAGCATACTCAGTTGTCGCAATTACGTGATCTACTTTATTTGCTATCTTTTGATTTGCGTAATTAATTAAAGGTTTTTTAAATGGAAGAAATGGAAGAAATGCTGCGACTACCTTGTCTACTCGTTCATGTGCATAAAACGCTGTATCTATAGATTCTGTTCTAGCCCAATCTGACAATCTAAGTAAAGTTGTTCTATCTGAAATCTCCAAAAAGTGCGGTGCAAATTTTTTTAGTGCCGCTTTAACTTTATTAGTGTTAAATATAACTCGGTATCCACCTGAAAATGGAATTATTGGCGCCTTAATTTCAACTACCGTCCCAAATGGTTTTTCGGTTACCAAATCTCGCTCACCTGGCACAATCAACATCACTTCATGTCCAATATTTGTATATTCCTGGGCGATTGAATTCATGGCAGTTTTGAGGCCGCCACTCTTTGGTCCATAAAGATTGGCGATGTGGGCGATCTTCGCCATTAAGCGACGCTCTCACTGCTGATGGATGCATTTGAAAGAACGGTCTCGTAATGCCCTAATAAGTTGTCACAAACTTTTGGCCAGGTTTTCCCTTCAACTATCGCCCTCGAAGAGCGACCTAAAGTTATCCGTAGTTGGTCTTCATTTAAAATTCGATTAACCGATTCGACCATCCCGGCAACATCTCCAGGGGAGTATAAAATTCCTGTTTCACCGTCTCTAACTAGATCGCGCGGTCCTCCAATTGCTGGTGCAACAACCGGAACCGCAGATGCCATTGCTTCTTGAATCACCTGGCAAAAAGTCTCATTTTCACCGGGAGTTATGAGTAAATCTATGGAAGCAAGAGCAGCCCCCAACTCTTTTCCAGATTGATGACCAGCAAAATATGCATCGGGCAGCAACACTTCCAAAGTTGATCTGGAAGGTCCATCACCAATAATTACTATTTTTATTTTACGGTTTATCTGATTTTGATTGATTAGGCGTAAGGTTTCTACTCGTTTCTCGGGTGCCAAGCGACCCACATATCCAATTACTAAACTTTGGCTATCAGCACCCCAACTCTTCCGGAGTAATTCACTGCGATGTGAAGGGTTAAATTGCTCGGTATCTACACCTCGACCCCAGAGTTCAACATTTTCAATTCCCAATTTATTTAAGTAACTTTTTGCATGTGTAGAGGGTGCGAGATTGAGATCTGCTCTTGAATGGATTCGCCGCAACCAATTTTCGAATAGAAGGGCGACGGGGGCGAAGCCATAAAAGTTTGCAAAGCCAGCAACATCTGTTTGGTATACGGCAAGGGTCGGAATTCCAAGAGATTTTGCAGCTTTACCCATCTGATCTCCAAGCAAAAAGGGAGATGCAAGATGGACGATATCGGGTTGAAATTTGGTCAGTTCCCTTTTTAGAATTCTTATTGGAGCCCTTGAAAGATCTACTTGGGCGACTGAGGAAATTGCGATTGCTGGTGTGCGAAAAATGGGAGTATTTGAAACTTCGGACGGCCCCCCACCTTGAGCGAAAATCATGGCTTCATGACCGTTGTCCTCAAGATGTCGAATGATCCGCAACACTGAATTCGAGACGCCATTTACACGTGGAAGGAATGATTCAGCAGAAATCGCGACTCTCATGCTTACTTTATAGGCTACCTAATTAAGGGCAAGTACAAATGTTGGTTAAGTGTTGCTGAACCATTGGAGTTGTTTTTCAACATTTGTTAACTATTTGTTAACTCTTCAATCTCTAAGAGTCTAGCTTTAACCATTGCCTGCAAGAGTTTCTCGTCTACTTTCCAATCATTAGAGACACTAATAGTCTTTTTCTTTACATCGTAATCTTTCAATTTTGCAGTGAATTTTTCAATCACATCCGTACTCCAAGGCGCAAATGAAATATGTTTTTTTGCCGCTGAAACTCCAAAGACATAATGCTTTCCAAATGTCAGCATTGGTTGGTTCCAGGCTATAACTAATTTAAGTTCAGGATACTTCGTTGTGATTGCAGAAAACATCGCCTTGATCGTCTTAGCCTGCGCTGGATCTAAACTTTGAAAATATTTGGCTGGAGTGGCAAATCGTTTTGATGAGTTGGAACCGCGCGAATACATGACCAGAGCGTTTGCGTGAGTTTGGGTGAACCCATAATTCTCGCGAAGGTGCGCGATCTGCTCGGGGTATTTTTGGTCGATCAGTTCAGCCATGATCTTGTGCCAATACGAGATCGGCTCACCATACTTTTTCTCAATAGCCGGAAAGTACGACTCTCGGCTCCCATCCTTGCTGGTCATAGCGGAATTGTAGGCTGAGCGGGCCCAGTAGGCGAGAAGATCCGAAACACTTCCCTGTCCACTTTTGGCCCATTCACATCAATTTAATATGCCTTCAGATAGATTTCGCGTCACCCCATCAGACATTGGAGAGTGCCTTGGAGCGTAGGGATTTCTTAAAAGTGATGGGCGCATCAATTGCTACCGTGGCAACGAGTTCGATACCGCTATCTATTCTCGATTCAGCGAATGCTGCATCAGTTAACGCAATCATCCGATTGCCTGAAAGTGACACAGCGCGCTTTGCCTGGACTGTTGATGATGGTTGCAGCCACGATGCCGTGAAGAGTTACATTAATTTTGTTGCTGAAAATGACCTTCGATTGACTTTCTTTGTTTACGGTGCCGTTGCACCATGGCAGACAAATGCAAAATTACTTAAGCCTTTTGTGGAAAGTGGACAGATTCAATTAGCAAACCACACTATGCATCATCCATTGCTAACAAAACTCACTGCCAAACAAGTTCAGAAAGAGTTAATGGATTGTCATAATTTCATGGAAAGACGTTTTGGAATTGACGCAAAACCTTACTACCGGCCTCCATATGGTGGAATAAATGCACAAGTAATCGATGCGGCTGCTGAGATCGGTTATACAAAGCCCATGTTGTGGTCAGGAACTTTGGCAGATTCAGGAAAAGTAGGATCAGCTAAATTTATGAACATGGCAAATCAAGGCATACGAGATCGTGGGATCGTTCTGGGCCATGCAAATAATATGGTTGCTCCAAATCATTTTGATCGATTACTGGAGATCGTAAAC
>CAIUXE010000119.1 GCA_903902965.1 uncultured Actinomycetes bacterium
CTTTCTTACGACGCTTTGGAGCTGCTTTCTTAGCGGCTTTCTTACGACGCTTTGGAGCTGCTTTCTTAGCGGCTTTCTTACGACGCTTTGGAGCTGCTTTCTTAGCGGCTTTCTTACGACGCTTTGGAGCTGCTTTCTTAGCAGCTGCTTTCTTGCGACGCTTTGGAGCTGCCTTCTTAGCGCTTGCCTTTTTGGTCGTGCGCTTCTTTGATGTTTTCTTGGCTGCAGCCACGTACTTCTCCTGTCAGCTGGGTTCGATCCGTCACCGAACCTGTTAAGAGAAGGGTTCCACTCTTTTGCAATAAGTTCCAGCATTTGCGCAAATTATTTTGTGCCGTGTCGCACACCAATATTTTGCAATTTTTGTGCCCTGTCAGAAATTTCTTTTTTTGGTTTTCTGGGCCACAAATTTACTTTTCATCCGCAGAATTTTCTGTTTTCACCGCAGATAATGCTCGCGCTGCCCGAATTTCCCGTTCAGAAACCGCAAATGGGTCGGTACGTCCATCATATTTTCGAAATTTAGGTAAAACCGAACTTAATGCAGTAACCGACGCGACGCATAACAATCCACCACCAATTACTGCCCCACGCAATCCAGTAACCGCGGCCATTCCACCGGCGCGCATTTGTCCGCCAATCGGTCCAACTGCGTAAGAAAGTAATTCGATGCCAGCAAGTCGACCGCGCAGCTCATCAGGAATTGTTTGGTTCCAAATAGTTGCGCGAAAAATAACACTGACATGATCGGCTGCCCCTGCCGATACTAAACACAATAAAACCCAATAAACATTGTCATATATGCCAGCTAGCGTGATTGAAACTCCCCAAGCCAATGCAGCAAAAATGATTGCTCTACCGTGGTGATGCACTTTCAATGTCCACTTACTAGTAATCGTTACCAAAAATGCGCCAACTGTTACCGCTGAATACATGAATCCAAGTGATTGTGGAGAGTTAAGTTGATCAGCCCAAAATGGATATAAAGCGGTAGGCATAGCAAAAAACATGGCGGCAAGGTCGATCAAGTAGGTGCCCATTAAATCCTGGCGGCTACTTGCATATTTGATTCCCTCGAACAATGCCCCAATAGATGGTGGAGTCGCCTTTTCGCTAGGGGGTATTCGAGAAATTTGCAGTAGAAGAACCAATGAGAGGGCGTAAGAGATAACGTCAATTGAAAAAGCCGGAGTAACGCCCCAGATGGAAATTATGATTCCGCCCAATGCTGGTCCAGTTATTACTGGGATCTGATATCGCAATCCCATAATTGCACTCGCTGCGGGAAGATCTTGGTGCGAAACAATCCGTGGAACAACCGCGCTCATACTTGGTCCGCGCAGTCCATTTACTCCAGCAAAAGAGCCGCCAACGACGTATAGGACCCATAAATGAGGGTTAGATAATTGCGAATTTATTAGCAACATTAGCGATAGGCACAAAGCGCAGGTTTCACCAATAAGGATTAATTTCCTCCGATCAACGGAGTCAGCAAGGACGCCACCATATAAACCAAACACAATGAGCGGAATTAATTCAGCCGCCCCCATCAAACCCACTGCAACATAAGATCCAGTGATCTCTTTTACTTGAAATGGAAGTGCGACATAAGTGATCATCGATCCAAGGCCCGAAACTAGGCCAGATGAAAATAAAAGTCGAAAATCGCGGACTCTTCTGAGCAAAGAAAGGTCTAATCCAAAACCTCGCAATTTTGATAGCTGAGATCTGGTTTTACTCATCCGTTGATTCTAACTTCATACAAATCAAATTAGGCAAAACCAGCCAACCTTAATTAGTGGAAAATTAGTGGAAAATCTGCCCCTCATCTGGGAAGACGCCACTAGCGACATCTGCTGACCACTCTTTGACTGCGTTGCTCATCTCAAGCCGTAAATTTCGATAAGCCTTTGCCAACTTCGGTGGCTTTGCAGTTAAGCCCATCAGGTCACTCCAAACTAAAACTTGAGCATCGCAATCTTTTCCGGCACCAATCCCAATAGTTGGGATGTCCAACGCCGCAGTGATCTCGGAAGCTAATTCCGCTGGAATCAATTCGAGCACTATTGCAAAAACCCCAGCTTCTTGTAATGCGAGTGCATCTGCAATTAAAGCGGCACCATTTTCGCCACGACCTTGCACTCGATAGCCACCTAGTGTGTGAATGGATTGTGGCGTTAATCCAAGATGTCCCATGACTGGAATCCCAGCTTTAATTAAGGTCTTAATTTGTGGCGTAACTTTCGCCCCACCTTCAATTTTTACAGCTTGTGCTCCTGCCTCTTTAAAAAGGCGGATAGAAGTTTGTAAAGCTTGTTCTGGGGATTGTTCAAAGGAACCAAAAGGAAGATCGACCACAACAAGTGCGCGTTTTGTTGCACTAACAACAGCGCGAGCCAAATGAATCATTTCATCAACTGTTACCGAAATTGTA
>CAIUXE010000120.1 GCA_903902965.1 uncultured Actinomycetes bacterium
AGTAAAGAGAAGTTTGTTCAATGCTTTAACTAGTTAAAGATAGGCAATAACTATCAACCGTTAACAACGACGAAAGGAAGAAATCTTGAAGAAGATTCTCTCAGTCTTATCAGCAGGCGCACTTGTTGCATCTGCATTGGTACTTGGCGTTAGCTCACCAGCAAACGCTGCAGGTACTTTGAAGGTTGCACACATTCCTAAGCTCGGCACAATTGGATATTTCCAAGCTGCTGACAAGGGTGTACAACGTGCATGTAAGGAACTAAAGGCAGTTTGCGCTTACCGTGGACCAGCTGAAATTACAGCTGCTGCACAGACAAAGGAAATCAATGCTGCTGTACAACGTGGAGACAATGTCATCCTAGTTGCAGCTAACGATACAAACGCTCTTGCTCCAGCTCTAAAGGCTGCGCAGAAGAAGGGTGTAACTGTTGTTGCATATGACTCTGACGTCGCCGCTGGCGCACGCTCAATATTCGTTAACCAAGCTTCATCAGAAGGTATCGGAAACGCTCTAGCAGATGATGCTGCAGCTCTTGCCGGTGGTTCAGGTGACATCGCTGTTCTTTCAACAACACCAACAGCAACTAACCAGAACGTCTGGATCGAATACATGAACAAGCAACTTGCTGCAAAGCACCCTGGAATCAAGGTTGTTGCAACTGTTTATGGAAACGATAAGCCTGAAGATTCAACTACTGAAACACAAGGACTTCTACAGAAGTATCCAAACGTTAAGGTAATTGTTGCTCCTACCTCAATCGGTATCGTTGCAGCAGCTAAGTTCGTAGACAGCTCCCCATCAAAGGGTAAGGTCTTCGTAACTGGTCTTGGACTTCCAAGCGACATGAGCGCATACGTCAAGTCAGGAACAGCTCACGCTGCTCTATGGGACGTAGAGAACTTCGGATACGCAGCTGTTTATGCAGCTAACTCAATCCGTAACGGTGGACAGAAGACAGCACTTGGATCAGTATTCAAGAGCGGTCCTGGAGACAAGGGTCTCAAGACACGTACAGTTACAAAGGGTGCAGTCGGAAACGAACTCATCCTCGGACCTGCACTTATCTTCACAAAGGACAACATCGATAACTACCACTTCTAATTGAAGTAGTAATTATTTGAAAGGTTTGGGGTCGCTCTTAACGGAGTGGCCCCAAATTTTTTTTAGGCAAGTTTTAGATATAGGCTTGGCATAGTTAGTTTTTAACAATAGTTTTTGCGCAACCTAGGATTTTGAAAGGTCGATGAAATGGCTGGTAATGGTAGAAAATTAATGCTCGGCGGACACGCACTTGTTTGGGCAGGGGATTGGACACCAGAAGGCGCGCGCAAGGCAATCGGTGGCGCTGCAAAGGCCGGATATGACTACGTAGAAATTGCACTCCTTGACCCTTGGAAAGTCGATATCGCAATGACCAAGGATTTACTTGCCGAGTATGGAATTACCGCAACTTCTTCCCTCGGTTTATCACCAGATTCAGATGTAACTAGCACCAATCCTGCAATCATCGCTAAAGGCGATGAGCTTCTTCGCAAGGCAGCAGATGTATTGCACGGCTTTGGTGGAACTGAAATGTGTGGCGTTCTTTATTCAAATCTTGGAAAGTATCCTGGCCCAGCATCAAAAGAGAATCGCGCCAACTCAGTCGCTGCGATGCAACGCCTTTGTGACTATGCCGGGGATAAGGGAATTTCGGTAAGCCTTGAAGTTGTAAACCGTTATGAAACAAATATTATTAACACCGGTAAAGAAGCGCTGCAATTCTTAGATGACATCAACCGGCCAAATGCTTTCGTTCACCTCGATACCTATCACATGAATATTGAAGAAGATGGCATGGAAGCCGCAGTTCTAGAATGTGGAGATCGCCTCGGATATGTACATATCGGGGAGAGCCATCGTGGCTATCTTGGTTCTGGAAATGTGGACTTCGACACATTCTTCGCCGCCCTAAAGAAAATTAACTACAGTGGTCCTATTGCTTTTGAGTCATTCTCTTCAGCAGTTGTTGATCCAGCGCTTTCAAATACTTTGTGCGTCTGGCGCAACCTCTGGAGTGATTCTGATGATCTTGCATCACATGCCTTGGCTTACATGAAGGAGCGGATCTAAAAAGTATGGAGCGCGTTGGTTTTCGCTTAAAGATTCGTACCGCAAAGATGGATGAGTATGTCCGTCGCCATACTGAAGTCTGGCCAGAACTTTTGGCAGAACTTGAAAAGACCGGTTGGCACAATTACTCCATATTCTTGGATCGAAAAGATGGCACGCTCTTTGGTTACTTTGAAACTCCAGATCTTGCCGCTGCTCAGGCCGGCATGCTCGGTAAAGATGTGAACACCAAATGGCAGAGCGAGATGATGGAATTTTTTGAAGATCTTGAAGGAACAACACCAGATCAAGGATTCTTGAAGTTGGAGCATATTTTTTTCTTAGCGTAATTTTTCACACCTACTTAAAGGAGCAACCAAATGGCAACGCCAGCACAAGCAAAAGAAGTATTAAAGCGCTTCTGGATTGAAACCCCATCATGGGCGTATGGAAATTCCGGAACTCGTTTCAAAGTATTCGCACAAGCTGGTGTTCCACGTAACCCATATGAGAAGCTCGAAGATGCCGCACAAGTACATAAGTACACCGGTGCTGCACCTTCAGTTGCGCTTCATATTCCTTGGGACAAGGTTGAAAGTTATTCAGATCTAGCAAAGCATGCCGAAGGACTTGGCGTTCGCCTTGGAACAATTAATTCAAATACCTTCCAAGATGACGATTACATGCTGGGTTCAGTCTGTCACCCAGATCCAAAGATTCGCGCAAAAGCAGTAGATCACTTGTATGAATGCCTTGAAATCATGAATGAGACTGGCGTACAAGATCTAAAGCTCTGGTTCGCTGATGGCACTAACTATCCAGGCCAGGATTCCCTAAGTGATCGCCAGAACCGCCTAGCTGAATCACTTCAGAAGGTTTATGCCCGACTTGGTAAGAACCAACGCATGCTTCTTGA
>CAIUXE010000121.1 GCA_903902965.1 uncultured Actinomycetes bacterium
ACGAGTGACGACGCCTGAAATCATGAGTGTTGTTCAACAGGTCTTGTGTGGTGAAGTACTCCGCTCCGTGGTTAGTTCAATAAATAATGCTGGCGGTAAAGCCGTTGGTATAACAGGACGCGATTCAAATTTGATTACCGCCATTCGTAAACCCAAAATCATTAATGGAGAGTCAATAGATTTGGGCTTGGTTGGCGAGATTGACCATGTTGATGCATCGGTAGTTACGACATTGCTTGCAGACGGATACATTCCAGTGATCGCTCCGGTTAGCCAAGACAAAAATGGAGAGCCATTAAATGTAAATGCAGACATTGCTGCGGGCGCAATTGCCGGGGCATTAAAAGCGGAGTTAGCCCTTTTTTTGACTGATGTATCGGGTCTTTATCGAAACTGGCCTGACGAGGGAAGTTTGATCAGTGAGATATCTAATATTGATGCAAGAGAATTACTTCCCACTTTAAGTGCAGGAATGATTCCAAAAATCACTGCCTGCTTAAATGCAATCGACTCTGGAGCCACTTGTGCTCGAATTAGTGACGGAAGAATTTCTGGAGCAATTACTAATGCGGTTTCTGGAACCGTAGGAACATTGGTGTATTCATGAGCGTTTCGGAACAGTGGAATGATGCATTCACTTCTAATTACGGATCACCACGGTTATTGCTCACCGAAGGTAAGGGTTTGCATGTAAAGGACGGTAACGGTCGGGAGTATCGGGATTTTCTTGGCGGTATCGCAACCAACATAGTTGGCCATGCCCACCCTAAAGTTATTAAAGCTGTCGAAGATCAGATCAAGACTCTTTCACATGTCAGTAATTTGTATGCGCATCCACAAGTACTAGAACTTGCAAAGAAATTGAAAGAACTTGTTGGCGACGATTCAGCAAGATTATTCTTTTGCAACTCTGGAGCAGAAGCGAATGAAGCGGCTATTAAGGCTTCACGTCTCACCGGAAAATCTAAAATTGTGGCTTTCACAAATAGTTTCCACGGCAGAACAATGGGAGCGTTATCAATAACTGGACAGCCAGGTAAAGCTGCACCCTTTGAACCCCTGCTTCCCGGAGTTAAATTCTTAAAGTATGGAGATTTCAAAAGTTTGAAAAAAGGAATTACCAAACGTACTGCGATGGTAATGATCGAACCTATTCAGGGAGAAGCCGGTGTATTAACTCTTCCTAAAGGTTTTCTGACTGCCGTAAGAGAAAGATGTACCGAAGTCGGAGCCCTACTTGCCATTGATGAAGTTCAAACTGGAATGGGAAGAACTGGAAAGTGGTTTGGATACCAACACGAAGGTATCAAGCCCGACATCATCACATTAGCAAAAGGATTAGGTGGAGGCCTACCGCTGGGCGCGATGATCGCACTTGGTGAAAGCGCGAAGTTGTTTACTCCTGGAACTCATGGTTCAACATTTGGTGGTAATCCAATAAGTGTGGCCGCATCACGTGCAGCAATTTCGGTGATCGAAGATAATCAACTACTTTCTAGAATTACTGCTTTTGGTGAATTGATAATTAATACAGCTCAAACATTTCCAAAAGTTAAAGAAGTTCGTGGTGCTGGGCTATTGATCGGAATCGAATTTACAGAACCAATTGGAGCAGAGATCTTGGCAGCGTTAGAAGATCGTGGATTCTTAGTTAATTCACCTAACCCCACGACCATAAGAATTTCACCACCACTTATCGCTACCGAAACCGATATAAATGATTTTTTGGTTGCTCTACGCGCAATATTGGTAGGCAGATTATGAGTATTCCTCATACAAAGGTTGCTCGACAGGAAATGATTAAAGATTGGATCACTCAAGGCAGCATCCATTCGCAAATTGAAATTGTCGATCGCTTGAAAAATTCAGGCTTCGATGTCACTCAAGCGACTGTCAGTCGTGATTTGGAGGATATTGGCGCAGTACGCGGAAGAGACTCGCAAGGAGATCCGAATTATCGAATCAATCAAGAATCAATTGACGAGCCATTGAGCAAAGTCTCTCGATTAATAAGTGACCTCTTAGTTGATGTGAAATCAAGTGGCAATTTAACAGTTTTGCGTACGCCGCCAGGAGGAGCTCAATTGCTTGCAAGTGCTTTGGATCGGGCTTCAAGAGCGGGCACTATTCCACAAATAATTGGCACTATTGCTGGAGATGACACAGTTTTAGTTGTTTCGAGTGAATCAGATGGAGCAGCGCAAAACGCACAGTTATTACTGAGTTTGGCTCAATCGGAGCAGATATGATTTTGATTCGCTACACCAATGATTTTTGTAAACAGTTAGGGGAGAAGTAATGGCGTTATGGGGAGGCAGATTTGCGGATGCTCCGTCTGATGCACTTGCTGCGCTTTCTCGTAGCGTTCATTTTGATTGGAGATTAGCTCCATATGACCTTGATAGCAGTCAAGTGCATTTAACAAATCTACTTAATTCAAAAATAGTTTCGCAAAGTGATTTTGAGAAAATTAAAGCAGCGATCAATTCATTGAGAGCTGATGTTGTTTCTGGAAAAGCATTACCTAATGGCGATGATGAAGATGTGCATTCAGCTTTAGAGCGGATTTTGAGTGAACGTATTGGCGAGTTAGGCAGTTCTTTGCGCGCGGGCCGATCTCGTAATGATCAGATTGCAACAGATTTACGTCTTTACTTAAGAGATGTTGGTGTGGGGCTGGCGCAACTACTTTTAGATTTAGAGAAAGCATTGGCAAAACTCGCGGCCGATTATTCCGATGCGCCGTCGCCAGGCTTTACTCATTTACAACATGCTCAACCAGTAATTTTTGGTCATGAGTTAGCTAAACATGCGCATGCACTTTCACGAGATATCGAGAGATTGCAGCAGTGGTGGGAACGCACCGGAGTAAGCCCTCTGGGAGCCGGAGCCCTATCTGGTTCAGCGCTATCAACTGATCCAGTGTTAAGCGCTCATACTCTTGGATTTCATAGTTCTGCCGAAAATAGTATTGATGCAGTTCGTGATCGTGATTTCGCTGCCGAATTTTTATTTATTGCCGCATTGATTGGTGTGCACCTTTCTCAAATTGGAGAAGAGTGGACAATTTGGGCGACAACAGAGTTCGGCTGGGCAAAATTAAATGATGCTTACTCAACTGGTTCATCAATAATGCCGCAAAAGAAAAATCCAGACATTGCTGAATTAGCACGTGGAAAATCCGGAAGATTAATTGGCGATTTAACTGGCTTGTTAGTTACCTTAAAAGGTTTGCCATTTGCATACAACCGAGATCTCCAAGAAGACAAAGAGCCAGTTTTTGATGCAGTAGATACTTTAGAGATTTTATTGCCGGCCCTAACTGGAATGGTTTCAACCACAATCTTCGACCGTGAAAAAATGGCAGTCGGTGCACCTCTTGGTTTTTCACTTGCTACAGAGATCGCAGATTTTCTGGCAAAAGCAGGGGTTGTCTTTGCGCAAGCCCATGAAGTTGCCGGGAAAGCGGTGGCTCTTTGTGAAAGCAGTGGACGTCAACTAGAAGATTTAACTCTTGCAGAGCTTTCTTCCTTGCATCCCAAACTTACCGATTCAGTGAAGAGTTCATTAACTGTGAAAGGCGCTATAGAGGCGCGCGATAGTTATGGTGCGACCTCGCCAAAACAAGTACGCGCCCAATTAAGCAGATTAGATACGCTTATGGTTTCCCAACAACATTGGATAGAAACCAGAGTGATTGATCTATGAGTGAGAACTCTTTACTGGCCGAACTGGAATGGCGCGGATTAATTTCGCAGACCACCGATCGAAAAGAGTTATCTGAAGCTTTAGATAAAAAGCCATTAACTTTGTATGTCGGTTTTGACCCAACAGCACCTAGTTTGCATGTTGGAAACCTCGTAGTACTTCTTGCTTTGCGTAGGTTTCAATTAGCGGGGCACAGGCCAATCGCATTGGTTGGTGGCGCTACCGGTTTGGTGGGGGACCCGAGTGGAAGATCGGATGAGCGCACTCTTAATGAAGAGGCCACTGTTCAAGAATGGGTAGAACGGATCCGCAAACAAGTTTCTAAATTTATCGATTTCGATTTAACTCCGAACGGTGCTTTAGTAGCAAATAACTTGGATTGGACTGCTCCATTATCGGCGATTGAATTTTTGCGTGATATCGGAAAACATTTTTCAGTCAATCTAATGTTAAGTAAGGATTCGGTTTCTTCTCGATTGGAAAGTAATGGAATTTCTTATACAGAATTTTCTTATCAAGTTTTGCAATCTTATGATTTCCTAGAACTTTTCCGACGTGAGAACTGTGTTCTTCAAATCGGCGGTAGCGATCAATGGGGAAACATAACGGCAGGGCTAGATCTAATTCGTCGTGTTACTGGTGGATCTGCACACGCTTTAACCATTCCATTACTAGCCAAAGCGGATGGAAGCAAATTTGGAAAAACTGCTTCAGGAAGTATTTGGTTAGATCCAGAACTCACTTCGCCATATGCGTTTTATCAGTACTGGTTTAACAGCGATGACAAAGATGTAATTCCATTTATCAAAGTATTTACATTTGCCACACGTGAAGAAGTAATTGAATTAGAAAAAGAAGTTAATGAAAATCCTGGCGCTCGTAATGCGCAGAGGTATTTGGCACGCGAATTAACTTCACTTGTACACGCACCAGAAGTTATTGAGCGGATCGAATTAGTTTCAAAAGCGCTTTTTGGGCAAGGTGAACTAAGCGAAGTGGATTTGGAAACTTTGGCATCAGCCGCCAATCAACTTCCGAACACAGTAATTGAGGGAGAGTTTCCATCTGTTATTGATTTGTTTCATGCTGCAGGGATTGTCGAGTCAAAATCTGCAGCACGTCGCTTAATAAAAGAAGGCGGCGCATATATAAATAATCAAAGAGTGGCTGATGAGAGCGCTATTCCAACTGATTCTGAGCTAATTCATGGTCGTTATTTGATTTTGCGCAAAGGCAAAAAAGAGCTCGGAGTGGCAATTAAGGGCTGATTTTCTTCTAGTTTTGGCGAATTCTGGGCTGATTTGGCTAGGCAATTCTGAGTGAAAATCTGGGCCAAATACCCCAATTTGACCCTAGAGCAGCAGTACCTCTAATGTAAGCCCTTCGCTGAGCAACGGACGGTAACGGACGTTCAGCTAAAGCCTCATCGAAGTACCCAGGTTTACCTGTGTGTAAATAGAAGAGCACGCCCCAATAGATAGTTTAAAAACTTGAAATTGGTGCGCATCCGTACCTTGAGAACTCAACAGCGTGCCATTAGTCAATGCCAATTTTTAAAACCTCGTCGGCGTTGAATTTTCCTTATTTATAAGGGTTATTTAGCGTCGCGATTCCTTTGGTAGAAGACAATATAAACGACAGTTTGTTTGTCACTTCTGCCGGGAGAACTTCCAAATTTTTTTGGAGAGTTTGATCCTGGCTCAGGACGAACGCTGGCGGCGTGCTTAACACATGCAAGTCGAACGATGAACTTCCTTCGGGAAGGGATTAGTGGCGAACGGGTGAGTAACACGTGAGAAATCTGCCCTTCACTCTGGAATAACTCCGGGAAACCGGAGCTAATACCGGATACTCAAATCTGGCGGCATCGCTGGATTTGGAAAGTTTTTCGGTGAGGGATGATCTCGCGGCCTATCAGCTTGTTGGTGAGGTAACGGCTCACCAAGGCTACGACGGGTAACCGGCCTGAGAGGGCGAACGGTCACACTGGGACTGAGACACGGCCCAGACTCCTACGGGAGGCAGCAGTGGGGAATATTG
>CAIUXE010000122.1 GCA_903902965.1 uncultured Actinomycetes bacterium
CCGCTAGGACAAACTGGCTTCACCGCTGTTACTTTTTTAGTCACTCTTCCCTTTACGCATGAAATTGTTAATTTTTTGGTCACTGCAACAGGGGCGGTCGAACTATTGGGGGTAGGCGCAACAGCAGGTTTTTCTGCCTCTTGAGTTAATTTAACTTTTAAGGTTGGCACTGAATAGTGATAGCCACTTGCTGAAAGTCGCAGCCATCCATTTGATTCGTTCAACACCGTAGCCGCCACAGAATTCTGTCCATCTTCTGAAGCGACCTCTATCTTTGCCGAAATAGGTGCTTTGCTAAAGCCATAGAGACAGCGCGCGACATCAGATTTCATTAACAAGTTATAGGAACCTTGAAATACTTTTCCATCTTTATCAAAATGTGGCGCGCCAACGGTGTAATTCAAGCTTCCACTATCTTTATCAAAATTAGG
Organism: uncultured Actinomycetes bacterium; assembly: GCA_903902965.1. Taxonomy (GTDB): domain Bacteria; phylum Actinomycetota; class Actinomycetes; order Nanopelagicales; family Nanopelagicaceae; genus UBA3012. Next base: position 432 of record CAIUXE010000122.1, read on the forward strand.
TGGGCCATCGCTATACACGGATGCATTTGTTGTTACAAGGCCCGAGAAGTTATCCCCTGCACATTTCTGTTGTTGCAGTGAGGATGTTGAGTTCCATGAAATATTCTTAACGACCCACAAGGTTCGCATAGCAGCTGGCTTATCTTTTAGGAATGGAATCCATGTTTTAAACTCCGAAATTGCTCGCTCACCAGCGGCTTCATTTTCAGCATCAAGAATTCTGGAAGATAAGTCGGTAGTAGTGAAGCCATCTGGCTTAAAGGATTGTCCGCCTGTGCCAGCGGGATATAGCTTTTTAATACTCTCGGGAGCATCCTTCCAAGCAATCCACCCTGAAACATAAGGAACTTTGATCGCATTTGCGGAGATGGTAATTACTGTTTTGTCGCCACCTAGAGATTCAGTCTTAATTTCTGGATCACCAAGTCTTCCAGTCATCCATGCTGGGATTTTATTGGCCAATCGAATCTTCAGCGAATACTTAACATCGAGAGGAAAACTCTCTTTCAATCCGCAAGCATTAATCTCAATTAACTGACAATCTGCTTCGTCGCCAAGCCAGTTTGAGCCTCCCCAACTGAGTCCGCCATTACCGCGCGGAACAATAGTCATTAACGGATTTCGATACTGAGTCCCTGTGGTCATAGTTATAGGTTGAATCGATGCCGAAAATGTTCGATTTACAAAGTCGCCTGTATCGTAAAAATAGTTACCATAAATACCTGTTTTTACCCCATATATTTCAGATCCACCGGGATTTGTGCCAGGCAATTCCCACGAACTCGTAGAGCCACCATCAGAAATTCCAATTTTTGTATCGCCTTTATAGGTGACGCCCTTGTTCCAAATCTTTACAACTTTTCCGATGACCGTACTTCCATTCGGCAAAGTTGCATTTAAGCTTTCAATGCAATCAGAATCATCAATTGTTGCGCATGGCGAAAAGAGGTCAAAGAAAACAGTTCTGTATCCCGGCAAGTGACAGTTTTCAGAAGTTAGTGAACTACACAGATATGTTCGCCAGAGGTCAGGATTATCTGGAGTTATCATCGATAAAATCTGTGAAGTATTTTGAAGTACTCGACCATCCATAAAGGCAGTACCTATGTAACCTTGAGTTAAATCAGGTGGCGTAGGTAGGAAGCGTTCATCTGAAAAGTCGGCGTGAGAAGCGCCTGGCGCAATGACCAGTTGAATGGCCAAAGCAATACCAACCAATAGGGGTACTAATCGCTTCTTTTGCATGCAAGAAATATAGAACTTTTTAACTCGATCTCCTAGCAATTTTTTGCTTTCCGAGGCTCTAAATAGGCGCCAAATGGCTGCATAAATTTGCCGCCCATTGACGGATATATATCGGGTACAAATAGGATCAATGAAGTTAAAGCGAATGGAGCCTTACGTGAAGTCAGTCCGTAGATATGGTGCAGCGTTAATTGCCGCGCTCTTGTTGGGTTCGGCAATTCAGGCAAATGTGGCCCAAGCTGGCGGCCAAATCCGATCC
>CAIUXE010000123.1 GCA_903902965.1 uncultured Actinomycetes bacterium
ACCCTTACGACCGTAAGGCAATGCTGCGCGAAACATAATGTCCCAAAGTCGTTCTACTTCAAATGGATTTTTCCCAATCACGACTTTCTTTAAATGGCCAGCAATAATTTCAGCCGATGCTCGTCCGCCTGCGCTCTCTCCGAGTCCATAAGTTCCATCTTCAGCGATAACTTGCACGATAGTGCGACCACCCATTCCGATCCAAAGCGAGCGAGTTGGTCGATATTCAGCGTGTACTGACATTGGGTTTGCAATCTCAGTCTCAGAAAGCCAAGCACCTTTGTTTTTCGCGTCTTTTTCTGGATCGGATTTGCTTGGCCCAGTCAAGAAAACTTTGACTTCTGCGATCTTCATATCTGCTCCTTCTTGTTTGGTGTCTTTGGCAATCTATTAACTGATTAAAGCGCCACCATCTACTGCAACTAATGAGCCTGTTACCCATTCGCTTGCATCAGATAGTAAAAATAATGCTGCATTGCCCAAATCTGTTGGTATCCCTCTGCCGCGAACTCCAGGTGGATCCACATAAGGTTTTCCATCGCGGGCTTCTTGCTCGGCTCTTTGATTTATGTTGATATCTGTTGCAACTCCACCACATAAAATTGCGTTTACTCTAATTCCTAATCCTTTTACTTCATGTGCCATTGAAGTTGTTAAACCGTTTAAGCCGCCTTTGCTTGAAATGTAGTGAACTTGTTTATTTCCTCCACGAAATGCTGAGACGGTACTGATATTAACAATTGCACCCTTTCCTTTTTCTTTCATGAAACGAGCTACTGCTTGAGACAGAAAAAATGGTCCAGAGAGATTTACATCAAGATGTCTACTCCAATTTTCTGGAGTTATTTCGAAAAATGAAGCAAAGTTACAAATTCCTGCGTTGTTAACTAAACCATCAATTCGACCTAAATCTTTATGAATTTGGGCAACTGTATTTTCGATCTGATTCTGATAGCCAATGTCACATAAATAACTGCTTGCTTTCCCACCAGCTTTTTCAATCTTCTCAATCATGTTTTTCGCGTGAACTTCTTCACTTGCTACGGGATAGATAATTGCAACATGTGCACCAGCTCCTGCAACAACCTCTGAAATACCGCTGCCAATACCGCGGCCCCCGCCAGTAACTATCACTACCCGGCCTGCAAGTGTTTTGCTTTCGCTCACGTAATTCACTTCCCTCTAAACTATTGGCGCATCGTTCAAGCGTTTTCTTACTTTTGGAACATAGAACAAAAAGGACAATACGAATCTAATCACATATGACGCTATGAAAATAGTGGTCAGCGCAAAATGAGCAGTGAAAATTGGAATAAAAAATGCCGCCACAAATCCAATACCTGCGGAGATTCCAACATAAAGATTGATAAGCACTTCACGACTTTTTTCAGAACCCAATCGATAAAGCCCTAGCTGAATTCCCAAATCAGAACCAGCATTCATAATTCCAGTGTAAAAAACAGCCAAAAGAATCATGTACTTGTCTGGGAAAATAGTCATAAAGACAAAGTACAAAGGTGCCAATGGGATCGTAATGCTAAGCATTCGATAACTACCAAATCTTTTTTGCACTCTTTGCCAAATTGAAATTCCAACAACAGCTCCAAATGCCAATAGAATGGCCCAGGCTCCCATCCATCTATCTGAAAAATTTAGTTCTTTCAAGAAATAAACAGTTTGGAGTGGTCCAGCGACAGACATAGCCGAAATGGCTAAGCAAATAACACCTATAAACAGTAGAAAGTCGCGTTCTTCCCCAATTTTTTGAGTCTTCAATTTACTTCTCAGTTTTCCTTGATCGGCTGAATCCGCTTTAGGCACTCGGATTTTCGAA
>CAIUXE010000124.1 GCA_903902965.1 uncultured Actinomycetes bacterium
TGGATTTAACCAAGCTGGCTTTGATATAGATGGCTTTAACTTAGTTGGTATTGATCTCCAAGGCTACGACAGAGCCGGATTTAAAGATGGCTTTGATAGAGGTGGATTTAACTTAGCTGGATTTGATAGAGATGGATTTAACTTAGTTGGTGTCGATATCGACGGCTACGACCGAGTTGGATTCAAAGATGGTTTCAACCGACAAGATGTTGATATCGACGGCTATGACAGAGCCGGATTTAAAGATGGCTTTGATAGAGGTGGATTTAACTTAGCTGGATTTGATAGAGATGGATTTAACTTAGCTGGTGTCGATATCGACGGCTACGACCGAATTGGATTTAAAGATGGCTTTAATAGAGATGGATTAGATGTTGATGGCTTTAATGAAGATGGTTGGAACAACCTGGGAATCAATAAAGAGACCAATACTGGTTTTGATATAAATGGGGATACGGCTGATGGCACCGGGTACTTCGAAGGTTACAACGAAGCCGGTTATGACGAAGATGGTTATGACAAAGATGGTTATGACATTGATGGTATTGACATTCAAGGAAACCAAAATCCTGACAATGAACCGGATGCCGAACCAGATGGTGAGGTTTGAGAATGGCTTCAAATCTTGATAATCAGGCTCAAAGGACGTCGCTTTTTCACCCAATTTCTAATTGGGACGGGGGTAAACTTAAGAAATGAAACTTCCAGGTATGCGAATTTTAGGCATTCTTAAAAAGGTGAAGTTTCACCGTGCTCCCGAAGTGCACTCAGAGACGGAGCTAATCAGTGAGGCCCAGTTAGCTGGAAAACATCGTCGCAATGTCGTAATTACTTTAATAATTCCAGTTTTATTTTTTGGAGCTATTTCCCTTGGTTTAGATCGCCCACAAAAAGCTAAAGAAGTGCCATGCCAAGGCGTAACTAGTCAATTTACATTGACAGAACAACCAGTAATTATTCCATCGGATACAGCGCGCGCAATTAAAGGCCCTGAAGGTTACACAATGATGCGCACTTACTCTGTAGCTGGCCAAGCACTCGACACTATTCCGCTAGGTTATACAAGCACCAATCGACCAAGTTCAGATCTCCGAGCTATTCCATTAACAGATATTGTAAAACTTACTGATGATGCAGATTTAGATGCACAACTTCATCAAGTACGAAATCTTGCATACGCTGTTCGATACAACGGTGAGATTGCTTCCGCAATTCTTTCCATGACAGCTCGTGAAGGAACAGTTGCAACTTGGATTGCGGCACAAAGATTATTAGGCGTGGATGCAGATTTCTTCCATAACGAAGCAACCGTGAGTGATCTTGCAGATTCAATTGCTGGATCAGCGAGTACTGGTGCCTGGCCATTTGATGATGTTGGGCCTGGAGCACTTGCATCAACAGCGACTATTGATGGCGATGCACTTCATGTTTATGTAATCACTACTCGCGAGGGTTTTGATAAAGATGACGTCGTTAAACGCAAAAATCTTGAAAAATCAGTGAGTCAATCCGCAAAAAACCAAAGAATTACTGTGACTTATCCTGGTGGAGAAGTTCGTGGCGTAACTTCTGACAACGGCGATGTATGCATTCCAGTTCCATGGACGACTGGAAAGAATTTGCCACAACTTCGAGTTACTTGGCAGATGACGGTTCCTGCTGGAACCATTCTTTATAACTCAAAAGAATTCACAAAAGGAGATCGATATGCGCTCCTTGATAATGCCGAAGTTACTTTAAATGCAATAGCTCTTCCTGTTGCAGCATCTGTGATTTGGAGTTCGACCTCATGAGCGATGACCTAAATAAGAACGATCTAGATAAAAACGGAATTGACGATGAGATTGATGATCTAAAAGAAGATCTCGAAGAGATGCAAGAAGAGATGCAAGAGCGAATCGAAAAGCTCACTCTTGCCCAGCGCTCTAAATCCATAGGCGCGATCTCTGGATTGATGCAAGAGAATATGACCCAATTGGTCTCGTTCGCTGGCGTCCTTTACCTCTTAACCCGACTTATTGCGATTAGCGGACGCTCTGCCCCAACCGCGCTTTCCTTTTTATCTGCTCAGGGAATCAGCCAGACCGTAACTGGTGCGATTGTCCAAGCTCTGCCAATTCTTTTACTAGCGGGAGCGACTGGATTTACAATCACGGCAATTACAAATATCACTGATAAGCCTGCATCTAAAAATTCAAGAATCTGGAGTTCGGTTGTTGCTTGGTTTTTAGTTGCAACAGTCGTGCCATCGCCTCTTGCTTGGAACGGTGCAGTTGCGATTGTTGCCTTTGCCGCCGCAGGAGTCCTAATTGCTTATACAGCGGTAACAACGTGGACCAATAACCTAGAAGATTGGCCACACCCATTTCAATTTTTAATTCTTTATTTTGGATTAGTTATGGGAGTCCAACTTGTTGCTGATGATCAAGTTTGGTTAGCCCCTGAGCGCTTACAGATCGTTTCTTCTGCAGATTCTTTGATTGCAGTACAAGGTGTCGAGAAAGGCGATCAAGCATCAACACTTGTTGGATATGTACTTGATGGCAATGGCGATGATTGGGTCAGTATTTTATTGGAACAACCTCGAATCGTTCTTCGAGTAAAGAGCGACACAATTTTGCAACGAAGTGTTTGTCGTTTGCCTAATTCAAACCGCGAAGTACCACCGCTCTTTGTTTCATTAACACAACGTTTCCAAAGTGAAAAAATCCGTCGAATTGAGGATGTAGTTCCACTCTGTTAATTAGCTGATTTAAGTACTTTCTTTATCAAAAGCTAAGCAACTTGGAATGAGCGGCGTGAAAACCCAAAACGATACCCGTCAATCATTGTTTTTACCTTTGCATCTGGAGTATCCGCACTTCCTAGTGCAATAAAAATTGGAGTGAAATGCTCGACAGTTGGGTGTGCAAATGGCATCCCTGGAGCAGAGTTTTTGTAATCAGCCAAAGTATCAACATCTCCATGCTCAAGAGCCTCATTTGCCCAGGCATCAAACTCTTGCGACCACGCAGGCACCTGGTTAAAAAACATCATTTCATGTGTAGCGTGCTGCAAGCCGTGAACCATAAATCCTGAACCAATAATTAGAACTCCTTCATCACGAAGCGGTTTTAAGCGACGACCAAGTTCTAATAATTTAATCGGGTCGTGAGTAGGCATACTTAATTGCATCACCGGTACATCACCAAGTGGATACATAACTTTCAATGGAACCCAAGCGCCATGATCTAATCCACGTGAAGTGCTTTGATGCACGGGTTCACTATCAGGCATGAGTGCACTAACTCTTGCAGCTAAGTCGTATGCATCCGGAGTGTCATAACGCATTTTGTAATAGACAGGCGCGAACCCACCAAAGTCATAAACCAATTCACTAGCACCAACTGGGGTAGTTAGAGCTAAGGGCGCAGATTCCCAATGAGCACTAACAATTAAGATCGCTTTAGGTTTCGGCAAAGATTGGGACCAGTTAAAAAAATCATTTATCCATTCAGCATCATCAAAAACAGGTGGCGCTCCATGGCTCAAATAGATTGCGGGCATCGGGCCATCAGATGGATTCCAATCCCTGTGCTGACTAGCTTTGATAAGAGCAGAATCTAGAAATTGAGCATAGGCAGCGCCTGGATTTTCTGGAGTCATAATGGATTGCATCACATCAACATACAACCAACGAACCATTAAGGATATTCCGGGCTTGATTTCTATATAAATAAGTAAAGGTGCACTTAATTTCTAAGTGCACCTTTACTTATAAACTACCCCTTGGAGGGTTTTACAACTTACTTCTTTTTGTAACCTGCAGGACATGCAGCAGTTGAGACTTTCTTAACTGTTTTACCTTTAACGCAGGTGATTACTTTTACAGTCTTTGGTGCAACTGCTTTAGCAGGAGCCGCAGTAGCAGCACCTGGCTTGTAATTCTTATTCATCATAACTGTCAATTTAGGTGATGAGTACTTGAAGCCAGTTACGTTGATATAGATCACGTTATTTTTAACCGTAATGTTTTTCTGGCCTACATTGGTGCCAGCTGCATCAGTGGTCACAGTTACTTCAAGTGCAGTAGCTGCATCATTAGCGTTTTGCAATCCCCATAGCAATTTTGCATCTGCTGCAGGAATTTTTGCTTTGTAGAAGCCAACGTTTTCAGTTACGCCATCAGCAGCAAAGTGTGGAGCCTTAACGGTCCAAGTCAATTTCTTCTCTGCTTCTACCCATACCGGAGTACCCAAGGTACATGCACCGTTAGATGCAACTGACATGTCACCGGATACACCATCAATTCCAAATCCGCTGGTATCGTCATTTGAAGGAACGATTACAACCAACATTTGAACTGTATTAGCGCTAGCTTTTCCGGTCTCACCATCACATTGCTTAGTGCTGGCTTGTAGTGAAGAAGAAACTGGTGCACCTTCAATAAGAAGAGTATTACGTGCTGCGTCAACTGTTGCATCAACACTTACATCATTAGCAACAGAAACCGAGACGCCATTCTTAAATGCACCAACACGTACTTTTACAGAAACATAAATATCTTTATCAAGCGGTGCTTGGTAAATAGGTGCGCCAACTTGGCCGGCCATTGCGGTTACGTTTGTGGTTGGAGCAACTTTGACTGGAAGAACTTCAATCATCACCCAGTTGACCATGTCATTCGCAGTCTTAGCGTTAATGAACAATCCGTCATATCCATAAACGGCTAGGCCTTTTGCAGCCCAATCTTCGCTAGTCCAACGTCCAGAAATTCCGGCACGGGCACTCACTTCAGTTTGTGCCACCGGTGTTGGAATTACAGGTGCTGCAGGCGCAGGTGCGGCAGTTTTGGTGTCAGCTGCTGCAGGTGCAACAGTTTTGGTGTCAGCTACAGCAGGTGCAGCTACTGGTGTTACCGGAGTAGCAGTTCCAGATGCAACCCAAGTAAGTTTCACTGGGGTACCTGCATTTAGTGAGACAGATACTGACTCAACGCAAAAATCTTGATCTGCACTTGTACATACTGGCCAAGTGCTGTGCGGTACTCGGAGTACGGCACCTGTTGCATTTGATGCAGTCAACAATCCACCGATTAGGGCAACCATTGATGCGACGATTGTAAATTTTTTCACTTAGATCCTCCAAGGATTGTTTTTGCACCTGAGCGACCAAATAAATTTGATATCTATTTGATACCTATTTGATACGTCAAGACCCTCGAATTTTACCCCCTAATAGGGTAAATGGCCCTAGTCGAAAGTAGGGTAAACCCAACTCAAAATCGGATGAAAAGCCTTTATTTTATGGTTTTAGTTGTTGGCAAGGGCTTGAGCGCCTTGATTTTGGCTTGCTGGCGTATTAAATCGATATCCAACGTGGCGCACTGTGCCGATCAAAGCTTCGTGTTCGGGACCTAATTTTGCTCTCAATCGTCGGATATGAACATCGACGGTTCTAGTGCCACCGAAATAGTCATATCCCCAAACTTCTTGCAGCAATTGAGAACGAGTAAAAACACGACCTGGATGTTGGACTAAATATTTTAAAAGTTCAAACTCTTTATAAGTTAAATCAAGAGAACGTCCTTTTATTTTCGCTGTGTAAGAATGTTCATCGATTGCGATTTCTCCACCACGAATTTCAACAGATGCAGGATTCATATCCCGTTGTATATCTAAATACTTAGTAATGGTAAGGCGAATTCGAGCATCTACTTCTGCAGGTCCTGCTGTATCAAGAATTACATCGTCAATAGCCCAATCGGCTGCAATTGCAGTGAGGCCACCTTCGGTAGTAACCAAAATAATTGGCGCACCGACGCCAGTTGTATTAAGTAAGCGAGTCAAATTTTTTACCGCGCTCAAATCACGACGCCCATCAATAATTAGCAAATCAATTGATGGCGCATCAAGCAGAACACTTACTTCAGCTGGAAGTATTTTTACTTGGTGTTGCAATAAGGACAAAGAGGGAAGCACTTCGGCGCTGCTATTGCGCGAATTAGTAAGCATCAGCAATTTAGCCATTGATACTCACCCCACCTTCCTGTCGATTGGCGTAACTAATCCATTCAAAAGTATGCATAAAGGACCCGGGTTGGCTGCTTCGTCGCAACTTCCAGGTCCTACATGCGCAACAATACTCCCGTGAACAACGTGCTGGTACTCATCGCAATTTTAGCTTTGGCCAGTGGGTACGGGTTTTATTTTCGGGCTCGCTCTGGTCGATTAAAAGCCACTACAAAAAAGGGTTCGGCTGCGGCCGCAAGTGGCATAAGTGCAGATGAGATGGGTGCTGAATTTGGTTCAGTGGCAACGCTGCTGCAATTCTCTTCAGCATTTTGTGCTCCGTGCCGAGCAACAAAAGTACTTCTTGGCGAGGTAGCAAAAGAGCATCCGGGTGTTGTCCATGTGGTGCTCGATGCGGAATCACAACTGGAATTAGTTCGCCGGCTAAAGATCATCTCCACCCCGACCACCTTGATCCTTGACCAAAATGGCATCGAAGTTGGCAGAGCTGTTGGAGCTCCCAGGCGCGAGCAGGTAGCAGCTGCTTTACACGCATTGAGATAGCCCTAAGTTCGTATGTTGAACCCAGTTAGTTCTCAGGAAATCCTCATATTAAAAGACCATTCTTAACCCATGGCTAAATCGCTAACTCGTAAGAGAGCATCGCTCCGGCTAGATGCAGCGGCCACAATTACTGGCCTGGGCCTGGGTTTAACTTTGGCAGTTTTAGTCTCAACTCTTTCAGTTGACGATGTAAATGGTCCTTATCCAATCATCACCACAATTTCACGAGTAGCGGCGCTCTCTGGTTCTTATTTGGCGCTTGTTGGATTAATGATGGTTGCCAGAATTCCATGGATTGAACGTGCAGTTGGACA
>CAIUXE010000125.1 GCA_903902965.1 uncultured Actinomycetes bacterium
GTGACTTTTTCAACGCGGACACGAAGATCATCAAATTCAAGAACTTCCATATGTCCACCAAAGTGGGTACTGACCATTGTCATATCGGTTGAGACATCTAACATTCCTGGATAAAGATGCCCCATGATTCCATGACGTGAGTTACGCAAAATTGCTCTGATCCCAGCTGCTTGAATCCAACTATCAATTTTTTTCCATGCTCGCTCTTCATGCAGATAACCAGAGACACTTCGGAATGGAACTCCTGCGCGTTCAAAAGCATTTGCCATTTCAGGAAGTGGACATGCTCCGCAATATGCCAACCAAGCTCCGGTATCAAAATTCGCGTGATCCATCTGCTCAGTTGGTTGCATGTTAATAACCAACACTGGCGCATTTGATCTTTGGGCAATTGGAACAATCATTGAAGCGGTCATATAAGTAGTTAAAAAAGTTACGATTAAATCGCATCCAGCTGCGCGCAATTTTTCAGCAGCAGCAGCCCCTTCTTGGGCGTCTGAGATAAAACCAACATCGACTAACTCAACGTCTAATTTCGCTATGCGCTCGGAAACAAACTTGGCCGAAGCCTGTAATTGTGGAAGTAAACCTGGAAATTGTGGCCAATATGTCCCTAGGCCTCCAGCGACCAAACCAACTTTGATTGATTTACGAGGACGTGGGGCTGGGGTGGTACGAACGCTCTCATTGAGAGTCATAATTTCTCCTACAAGTTAGTTGAATCTCTGGCCAGATGAATCGATTCAGCGGCTTTACCCTAGAAGGGGTGGGTAGGGCTGGTCAAGAGAGGGCGAGAATTTTGAGTATTCGAATCACTGTTCGGGTTAAGCCTGGCGCATCTCGCTCAAAAGTCGGTGGAAGTTATGGCGATCCTGCTGAATTAATTGTGGCAGTTAATGCGCCTGCAATAGATGGCAGAGCAACTACTGCAGTGCAACGTGCACTTGCTGACACTTTTGATCTGCCCCTTTATGCAATTACTTTAATTTCTGGTGCTACCAATCGAAGTAAATTATTTGAGATTTCAGGCGATGATAAAGCGATTAGTTCAAAGCTAGCGCAACTGTTATTGCCAAAACAGGCTGATTAGCTAAGAAATATCTAGTAAGTAGGGTTGAATACGCACATGTCCGAACAGCCTGCTACAAAATTTGCGCAAATAAACCGCAGTCTCTATCCGTTTATTGTTGCAATATTTTGTGGCTTGTTGCTTCTCTCAAATGTGGGTGCTGTAAAACTAATTGAATTTGGACCAATAATTACTGATGGCGGCGCCTTTTTATTTCCACTGGTTTACATAACCGGAGATGTGTTAAGTGAAGTTTATGGTTTAAAAGCTGCCCGTAAATGTATATACCTAGGCTTTGCTTTTGCGATTTTGGCAGCGTTTACTTTTTACTTGATTCAACTTTCACCACCTGCTGATGGTTGGGGAAACCAAAAAGCATATGAAGCTATTTTAGGATTTGTACCTCGCATAGTTTTGGCCAGTATTTGTGGCTTTTTGGTTGGTCAATTATTAAACGCTTACGTATTGGTAAAAATTAAGGAAAAGACGCAAGAAAGAGCTCTGTGGGTCAGATTAATCGGTTCCACAGTTGTTGGTGAGTTGGCAGATACTTTAGTTTTTTGCACAGTTGCTTTTTACGGTGTGATTACAGGTCATGATTTTTGGAATTACGTGATAACTGGTTACATTTATAAGACTTTACTTGAGGTAGTTCTACTGCCAATTACTTATCGAGTAATTAAAATTGTTAAACGATATGAACCAACCTATTCAGCATAATCTGTTTAATTATTCTTATTTAGCTGGGTAATAGCGAGCCAAGAAGTCATCACGGTAATCCACATAAGTACCATCACCTAGGGATTCTCTAATTCGATCGACCAGATTTACAGTGAAATATAGGTTATGAATTGTGGCCAAAGTTGCGGCAGCGATTTCCTTACTTTTGAAGAGATGATTTAAATAAGCCCTGCTGTAATTAGCGCAGGTGTAACAGCCACATTTTTCATCAATTGGATTGAAATTACTTTTATTTGCGCTAACCAAAAGATTAAATCTACCGTTTGCTCCAAAGACCGCACTGGTGCGGGCGTTTCTTGAAGGAGCAACACAGTCAAAAGTATCCGCTCCTGATTCGATTGCTTTAAAAAGATCATCGGGTTCGCCAATGCCAAGTAAGTGTCGGGGTTTATCTTCCGGCAATTCATCAGTTACCCAAGAAACGATTTCTCCGAGTGCGCTCTTATCAATCGCGCCACCAATTCCAAAACCATCAAAATCCATGGCAGCTAAATCTCTAGATGCTTTGCGGCGCAGATCTTCATATTGTGCACCTTGAATTACACCAAATAACGCTTGATACGGTTTGCCGACTCTTTCAATTGTTAATCGCTCATGTTCGATAATGCAACGTTGCGCCCATTTGCGGGTGCGCTCTAATGCAATCTCTTGATAATCGCGTGAGTTCATCAAAGTTGTTAATTCATCAAATGCCATCATGATGTCAGCGCCGATTTGATGTTGCACCTGCATTGATATTTCAGGTGTAAATCTATGCATCGCTCCATCAAGATGTGATTTGAAAGTTACTCCATCATCGTCAACGTGAGCTAATCGCAATTTATCTGGCGCGATAACTTCATCAGCGTTATACTCACCAGGATCCATTGCTAGTGTTTTTTTAAATCCAGCACCAAGTGAAAGAACTTGAAATCCGCCACTGTCGGTAAAAGTTGGTCTATTCCAATTCATAAATTTTGCTAAACCGCCGGCTTGGTCGATCAAAGCCGATCCTGGCTGCAAGTAGAGGTGGTACGCGTTTGATAGCACTGCCTGGGCACCAAGTTGGCCCACTGTTTCAGGTAGCAATGATTTAACTGCGGCTTTGGTGCCGACTGGGATAAAGGCCGGCGTTTGGATCTGACCATGTGGTGTTTGGATGATTCCGCGGCGCGCCCGAGCGGATTGATGTGAAGGGGTAAATCCCCAATTAGCGCGCTCCATCAGTTGAGCCTAGCCACCTGCGCTTGAGGGATGAAAATCGGGCAATTCCAGAGTGGTTTTGGCCATTATTACTCTAGATGCCGGCGCCTTTGGTGCGATAGGTTTGCAGGTAAGTTACCGATCAGTATTTTCAGCACCTGCGCTGATGGCTAATAAATAGGAGTGATGAAAACGGTTCTTGCGAGCGTAATTGGGCGGACGCCACGTCAACTAGCTTGGCGGCGTTTCCGACGTAATCGTTTCGGATTACCGACTTTAATTATCTCGGGAACCATAACTTTAATCACAATACTTGCACCGTTGATAGGCGGGCTATTCGGAATAGATGGCCGCAAACGATTCCCAGAAACGCTGAGTAGTCGTGGAATGCCAATTGGAAATTTTGGTGGCATAAGTTGGTCTCATCCACTTGGTATCGAACCTGGAATTGGTCATGACTTATTAGCCAGGTTAATTTTCGGAGCTCGAATCTCTTTTTTTGTTGCCTTAATTACAACTGTGCTTTCGATCGCTATAGGTGTTGTTGCCGGAATTATCATGGGATTTTTTCGCGGACGAGTTGATTCAACAATTGGTCGATTCATAGATTTCTTATTGGCATTTCCATCATTTTTCATGATCGTTGCATTGAGTCTTCCTATGGTCCAGCGATTAGAAAAATCTGGAATAGCAGAAGGCAATACAGCGCGAATGCTTTATTTAGTTCTAATTTTAATTTTCTTTGGATGGCCATATTTGGCTCGTGTTATTCGATCACAAGTTCTTTCAATCCGTGAACGAGATTACGTAATGGCTGCCCGTGCATTAGGTGCAAGCAATACAAGAATTATTTTTAAAGAGATCCTGCCTAATCTTTGGAGCATCATAGTTGTTTACTTCTCACTTTCACTTCCCGGTTATTTAACTGCTGAAGCCGTTTTCTCATTTTTAGGATTAGGAATTCAGCCTCCAGATGCTTCATGGGGACTCCTGATCTCGGACTCAATTAAGTATGTAATGAATGAACCAACTTACTTTTTCATAACTACAACCTCACTAATTTTTGTGGTGCTAACTTTCAATTTACTTGGCGATGCAGTTCGAGATGCTCTTGATCCGAAGAGCGAGACAACTTAAATAGAATTCTGTGCAGCTACGTAACTGCATAGATGTTTAACAACTTAATATCGATGTTCAACTACAAATGGAGATCGACATATCCAACGTTAAGGGGGAGATATGTTTAAAAATGCTTCGGGAGCTTCCCGAATCGTACGTAAAGCAGTTGCGTCAGTAGCAGCAGTAACGTTGCTTAGCGCAGGCTTAGTAGGTTGTTCAGCACTTTCAAGCGGAGGCAGCACGCTTACTTATCTGACTCATTCAGATTCATGGACGCACGCTGATCCAAACCGTAACTACACCGGTCAGCACATTGCCTGGTTTGGTTCTTACATGCACCGCACTTTGACAGCATATAAGCGTGCAGCAGGCGCTGACGGCTCAACAGTTGTTCCAGATATGGCAACTGATACCGGTCGCGCATCAAATGGAAATAAAACATGGGAATTCACCTTGCGTGATGGCGTCACCTTTGAAGATGGCACAACGGTTACATGTGCGGATGTGAAGTACGGTGTTTCACGTACCTTTGCAACTGATGTAATTACTGATGGCCCAGGGTACGCAATCTCAATGCTAGATATTCCAAAAGATAAAGATGGCGCCTCTGTTTATAAAGGACCATACAAGACTGACGGAAATGACACAGCAGCTTATGACAAGGCAGTTACTTGTTCAGAAGATAACAAAACCATTACCTTCAATCTTTCACGTGCTGTAGGCGACTTCAACTACACGGTTACTTACCTCTCATTTAGTGCTGTGCCAAAAGCCAGTGATGATGGAGATAAGTACGACATGCATCCAGTTTCAACTGGCCCATACAAAATTGAAAAGTATGTTGCTAAAGATGAAATGGTGTTAGTTCGTAACGACAAGTGGAGCAAAGATTCTGACCCACTCCGCAATGCATACCCAGACAAGATCGTTGTTCGCTTTGGTCTTGCCGAAGAAGTTCGGGATCAACTTGTGATCAATGATTCAGAGCCTGCCTCGATGTCACTTGATGGCATTCTCCCTACCAACTTAGCAACAGTATTTGATGATGCTGGAGTTCCAGTTGAGGCATGGAAGGATCGTGCATTAAATGTTTACGATCCATACGTAACTTACACAGCCGTAAACGTTTCAAAAGTTCCATGCGTTCAGGTGCGTAAAGCGATCTATTACGCCCGTGATTTCGCAGCTCTTCAAACACTTGCTGGCGGAGCAGCCTTTACCGGCGATCCAGCAGATGGCGTAATTAAGCCTTTAATGGGTCTTGATTACAAGAAGACGACTGGATATGAAGATTGGAAACAAGAAGGAAATGCCGAAAAAGCAACTGCACTTATGGCAGAAGCAAAAACTGCATGTCCTGATGTTTATAAAAGAGCAACTACTGCCGGATTGACTTTTGATATTGGAGATTCAGATACCAATAAGAAAGCAGCAACAATCTGGATTGATTCAGTTAAGAAGAACTCGGGAATTATCTTGAAGTTCAACTTCATTGAGCCAGGTAGTTACTACAACATCGTTCTGGATATCACTAAGCAAGGCGATCTATCTCGCGCTGGCTGGGCTCCAGATTGGGCAAATGCTTCAACAGTTATTCCTGAGCTAATGCTTGATGGCTATGGATTCCCATTGTCACGAGCTGGTAAAGATCCAACTTACCCAGAGTTCAAGAAGCGTGCTGAAGCAAACCTCGCTGAACCAGATCGGGCTAAGCAAGGCGCCGAATGGGCTGCGCTTAACCAGTATGTAATGGATCAAATGTGGATCATTCCTGGTGTCTTCTCAAAGACCCAAGAGATGTGGGGCTCCAAACTAACTGGAGTCTTCTTCTGGGAACCACAGGGAGCTCCATCATTCGGAGATATCCAAATAGCTAAGTAAATAAGTAAGTAAGTTGAAAATTCCGGAGGGGAGCGATCTCCTCCGGAATTTTTCTAAAGAGTTTTATTTTTAGATTAATTAAAGGGAGGTAAGTGATGTTTGGATACTTAGTGCGTCGTATTGCAACTTCACTTGCCATTTTGTTTGCAGTCAGTTTCGCAGTTTATGCAATTTTCGCACTGCTGCCTTTCGATCCGGCAGCACTCACTTGCGGAAAAAATTGCAACAACCCAGCAATAATTGAAGCCAATCGAATTCGACTCGGTTATGACATTCCTTTTTGGCAGCAGTACATCGTTTTCCTTGGCGGTCTATTCGCAGGGCGCAATTTTGGCGAAGGGGCTGCAGCAATCCACTGCCCCGCTCCAAGTCTTGGGTACTCTTTTAATCAACATGAATGCGTCACGACTTTGATCGGACGCGCGCTTCCAGTAACCGCTTCTCTAGCAATTGGCGCGATGATTTTGTGGCTGATCGTCGGAATAACTCTTGGAGTAGTAGCTGCTAGATTCCGGGGAAGATCTGCAGATACTGCCAGCACCATCTTTGTTTTGATTGGCACCTCACTACCTACTTTTCTTACTGGATTATTGCTACTAGTTTTTGTGGTTATCAAGTGGAAAATAATTCCTTTCCCATCAGGCAACTACACTCCACTATTAGAAAATCCGTTTGAATGGGCACAGATTTTATTTTTACCATGGGTTACTTTGGCATTTGCATCTGCTGCGCTTTACACGCGATTTGTTCGAAATGCGGTTATCGAAACTTTAAGCGAAGATTTTATTAGAACAGCGCGTGCTAAAGGATTAAGTGAGAAAGTTATTTTGCGTAAACACACATTGCGCGCTGCACTCGCACCTATAGCAACTATGGCCGGTTTAGATTTTGCAGGTTTACTGGGTGGGGCAATTTTAACTGAAAAAGTTTTTAATTTACCTGGGCTCGGAAGACTTTCTCTTAGCGCGGTCATTGAGTATGACTTGCCGATAATTGTAGGTACAACTTTATTGTCTGCGGCAATAGTTATCACGATGAATTTGATAGTTGATGTGCTCTATGCACTCATTGACCCAAGAGTTCGAGTCGCATCATGAGCCTGCTAGAAGTAGCTGACTTGTCAGTTCAATTTAGAACTCCAGATGGAATTGTTAAAGCGGTTGATGGAGTGTCGTTTAAAGTTGATCGCGGTGAGACTCTTGCAATTGTTGGAGAATCAGGTTCTGGCAAAACGGTCACCAACTTAGCGATTATGGGATTACTTCCAAACAAAATTGCCAATATTTCAGGAAGTGCAAAATTAGATACTGGTGGAGGTTCAGTAGATCTCCTAAAAATTCCAAGCTCTGACTTGAGAAAGATTCGTGGCCGCGATGTAGCGATGATTTTTCAAGATCCAATGTCGGCGCTGCATCCTTATTACACAATCGGGCACCAGATAATTGAAGCGCATCAAGTTCATAATCAGTGCAGTGAAGAAGATAGCGCAAAACGTGCGATTGAACTTTTGGAGTTAGTTGGAATATCAGATGCCAGCAAAAGACTAAACGCTTTTCCGCATCAATTCTCAGGTGGAATGCGTCAGCGTGTGATGATCGCAATGGCTTTGGTGAATAATCCTAAAGTTTTGATAGCTGATGAACCCACAACAGCTCTTGACGTGACAGTGCAAGCTCAAATCATGAAATTGCTTGCTGATCTGCAAAAAGAGTTAGGGATGGCGATGATATTGATTACTCATGATCTTGGAGTTGTCGCTGGCTCTGCGGATCGAATTAACGTGATGTATGCCGGAAAAATTGTTGAATCTGCCGATGTTTTTGAGTTATTTGCAAATCCCCAGATGCCATATACGCACGGGTTGTTAGCCTCTATTCCGCGAGTGGATCGTCCGCAATTGCAGCGGCTAGAAACGATTCCTGGACAACCGCCATCGCTGATCTCATTACCTGCAGGATGTGCTTTTGCTCCGCGGTGTTCGCGCAAATCTGAGGTTTCTGGAAGTGCATGTGATTTAACGATGCCAGCTCTTGTAGAAGTAAGTACAGGACATTCATCTAGATGTCATCTTGTTGGGTCGGTGATCAAATGAGTGAGCCATTATTACGAGTAGTTGATTTACAAAAATTTTTCCCATTAACTAGCAACAGTATTTTTGTTAGATCAAAAGGAAGCAACAAAGCGGTCAATGGCGTTTCCTTTACCTTAAATGCTGGAGAGACACTCGGATTGGTAGGGGAGTCGGGTTGCGGGAAATCAACTGTAGGTCGTTCACTTTTGAAATTGTATGAACCTACTGGAGGCGAGATTTATTTTGAGGGTGAGGAGATATCTAAATTCTCTCCCCGAAAGATGAAACCCTTCCGAACAAAGATGCAGATGATTTTTCAAGATCCTTACTCCTCATTAAATCCACGCCATTCAATTGGCCAAATTATTGGCGCAAGCTTCAAGATTCACGGGGTGACAGATCCTGGTGCTGGTAAATCAATAAAAACCTCAGTTCAAGATTTAATGGAACGAGTGGGATTAAACCCGGAGCACTACAACCGATACCCACATGAGTTTTCAGGAGGTCAGCGCCAGCGAATTGGTATCGCCCGGGCGCTTGCTTTGAAACCTAAATTTATAGTTGCGGACGAACCAGTTTCCGCACTCGATGTTTCTATTCAGGCACAGGTAATTAATTTGCTGGAAGATTTGCGAGACGATTTTGGACTTTCCTACCTTTTCATCGCTCACGATCTTTCGGTAGTACAACATATTTCCGATCGAGTTGCAGTTATGTACCTAGGAAAGATCATGGAGCTTGCTCCAACTTCTTCTCTATATATTGAACCGCATCACCCATATACAAAAGCATTGTTATCAGCAGTGCCTATTCCTGATCCAGTATTAGAGCGCGGCAGAGAGCAGATCGTATTGACTGGAGATCTACCTTCGCCTTCAAATCCTCCTTCAGGCTGCGTCTTTAACACCAGATGTTGGAAAGCCCAGGATCGCTGTCGTACTGAGGAACCAACACTTCTGACTGTGGGCGCATCGCAAGTCGCTTGCCACTTTCCTGAGTAGTTCCAGCAGTATTAGATCGTTGGCAGAGTAAGGATTTCCGCCCCTGTAGCAGTAACTAAAAGAGTGTGTTCAAATTGTGCACTTCGCGATCCATCGGCAGTTAACACTGTCCAGCCGTCTTCCCACATTTGATGCTGA
>CAIUXE010000126.1 GCA_903902965.1 uncultured Actinomycetes bacterium
GAAGGTGTTGAAGTTCGCTTCTACTCAGTTATCTATCAAGCAATTGAAGAAATTGAGAAAGCACTTAAGGGACTTCTCAAGCCAGAGTATGAAGAGCACGTACTTGGAAGCGCTGAAGTTCGCGAAGTATTTAAATCTAGCAAGTTCGGAAATATCGCTGGATCTATTGTTCGTGATGGTGCAATTCGCCGAAACGCAAAAGCTAGATTATTGCGCGCAGGTGAAAAAATCGCTGATGAATTATCAATTGACACTCTTAAACGATTCAAAGATGACGCTACTGAAGTTAAAGAAGGATACGAGTGCGGAATTGGACTCGGATCATTTAATGACATCAAGGTAGAAGACATTATTGAGGTTTACGAGATGCGAGAAAAGAAGCGCGCCTAATGGGACGTTCCTACCGCACTAGAAAAGTTGCCGATCGAATTAAAGAAGTAGTTGCTCAGGCGTGTGAAGGAAAGATTAAAGATCCACGCCTTGGCTTTCTTACGATTACAGATGTTCGTGTAACGGGCGACTTGCAACATGCTTCGATTTTCTACACTGTATTTGGTGATGAGCGAGCACGTGCAGAAACTGCTGCAGCACTAGAGAGTGCAAAGGGCGTTTTGCGAACCACACTTGGCCGTGAAATTGGTTTACGCATCGTCCCAACAATTGAATTTTTCGCAGATGCGCTTCCAGAAAGTGCGGCTCAACTTGAAAGTGTGATTGCAGCAGCGCATCGTAAAGATGAAAAACTCCAGTTGATGCGAAGTGTTGCAGAGTTTGCTGGCGAAGCAGATCCTTACCGCAAGCCACATGTTAAAGAGTTGCCAATTGATGAGGATGAGCAGACCAGGCAGTTATGAAATCTGGCTTTTTGGTTATCGATAAAGATCAAGATTTCACCAGCCATGATGTTGTTGCCTTAGCTCGAAAATCATTAAAAGAAAAACGTATTGGACATGCTGGAACTCTGGATCCAATGGCAACCGGCGTATTAGTTCTTGGCGTAGGACATGCCACTCGCTTACTTTCATTTATTACTGATGGATCTAAAACTTACTTAGCCACGATCAGACTAGGAAGCGCAACAAATACAGATGATGCGCAAGGAGAGGTAATTTCAGTAGCGCCACCTGAGCGAATTGCTGCAATTACAGATATTCAAATTACAACAGAGTTAGCCAAACGCACTGGTGATATTTTGCAGCGCCCAAGTTCAGTTTCAGCCATCAAAGTTGATGGAGTGCGGTCATATAAGCGGGTACGCGATGGGGAAGCGGTCGAATTAGAAGCCAGACCCGTTCATATCTCCAGCCAAAAAATAATAAAGATCACTCAGTCTGATGATTTTGTTGATGTTGAAATTGAAGTCACCTGTTCTGCAGGAACTTATATAAGAGCAATCGCCCGTGACCTTGGAGACGTTTTAAATGTCGGTGGCCACCTAACGCAATTGCGGCGAACACATGTTGGTACATTTACAATTGATAATTCAATTACTTCCACGGAATTAAAAAATGGGAAAGAGCCTAAAGTCATGCAGTTGGTCGATGCGGTCAGGTCACTCTTCAAAGTGAGGGAAATTACCGAAGATGAAGAGATCTCAATATTTTATGGCCGGGCGATTAATGAAAATTCCGGAAATGTTAACTCCGACCGTCAGGCTGCAGTTAATTCAGTTGGAGAAGTTATTGCAATACTCGAACCAAAAGATGGCCGCCTGCATCCATCAATCGTCTTTCCCAAGGATGCCGCCAAATGAGCGCTTCGATGAAAATTTATGGAGAACTTGGCGCAACAAATGTTGTTGCTATTGGAATTTTTGATGGAGTGCACTTAGGTCATCAACAAATTATTGCTACTGCAGTAAAGGCTAAAGCAGATAGTAACTCTCCCAAATTAGTGGCATTAACTTTCGATCCACATCCAACTGCAATTTTGGCGCCAGAAAAAGAACCACCTCGGCTAACCACGCTTGAAGATCGTGTTCAACTCTTGCAAGCAGCGGGAGCTGATGCAGTCGCAGTAATTAAATTTGACCGGGAGTTCGCCAATTTAACACCTGCTGAATTTATTGAAAATATTTTGGTTGATAAGTTATCTGCAAGTGAAGTGGTAGTTGGAGAAAATTTCACATTTGGAAATATAGCGGCAGGTACGTCAAAAGATTTAGCAGAAGTTTTGCCAACCCATGTGGTTTCACTTGTCGAAAGCATCGGGGAAGTAATTTCTTCGACTCGAATTCGCAATCTATTAATTGCTGGTGATGTCACTCAAGTTGAAATTTTATTAGGACGTAGATTTACTTTGACTGGAGAAGTCATTCATGGTGAGGCACGTGGTAGAACTATTGGATATCCAACTGCCAACTTAAAAGCTGCGCCAAAGATCTGCATTCCAGCAGATGGCGTCTATGCCGGTTGGTTATCAATTCCTGGTGATCGTTGGCCAGCCGCAATTTCAATTGGCACCAACCCAACGTTTCCTGGCGAGCGCGGACGCCAAGTCGAGGCTTACGTTTTAGACCGTGACGATTTAGAGCTTTACGGCGAGATTGCTACTTATGAATTTGGATTGAGACTCCGTGAAACTATTGCTTTTGATGGCCTTGATCCGTTGCTGATTCAGATGGCTCAAGATTGTGACCAAGCCCGGAAATACACTTCTGAAACAAAGTAAATTTCATTCGTATAGTTAGAAGATAAGGCCAGCTTCAGATTGAGCAAATAACTCAATCAATTCCTCAATTTGTTTATCTCTAGATTCTGGAATAGGGGCAAAAGTTGAATGACTATCTGCATTTGGTAATTTAGAAGTTGCGATACAAGCAAACTGATTATTCTTTATTAAAAACTTAATCGAATAACTATTAGTTTCTGTTGAAAAATGTCCTGAATCAATAAAAGCAATTGCTTGCTTTTCATATCTTGAACGTTCGCTTTGCATCAATCTGAAACATTCAGAGATGACATCTAATTCCCGCTGTTTTTGCTCAGGAGTTAATAACTCTTCATCAGATTTCATGTGTGAAAGATTATCTCAAGTGCCATAACTCAAGATTTGAAATTTCTTAGAATGTACTCTCGTTGCTTTTACATAGGGAACATTTCCAGTCATAACAGATGTGAGCTTTCGGGTGACTGACGCAATTTCATGCAGGTGGATGGGTAAATGCCAGATCTATAGCCCTGAATTGAGGTGTCTCATGAAGCCCAGCTAATTTAGGCTCAATTTAGGCTCGAATTGGCTCAGTCAGGCGTGCGCTGGTAGCCTTCGGCGCTAGGACAGACCTGTAGCAATCTACTTGGCCTGGGCAAGCGAAAATCCAAGAGCAGTGTGTGAACTTTTAGCACTATGAAGAGCAAGGGAAGGTTTGACAGATGGCGTTAGCACCGGAGAAGAAAAAAGAAATTATCTCCAATTACGGACAAAATGCCGTAGATACCGGAA
>CAIUXE010000127.1 GCA_903902965.1 uncultured Actinomycetes bacterium
GAGAAACTACCAACAAGACCATCTAATTCACGAGATTCTGGAATAAAAGCTATGCCCGAGTGGAGTGAGTCATAAATGCTTGAACCTCGAATCTCTGCACCAGCTAGCTTGATAGATCCTTCGATGTGGCTCTCGAGATTAATTAGTGCTCTTGCTAATTCGGATTGACCATTCCCCTGGACGCCCGCGATAGCCAGAACTTCACCCGCATTAACATGAAAATTAACTGATTTAACTATCGCTGTACCCATCGCATCACGAACTGTTAAATTTGTTGCGACCAAAATTGGTTCGCCAATCTGATGCTTGTGTTTTACAGGTGCCAGATCTACGGCGCGACCAACCATCATTGAGGCAAGTTCACCCTCGGAGGTAGTTGGTGATACTGCGGCAACAACTTTTCCGCGACGTATAATTGTTATCTGATCCGCAACTTCTCTAACTTCTCGTAATTTATGAGTGATGAAAATTATCGATGTACCCTTAGCTTTCAATTCACGCATTGTCTTAAGAAGTTCATCAGTTTCCTGAGGTGTTAAAACAGCTGTTGGTTCATCAAGAATTAAAACTTTTGCTTCATAGATAAGTGCTCGAATTATTTCAACTTTCTGTTGAATGCCCACGGGCAAAGACTCGACAATCGCATCAGGGTCAACTTCGAACCCAAAGTCTTTTGAAACTTTTCTAATTGCTAATCGGGCAGCATCAATATCTATCACGCCAAATTTGCTACTTTTCTCATGACCTAAAATGATATTTTCAGCGACCGTGAAAACTGGAATTAACATAAAGTGCTGATGAACCATTCCAATGCCTGCACTAAGCGCATCACTTGGTTCGGAGATATCTACCAGTTTTTCGTCAACCAAAATTTCGCCACTGTCGGCTTTTAATAGGCCGTAAACAATATTCATTAGGGTGGATTTACCAGCGCCATTTTCACCGAGGATTGCATGAATCTGGCCAGTCTCAACCCGCAAATTAATTGAATCGTTGGCAGTAAGCGAACCAAAAGTTTTGGTTATTCCACGAAGTTCTAGCGACACATGGGAATACTAGCGATTTAGTGCCAAAAAAACAGGAGGCCCGATTGCTCGAGGCCTCCTGTTTTAATTAGGTAATTACTTATGCATCTACCTTTATTGTTCCAGCGATGATTCCGAGTTTGATCTTGAGGATTTCACTCTTCAGCTTTGCAGGAACCTTTGAATTTATGTCATGGTATGGCGCAAGTGAAACACCCTTATTTACAAGTGTTCCAACATATGCCTTACCGGAGAACTTCTTAGCAGCAACATCAGCAGCTACAGACTTGATAGAAGCTCCGATTTCTTTAACAATTGTTGTAAGAAGAATTGACTTACCGGCACTAAGTGAATAGTAGCCATCAGTATCAACCCAAATTGTTAATGATTTCTTGCTCTTCTCTGATGCCGCAGCATAAGGAGCTCCAAGAACGCCGCCAACCGGAAGGATGATGTCCGCACCTTGTTGCTCGAATGCTTTGGAGATAGTGAGCGCCTTGTTCTGGTCTGAGAAGCTACCAACCATTGTTCCAGCCTTTGGATTTGCTGGATCCCAACCAAGTACCTTTACAGAAGTTCCCTTTTGCTTGTTGTAGTAAGCAGCACCGCGAGCAAAGCCGTCCATAAAGATAGTAACTGTTGGATAACCAATGCCGCCGTAAGTTGCAATCTTGCCGGTCTTTGTCATTCCTGCTGACAGATAACCAGCCATGAATGCAGCTTCGTCAGTTTTGAAAGTAAGACCCTTAACGTTTGCTACCGCTGTGCAATTGTAGTTTGCATCGCAATCTTGACCAGCGTCATCGACAACTGCGTACTTGATCTTTGGATTTGCCTTTGCTGACTTAACGATTTCTGGCGAGATCGCATAGCCAACACCAACGATTAATTCGCAACCCTTATCAACAAACTTCTTGATGTTAGGCGCGAAGTCTGCAGATGATGCAGCTGGCAGGTATTCTGCATTTGAAACTGTTGATGCTTGCGCACCAGCCCAAGCTCCTGCGTTAAATGAGTGATCGTCTACGCCACCAGTATCTAGTGCGAGACAAAGCTTAATTTTTGCTGCTTGTGATGCGGGAGCAACTGCAACACCTGTAATAAGTGTTAGAGATGCAACTACCGCCATTAGC
>CAIUXE010000128.1 GCA_903902965.1 uncultured Actinomycetes bacterium
AAAATAATTGCCATTTTGTTATAAGGAATTCCTTCTCCCAAATGCAGCGAATGAAAATGATGTGCAATAAATCGAGCCTCTTCGTGTGCCGTCTCTAAACGTGCCGTTAAAATCTTGCCATTCTCGTGCTTATCTACTTTGTCTTCTGTGCCTTTAGTGACTCCTGTACTTTGCCCAACTTCCTTGATGTTTACAGAAGCACAGACTCGCTCGCGGTGATTGACAATTCTGGAATACCTAAAACTTTTAGCAATTGAAACTGTCAAATTATTTATCTCAACAGATGATCGGTAATTTTTTAGCAAAGTGATAGTTTTCGCTGGATTGCCTTTGGAATCCGCAAATGAATCAGCAGCTCGTGAAACTCCTTCAGGATCTGCTCCCCTAAATCTTCCAACCGCTAAATCTGGATCTGCAAACAAAGTTAATTCTTGTGCTGAAATCAATTTAATCAATGCTCGATGAGCTGGATCGCTTTCTTGATATTCATCGACTAAAATCACTTTATACTTATCACACAACTCTTGATGTAATTGCTCATCTCTACTTACTAAATTTATTGCATTTATTATCAACTCACTTGGATCTAATTTGTAATCTTCATCGATGGTGCGACTTTGCATGTATTCTAAATAAAATTTACTTGCCGGCAACCATAATGAAAAATTTTCACTGGCACTTAATTGTGACAATTCATCTGGATTTATTCCGCGCTCTGTTGCGCGCATTATCAAATCTCGCATTTCGCGTGCAAATGCAGCGGTCTTTACGGCAGCCAATAGCTCCTCTGGCCAACCAGCCAAATTTGAAATAGCCGAAGGGCCTAATAACTCTCTGATGTAAAAATCTTGTTCTGCGCCTGATAAAAGTGTTGGTGGTTTTTTTCCATTCTGTGCAGCATGTGCCCTTAGTAATCCGAAAGCAAATGCAGGAATTGTTTTAACTATTGCGCCATTAATGCTTTTAGGGATCTGAGAAACTATTGAGTCATTTAATTCCGTTGCTCTTTCCCGATCGAAAGTTAGTAATAAAATTTGATTTGGATCAATGCCTTCTTCAATATATGACAACGCTCGCTCAACCATTAATACGCTTTTGCCAGTGCCGGGACCACCTAAAACAAGCAGTGGTGAACCGCGATGAGAAAGTACAGATCTTTGCTCATCGGATAATTCCAACCGCCGACCCGGATCGCCAACCGGATCGCGAATTAGTTTTAAATTGGCCACGGGCTTATTCAAGCCGAGCCAACTGACAGTGGTGGCCATAGGCGCGTTTTAGCACCACGCCTATTCACAACTATCTTCGGAATTAGCGAAAATCAAGCGTGAGTTGGCGATCAGAGCTATTGGAATAGCCCCGATCCGTCGGTTCGCCTCTAACTCAAAATTTGTTGAGTACTTAAGCCTTAATCCCGCTTTTTAGCGCGAGCAGTTAGTCGGCCTCGCTCATTTTGATCAAAGATAACTTTGCGGATTCGAACTGTTGCCGGCGTAACTTCTACGCACTCATCTTCACGGCAAAATTCAAGAGCTTGTTCAAGATTTAAATGCTTAGGTGGAACTAGACGTTCTGCATCGTCAGATCCAGATGCGCGCATATTTGTTAACTTCTTTTCACGAACTGCGTTGACATCCATATCTTCATTTCGTGCATTCTCGCCAACAATCATTCCTTCGTAAACTTCAGAACCTGGCTCAACAAATATTGTTCCACGCTCTTGCAATGATGAAAGTGCATAAGAGGTAACCATTCCGCGTCGGTCAGCAACTAATGAACCAGTTGGACGTGTGCGAATTTCGCCTTGCCATGGTTCGTAACCATCAAAGACGTGGTGCAAAAGTCCGGTACCACGAGTTTCAGTTAAGAATTCAGTACGGAAACCAATTAATCCACGTGAAGGTACTGAGAAATCAAGACGAATCCATCCAGTTCCGTGATTTGTCATCTGCTCCATGCGGCCTTTTCGGCTCGCCATCAACTGGGTAATCACTCCAAGGAACTCTTCTGGAACATCAATTGTTAAACGCTCCATCGGTTCGTGCAATTTTCCATCAATTGTTTTGGTAACAACTTGTGGCTTTCCAACTGTTAATTCAAAACCTTCTCGTCGCATGATTTCAACTAATACTGCAAGTTGTAATTCGCCTCGTCCTTGAACTTCCCAAGCATCTGGACGTTCGGTTGGCAACAATCGCAACGAAACATTTCCAATTAACTCTGCATCAAGTCTGTTTTTTACTAAACGAGCAGTTAATTTCTTACCGCTTTGTCCGGCAAGTGGTGAAATATTGATTCCGATAGTCATCGAAATACTTGGCTCATCAACAGTAATTAATGGAAGTGCAATTGGATGTTCTGGATCAGTTAAAGACTCACCAATTGTAATTGTCTCGAAACCCGCTACAGCAATAATGTCGCCAGGACCCGCTTTTTCAACAGGTACTCGATCTAAGCCGTTGTTCATTAGCAATTCAACAACTTTTGCGCGTTCTACGCTTCCATCGACTTTAATCCATGCAACTTGTTGTCCCTTATTGATCTCACCTTGGTGAATACGGCAGATCGCTAAACGTCCCAAGTATGGAGATGCATCAAGGTTTGTAACTTGTGCTTGAAGTGGAGCGCCTTCGTTATAACTTGGTGCTGGAATTGATGCATAAATCGTTTCAAATAATGCATCCAAGTTTTCATCTTCTGGCATGCCGCCATTTTCAGGGCGTGCAGTTCCAGCGCGACCAGCTTTTGCACATGCATAAATAATTGGGAAATCAATTTGTTTTTCAGTTGCGTCTAGATCTAAAAAGAGTTCATAAGTTTCGTCCACAACTTCGGCAATTCGCGCATCTGGACGATCTACCTTGTTAATAACCAAAATAACTGGAAGGTTTTTTGAAAGTGCTTTTCGAAGTACGAAACGTGTTTGAGGTAGTGGGCCTTCAGATGCATCTACAAGAAGTAGAACTCCGTTAACCATTTCGAGACCGCGCTCAACTTCGCCACCAAAATCTGCGTGGCCTGGAGTGTCAATAATGTTAATAGTGCGCTCACCACGTTTGATAGCAGTGTTTTTCGCGAGAATGGTGATTCCCTTTTCGCGCTCTAGATCCATCGAGTCCATGACTCGATCATCGCCCTCGGTCTGCTCCTTATATGAAGCAAAAGCGCCGGATTGCCAAAGCATCGCGTCAACGAGCGTGGTCTTTCCATGATCGACGTGGGCGATGATGGCGATATTACGTAAGTCGTCGCGTAACTTCACAGGTCTGCTCGTTTCTCTTCTCGGTTGATATACCTAGTTATGTCTAGATATATAAATTTGTGTTAAACGTTAAATCTAAACTCGACGACATCGCCGTCGGCCATTACATACTCTTTGCCTTCCATCCGAACTTTGCCGCGCGAACGTGCCTCGGCCATAGTTCCTGCGGAAATTAAATCAGCAAAAGAGACGATTTCGGCTTTAATAAAACCTTTTTGGAAGTCGGTGTGAATCACACCTGCGGCAATTGGAGCCGTATCACCTTTGTGAATTGTCCAAGCTCTGGCTTCTTTTGGCCCAGCAGTTAAATAAGTTTGCAATCCAAGTGTTTCAAATCCAACACGGGCAAGTGTTGCCAAACCAGGCTCTTCCATTCCGATACTTTGCAAAAGTTCGAGTGCATCTGCTTCTTCAAGTTCTGCCAACTCTGCTTCAGTTTTTGCATCTAAGAAAATTGCTTCACTAGGTGCGATCATTGCTTGCAGTTTTTTCTTTAACTCTGCATCACCAAGTTCGGCAGCATCAACATTAAATACATAAAGGAATGGTTTAGCAGTCAATAACTGCAACGGGCGCAATGCTTCTTGATCTAAATTACTCGCTGAAATTAATTTCCCAGCTCCTAAAAGTTCTTGTGCTTTTTTTGCTTCTTCTAATTCAACAATTTTTTCTTTTTGTAAACGAACTTCTTTTTCTAATCTTGGAATTGCTTTCTCAAGAGTTTGTAAATCGGCGAGCGCAAGTTCGGTGTTGATTGTTTCGATATCCGAAACTGGATCAACTCGACCATCCACGTGTACAACATCGCCATCGCTGAAAACTCGAACAACTTGGCAGATCGCATCTGCTTCGCGGATGTTGGCAAGAAACTTATTGCCAAGCCCGGCACCTTCTGAGGCACCTTTCACGATGCCGGCAATATCAACAAATGAGACAGCTGCTGGAATTAATTTCTCAGAGCCGAAAACTGTGGCCAGCTGCGCCAAACGCGCATCTGGAACGCCAACTACCCCAACGTTGGGTTCAATCGTGGCAAAGGGATAATTCGCGGCCAAGACCTGATTTTTAGTGAGCGCATTAAAAAGGGTCGACTTACCCACATTTGGCAGACCGACGATTCCGATAGATAGGCTCACGAGGAGTAGAGCCTACGGGGCTTTGTCACCCCTTCCTGCCACGATGTGCTCATGGAGCTTTGGATATCGCTGATCGCCCTTGTCATTGGGCTGGCCTTGGGCTGTGCCCTGGGGTATTTATTGGCCCAACGCCGAAAAGGATCTGGAAGTGCCGGCGGCCTAACCCCAGCCGAAGCCAGCGCATTAAATGGTCAGATCGAACTTTTGCAATCCCAAAACAAACAGTTGCAAGGCGAAGGCGAACGGGCAATCCGTTTAGATGAATCATTAAAAGCCGTAACCGCTCAGATGCAAGTGCTTTCGACCCAAGCTCAAGATCTGCAATCAAATGTAACTAAATCAAATAGTGCCATGTTTGAACAGATCGAAAATATGGGTAAGCAAAATGATTCACTTGTGCGCGAAACTGCAAAATTAGCTGGGGCATTAAGCAAATCACAAACCCGCGGCCAATATGGTGAAGCCCAACTTGAAATGTTATTAGAAGGTGCTGATTTAAAGGAAGGCATTCACTTCGAGCGTCAATCTTATAAAAATAGCGGTGGTGAGATCACAAGACCAGATGTGAAAATCTTGATGCCCGGCGGTACTGAAATATTTGTTGACTCAAAATTTCCATTTGAAAGATTCTATGAAGGTTCAATAACCGAAGATTTAGTTGAGCGCGCACGTTTAATGAAAGCTCATACTGAAGATCTAGTCGGTCATATAAATGCACTCGCAAAACGGGAGTATCAAGAAGGTGGAAGTTCTCCAAACTTTGTTGTTCTCTTTGTTCCTTTTGAATCAATTCTTTCTGAAGCGTTGCAAGCAGATGAGCTGTTGTTGCAAAAAGCTTTTGCAAAAAATGTTGTCATCGCTACCCCAACAACAATGCTGGCCCTGCTTCGCACAATTCGATATGGCTACGATCGCCAAGATCTTGCACAAAATGCTGAAGAGATTCGCGAATTAGCTGGAAAATTATTAAAACGAATTGGCAAAGTTCATGAAAAAATAGAGGTGCTTGGTGAGCGAATCAAATCAAGTGAACGAGCATTTAATGATTTGGTTGCAACCTCTGAGAATCATTTGATGGTACCGGCTCGCAAGATGATTAAATTAGGAGCACCTTCAACTCGAACCATAGGTGAAATCGTTGATATTGACAGCGAAGTTCGACAGATAAAAAGCAGTGCAGCGCTCGAGAGTTCAGTTATGAATGAGTTAGATTTTGAGAATGAAAGTAGTGATGCAGAATGAAAATTAATCTTCCCAAGAATTTAAACTTGCCCAAAGTGCAAGGGCTAGAGAACTTGCCCAAAGTGCAAGGGCGTGGGTTAACAACGCCTGGAATAATCGCGATGCAAATCCTATTTATCTTTTTTGTTTCTACAATTGAAATTTTCTTTGGTGATGAGCCTTCGATTTTCACCGGATTGACCCTTTGGTTCTTGCTTTACGCTGCAATCAATATTGGCCGAAAAGGCACTTTATTTACTGCAGTAGTTTGGTTACCAATCACGCTAACTTCCACTTTGCTCTTCACTTTGGCAACAGTTGGCGGAAAAGGAATTGCACCAACTAAATTAGGAATCGCCTTAATAACTTCCCTTGCCCGATTGGCTCCATATTTAGTATTAGTAACGATAATTGGTTGGGCTATTTACTATCTTAAAGAGATTAAACCTGCGCAGCGCGCAGATCTTTCCTAAGTTCGACAGGCAAGGAAAAGAGCAAATGCTCCTCCATCTTGGTAATAACTTCGACATCTCCAAATCCACGTTTTTTTAACTCTACTAATAAATCTTCTACCAATATCTCGGGAACTGATGCACCACTTGTTACGCCAACAGTATTTACTCCAACAAACCACTCATCTTTAACCTGCGAGGCATAATCAATCAAATATGACGCTTGTGATCCTGACTCTAATGCGACCTCAACTAAGCGAACCGAGTTTGAGGAATTGGTCGAGCCCACAACGAGCAACAAATCGCATTTCTCGGCTATCTCTTTTACTGCTAACTGTCGGTTTTGAGTTGCATAACAGATGTCATCACTTGGTGGTGCATGAAGCAATGGGAAACGTTTCTTAAGTGCATCGACAGTTTGCATGGTTTCATCAACACTTAAAGTTGTTTGCGAAAGCCAAATCAATTTACTTTCATCTTTAACCACAACTTTTTCAACATCAGCTAAGCCATCAATCAAGAGCACGCTATCTGGCGCTTCACCAGCCGTGCCCTCCACTTCTTCATGTCCTTCATGACCGATTAAAAGAATTTGGTAATCCTCAGATGCAAATCTGCGCACTTCATGATGAACCTTAGTAACTAGTGGACAGGTTGCATCAATAGTTTTTAGTGATCTTGCTGCAGCTTGTTCATGCACCGCAGGTGAAACACCATGAGCTGAAAAAATTACAGTCGCACCCTCAGGAACTTCATCTGTTTCATCAACAAAGATCGCGCCTCGCGCTTCAAGTGTTTGGACTACATGGATGTTGTGGACAATCTGTTTTCGCACGTACACAGGCGCACCGTAAAGATCTAGTGCTTTTGTGACTGTGACAACGGCTCGATCAACGCCAGCGCAATATCCACGTGGGGCAGCAAGTAGTACTTTTTTACTTGCGACTGTTTCGACCACCGGACTCATCTTCCAATCATATTGTGGCCACGCCCAGATACGCTTATCGAGTGAGCGACGAACAACTCGACCGGGGTGATGATTTAGCCCAATCATCTGACCTTAACGTGCTCACCGTGCGAGAAGTCTCGCAACAAATTGGCGATTACTTAGGTCGCCTTGGAGCTGTCTGGGTCGAAGGCGAAGTGGCCGAAGTAACTTTGCGCCCTGGTTCGGCGATGGCATTTATTAGGTTGAAAGATACGAGCGCTGATATCTCGTTACAGGTAACTTGCCACAGATCACTTCTTGAGAATGGTGAACCACTTCCGCCAAATGCAAGGATTGTTGCTTACGCAAAAGTGAATTGGTACGCGGTGCGCGGAACTCTTTCACTTATGGCCCGGGAAATTCGACAAGTCGGAATTGGTGAATTACTTGCACGCTTAGAAGCACTTAAAACATTACTGGCAAGTGAAGGATTGTTTGCATTAGACCGTAAAAAAGATTTGCCATTTCTGCCACGAAAGATTGGCTTAATTTGTGGGCGCGCTAGTGCGGCTGAAAAAGATGTTGTTGAAAATGTATTGCGTAGATGGCCCGGCATGGCATTTGAAATTAAGGAAGTTGCGGTCCAGGGAAGTCAGGCTGTTGTGGAAGTTTCGCAAGCGCTAAAAGAATTAGCGAAAGACAGCGAAGTTGATGTCATTATCATCACTAGAGGCGGCGGATCTTTTGAAGATTTGCTTCCTTTTTCAGATGAATCTTTAATCAGGTTAGTCGCAACCATTAAGACTCCGATTGTTAGTGCGATCGGACATGAACAAGATTGCCCATTGTTAGACCTGGTTGCAGATTTCCGAGCATCAACTCCGACAGACGCGGCAAAAAAAGTTGTGCCTAGTCTTGAAGAAGAAGTTGAACGTACGCATTTGCTAACTCAAAGATTAAATAAGCGGATAAATTCAATAATTGATTTAGAGATTCAGAAAATTTCTGCACTTTCTTCACGTCCAGTTTTGAAAGATCCTCAAGTCTTAATTACCTCTAGAGCTGAAGTAACTTTTCAATTATTGAATCGCTCCCGAAAATCTTTTAAGGCTATTTTGCAAGAGGCTAGAACAGAACTCAAAGAGGTGCGAGCTCGAGTTCGCTCACTTTCGCCACAATCCACTCTTGATCGAGGCTATGCAGTCATTCAAAGGAGCAGTGGTGAATTAGTGCGTAGTCCAAATGATGTTAAGCATGGCGAATTAGTACAGCTTCGCTTAGCAAAAGGTGAAGTTGGTGCACAAATAACTAAGCAAGGTCAAAGTAAATCTGAAAGCGAGAACCAGACTACAAAGAAGGAGAAACGGAAGTGATGGCAGAGAAGAAAGTTGCAAAAGAGTTAAATTATGAGGCCGCTCGCGATGAACTTGCGAAGGTCGTCGCCGAACTTGAAGCTGGTGGTACCTCACTCGAAGAATCACTTGCCTTGTGGGAACGTGGAGAGCAACTAGCAAAAATCTGTAACACCTGGCTCGAAACCGCCAAGAAAAGATTAGATGAGGCGAGTAATTAGCGGCAGGTGAGGCTGCTAAAAAGAGCGTATTCTTGTGCACATGGCTCCAGAATTTCATTACTCAGACCTGCTACCAATAGGGCCAGATGAAACTGAGTATCGCTTTCTTGGTAATGAGGGCGTTGAAGTTATAACAGCCGCAGGTCGGACCTTTATTACGGTTACAGCTGAGGCAATTACCAAACTTACTGAAGAAGCAATCCACGACATAAATCACTATTTACGTCCTGCTCACTTGCAACAACTCAGAAATATTATTGATGATAAAGATGCTTCTGCTAATGATCGATTTGTTGCGTTAGATTTATTAAAAAATGCAAATATCTCTGCTGGTGGAATTTTGCCAATGTGCCAAGACACCGGAACTGCTCTTGTAATGGGAAAGAAAGGTCAACAGGTCTTAACAACTGAGCGGGATGAAATTTCAATATCCCGCGGAGTATTTAACGCTTACACAAAATTGAATTTGCGCTACTCGCAAATGGCACCGATTACGGTTTGGGAAGAAAAAAATACGGGCTCTAATTTACCTGCACAAATTGAAATTGGCGCAGATACTTTGCACCCAGATGAATATCAACTCCTTTTCATTGCAAAAGGTGGAGGAAGTGCTAACAAAACATTTTTGTATCAAGAAACTAAAGCGATTCTTAATCCAACATCATTTATGAGTTGGCTAGAAGATAAATTGATTTCCCTTGGAACCTCAGCTTGTCCCCCGTACCATTTAGCAATTGTTATTGGTGGAACAAGTGCCGAGCACACTGTAAAGACCGCAAAATTAGCAAGTACTAAATATTTAGATTCGCTTCCATTGCAAGGCGATGCAAAAACTGGACATGCCTTTAGGGATATTGAATTAGAGGCTCAAGTTCTAGATCTCACAACCAGAATCGGCATTGGTGCCCAATTTGGCGGCAAGTACTTCTGTCACGATGTAAGAGTCTTACGCTTACCTCGTCACGGTGCCTCTCTTCCAATCGCAATCGCCGTTTCCTGTTCTGCAGATCGCCAAGCATTAGCAAAAATTACTAAAGAAGGCGTATTTATTGAGAAATTAGAACGTGATCCTGCAAGATTTTTGCCAGAAACTACCGACCAACATCTCGACGATGATGTAGTAAAAATCAATCTAGATCGCCCAATGAAAGAAGTTCTTGCTGAACTTTCAAAATATCCGGTTAAAACTCGGCTTTCTTTAACAGGAACTCTGGTTGTCGCACGAGATTTGGCGCATGCGAAATTAAAAGCATTACTTGACGCCGGCAAACCACTTCCTGATTACATGCTCAATAACGCTGTCTATTACGCAGGTCCAGCCAAGACTCCTGAAGGTTTTGCATCAGGCTCTTTTGGTCCAACCACTGCAGGACGCATGGACTCATACGTTTCCCAATTTCAAGCAGCTGGTGGGTCGATGGTTATGTTGGCAAAAGGAAACCGATCAGCGGCAGTTACCAATGCTTGCAAAACTTATGGTGGATTTTATTTAGGATCTATTGGTGGTCCCGCAGCGAGATTGGCGCAAGATTGCATTAAGAAAGTAGAAGTTCTTGATTATGAAGATTTAGGAATGGAAGCAATTTGGAAAATTGAGATTGCAGATTTCCCAGCATTTATTGTTGTTGATGACAAAGGAAATGACTTCTTCGCAGAGCGTCAGACGACTGTTTCAATCGGAAAACGTCCCGAATAATTTTCGCTCGAAACTTTTAAGTTAATACCAATTTTTACGATAAAAAGTATTTAAAGCTTTGCATGGAGTTTGGTAACGAACTTTGATGTACTTCAATCCCCAAGTCATTTGAGTTATTGGGTTGGTGCGCCAATCTGATCCGATCGTTTCGTACTTTGTTGCTGGGTATGCCTGCGGGATGCCATGTGCACCAGTGCGTTTGTTCCGAGATCGGTAATTCCACATGCTCTCGTGAGTCCAGAGCCGGTTGAGACAGGAGTACTGGGACGCTCCCCAGCCATATTTAGTTTTAGCCATGACTTTGCCTACGGATCGAGCCCCGTTCGGAGTCTTGGCCTTTTCAACCAGGCGCAAGGTATTGGCTGCGCTGGCGATCATGAATGCTGAAAGACGGCTAGAGCCCATCACTTCGGCCGAGACCATCAAAGCCGGGGCCGGAATCTGTTCGGCTACAACCGGGGCCGGTTCGGTCGAATCCGTCACCTGACCAGGCTCCGTATTTAAATTTGCAGATGGAGAGATTAACTCCGCGGAAGACGCGCTATTTGAAATTTCGGCAGGTGAATTTTCATCACCAATTGCTGGCGCAGTGAATAGGAGGGTCGGCAAAAGTGCAAAAACTAATCCGTGGGCAACATTGCTGCGCATCTTTCACACCTCCCATTTCCTTTTTCCAATTTCTGCTTCCCGATATCCGACCTTCGCCGGACAACGCCCCGGTCTAGCCGCCAATTTTCATGGCGATTTGGTGGGGGGATGGCTCTACCTTCCCAAACCATGCCCCTTGGTGGTCAAATCTAAATGGCCTTTTTTCTCTGTGAGTTTCCCAAAAATTAAGTTGTGGAAAAGTATTTCCGCAGGTCAGCGGCTTTTGGCCAAATATATGAGAGATAGCCGACATTCCTGGCCGCCTTTGCAGTTCGATATTACGTAACGACCAAAGGGGGTCTAGATTGGAGATAACTTCCTTGAAGGTGAGCTGATTAATTTGGAAATTATTTTTCACACTCGAAAAGCCACGGTCGCCGCAGATTTTAAAAAATTAGCCACTGAAAAAATCAACTCATTGCAACGACTGCACGTAAAAGTTGACCGAATTGAAGTTGAAGTAATCCATGAAGGCAATCCGAGTCTCGGAAAACGTGGGCACACCGTCATCATCACCTCTCATGGTGCAGGTCCATTGCTCCGGGCCGAAGCTGCCGCCTTTAATGACCTGGCCGCTTTCGATGAAGCGATCCGAAAAGTCGAATTGCAGCTGCGGAAAAGACATGAGCGATCGACCGAACATAAACGGGAGAGCGTCCGGGGCATCCCGGCAGACCCTGATCTTCTCTGACCCTTCCCCAGTTACGCTTTAGCCATGAGTCACGCCCACCGGCCTTGGGGCTATCAGCCGCCAGAGGAAGGTCATGCCCCTGACTGGAAGTTGCATCCGCAGACCGAAGCGATTCGTGCCGGTACTGAGCGAAGCGGTTTTGGTGAAACCAGCGAGGCGCTGTATTTAACAAGTGGTTTTACTTATGACAATGCAGAACAAGCCGAACATGCATTTATAGATGAAGTCGATCACTATGTTTATAGTCGTTTTGCTAATCCAACAGTTGCTATGTTTGAAAAAAGGCTTGCTGCAATCGAAGGTGCGGAGTTTTGCGTTGCAACTGCAAGTGGCATGGCGGCGATGTTTGCATCAGTTGCTTCAATAGCAAGTGCTGGTGATCGAGTTGTTGCTAGTGCATCAATGTTTTCTTCATGTCATGTTGTCTTGACTGAAATTTTGCCGCGCTGGGGAATAACAGTTGAATTAGTAAAAGGTAATGATGAAAAAACTTGGGCAGCTGCACTTGCTCAACCAACTAAAGCCGTTTTTATCGAAACTCCAAGCAATCCACTTCTTGAAATTGTTGATATAAAGATGGTCAGCGATTTGGCACATAAAGCTGGAGCGATTGTGATTGTTGATAAC
>CAIUXE010000129.1 GCA_903902965.1 uncultured Actinomycetes bacterium
AAGTGCGCTCGCCGCGTTTAGTACCGACAGCCCATGGATCACGATTGTTTGGGATGATCCAGTTAATTTAATGACATATGTAACTCATGTTTTGATGGTTTTATTTGGATACAGCCAAGAAAAAGCAAGTGAGTTGATGATGAAAATTCATAATGAAGGAAAAGCTGTTGTGAATTCAGGGACCCGCGAAGAGTGCGAACATGACGTTGCCAGATTGCACGAGTACGGACTTTGGGCAACTTTGCAGCGGAGCGGGACATGAGCGGGTTTTCAAGAAATCCAGATGGTTCGATTGTCGCATCATTCACACATTACGAAGGCGCGATATTAAAAAGTTTAGCTGAGCAACTACTTGAGTTACTTAGTGAAGAAGAAGGTAAAAGTAGTGATCCGTTATTAGCAATGGTTGGTATATCAACAAATGATGAACTTCCTGATGATCCAGTTTTAGCAAGGTTGTTACCAAATGCATATGAAGATCCAAAAGATGCGGCAGAGTTTCGTCGCTATACCGAAGATGGTGCGCGAGAAAAGAAAAAAGCACATGCGCACGCAATTCGTGATGGTTTAATTGACGTGCTTGATGACCATGCACTTGATTTAAATTCGCCAGGATTAGATAAACGACAAGAGGTACAAATAATTTTAAGAGGTGAATTGATACAAGCGTGGTTGATGGGCATAAATGATTTACGTTTATCACTTGGCGTGCGATTAAAAATTACCCAAAACTCTCATGAGGTTTACAGCAATATGACCGAAGATAAACCAGAGCGTGCGCTCTACAATTTATTTGCTTGGTTGGGTTGGCTTCAGGGATTGTTATTAACTGCAATCACTGGACAAGCACAGTCATAAAAGGGTATGAAGCAGATTTAAATTCTTGGATTTAAGCCGTATCCTTAAGCCATGGTTTTACATATCAGCGCCCAATTAGTCGCAGAGATTTGGAATGAAGCAGAAGCGGCTCATCCGGATGAGGCATGTGGAGTAATCGCCGGAGCTATTGGTACTGATCTAGCAACGCGTCATATCCCAATGGTGAACGCTGCCCATTCCCCGACTTTCTATGAGTTTGAGTCAGGGGATCTGCTTCGGCTGTACCGTGAATTTGATGACCGGGATGAGGAACCAGTCGTTATTTACCACTCACACACCGCGACTGAAGCTCACCCATCACGTACCGATATTGCTTATGCCTCTGAGCCAGGCGCGCATTACGTCCTCGTCTCTACCCGCGAAGAGATTGCAAGTAGGAGCGAATTTCGCTCATTTCGGATCATCGATGGCGTTGTTACAGAGGAAGAAGTAGTACTTACGTAATACAGATTTAGCAAAGCCCAAGCAGATAGGGGATACTTACGACGTGAGCAATTCAGGAAATCCAACAGTAGAAGTCCGCATCCCAACTATTTTGCGACCATATACCGGCGGAGCAAAGTTAGTAAACGCACAAGGTTCAACTTTGCGCGATGTGATCTCAGATTTAGATGCTAATCACACTGGGTTGGCTGAAAGATTGTTAGATGGCGGTGCCTTGCGCCGATTTATAAATTTGTATGTAAATGATGAGGATGTTCGATTTATTGGCGGGCTAGATTTAGTGATTAAAGATGGAGATAGCATCACAATTCTTCCTGCAGTTGCGGGCGGCTGCTAACACCTAATGGCACGCTTTAATTCGCTAGCTGATTCAGTTGGCCACACACCATTAATAGGTTTACCAAAATTATCGCCATCACCGAAAGTTCGGCTGTGGGCAAAGATGGAAGATCGAAATCCAACTGGATCCGTTAAAGATCGTGCTGCGCTTTCAATGATTGAAGCTGCTGAGCGCGACGGATCATTAAAACCTGGCGACACAATTTTGGAACCCACATCTGGCAATACTGGAATTTCTTTAGCAATGATTTCAAAAGTTCGTGGATACAAATTAATTTGTGTGATGCCAGAAAATACTTCAGCTGAGCGCCGTCAACTTCTTGAAATGTGGGGCGCAAAAATAATTTCATCACCTGCTGCTGGTGGATCTAATGAAGCAGTGCGCGTGGCTCGTGAGTTAGCAGAGAAAAATCCTGATTGGGTTTTCTTGTATCAATACGGAAATCAAGCAAATGCTGATGCGCATTACAACTCAACTGGTCCAGAAATCTTGGAAGATTTGCCAACAATTACTCACTTTATTGCCGGGCTTGGAACTACTGGAACCTTGATGGGCGCTGGTCGCTACTTGCGTGAACATAAACCAGATATTTCAATTGTTGCCGCAGAGCCACGTTATGGTGAATTAGTTTATGGATTGCGAAATATTGATGAAGGATTTGTTCCTGAGCTCTATGATGCATCTGTAATAACACGTCGTTTTTCTGTTGGAGCAGAAGACTCTGTAAAGCGAGTACGTGAGTTATTAGATGTTGAAGGAATTTTTGCTGGCATCTCTACCGGAGCAATTTTGCATGCGGCTATTGCAATCGGGAAAGAATGTGTAGCGGCTGGAATTGATGCTGATATCGCCTTCATTCTTTGCGATGCTGGATGGAAGTATTTATCAACTGGCGTCTACCACGACGATATTGATACCGCGCAAGAGCGCCTAGATGGACAACTCTGGGCGTAGGCTCAGACCCGTGGAAAACCTGTCAGCAACTACTGCTCCGATTGGAGTCTTTGACTCAGGAGTAGGTGGATTAACCGTTGCGCGCGCAATTTTGGATCAACTTCCAAATGAACCGATTCTTTACATTGGAGATACAGCACGCGGACCATACGGCCCAAGACCACTAGCTGAAGTGCGCGCATTCGCACTTGAGATTATGGATAATTTAGTTGAACAGGGTGTCAAAGCAATTGTGATTGCTTGTAACACTGCAAGTGCAGCCATGTTGCGAGATGCGCGTGAGAGATATTCAATTCCAGTTATTGAAGTTATCCAACCTGCTGTACGTCGTGCTGTAGCCGCAACTCGTAATGGCCGAGTTGGAGTAATTGGTACACAAACAACAATTGATTCGCGCGCTTATGTAGATGCATTTGCCGCAGCGCCACAACTTGAGATTACTTCTGTTGCATGTCCATTATTTGTTTCTTATGTAGAACGTGGTGAAACTTTTGGTCAAGAGATACTAAAGATCGCCACGGATTACTTGCAGCCGATCATTGATGCCGGCGCAGATACTTTGGTACTCGGATGTACTCACTATCCATTACTAACTGGCGTGATCTCTTATGTAGTTGGGGACGATGTGACATTAGTTTCCAGTGCTGAAGAGACTGCTAAAGATCTCTTTCGGACTTTGGCAGCAAGTGGTCTTGAAAGAGCCGCAGACGCCGGAACTCCTGAGCATAAATTTTATGCAACTGGCGATACCCGTACATTTTCCGCACTTGCACGTCGTTTTCTTGGACCCGAAGTTACTGCTGTAGAGAATTTGACCCTTTAATTAATAAAACTAGGAGAGCGTAAATGACACAAAGCGATGGATCAGTCAACAAAAGAAGTGACGGAAGAAGTAGCGATGCACTACGCGAAATTAAATTTACGCGAGGATGGCTAAATCACGCCGAAGGTTCAGTCATTGTTGAGTTTGGGCAAACCCGCGTCCTTTGCGCTGCATCCTTTACTGCCGGTGTTCCGCGTTGGATGGCCGGACAAGGAAAAGGTTGGGTTACATCAGAGTATTCAATGTTGCC
Organism: uncultured Actinomycetes bacterium; assembly: GCA_903902965.1. Lineage (GTDB taxonomy): Bacteria > Actinomycetota > Actinomycetes > Nanopelagicales > Nanopelagicaceae > UBA3012. The sequence goes on from CAIUXE010000129.1 coordinate 3,691, forward strand.
GCGTGCGACCAATACGCGATCAGATCGTGAAAGTGTTAAAGGAAAATTGGGAGGACGCACCCAAGAAATCTCACGTTTAATCGGCAGATCTATGCGTTCAATCATTGATATGTCAGCACTTGGTGAAAACACTATTGTCCTTGATTGCGATGTACTACAAGCCGATGGGGGAACTCGTACTGCAGCAATCACTGGTGCTTATGTTGCATTGGTTGATGCGATTACTTGGGCACAAGGAAAAGGTTTAGTTAAGGGGTCACCAATTACAGATTCAATTTCAGCGGTTAGCGTTGGAATCATTGATGGAAAGCCAACTTTAGATCTTTGCTATGAAGAAGATGTTCGTGCGGACACTGATATGAATGTAGTTTGTACTGGATCAGGAAAATTTGTCGAAGTGCAAGGAACTGCAGAACGTGAACCGTTTGACCGTGTACTTCTTGATCAACTTTTAGATTTAGCAGTCAAGGGATGTTCTGAGTTAACACAATTTCAAAAAACAACTCTTGCAAAGTAAAGAGCAATTAATGAAATTAGTACTTGCTACTCGCAATAAAGGAAAAATAGTTGAGCTACAAAGGATTATTGCTGAAGTAATTCCTGGAGTTGAATTAATAGGGACTGATTCATTTCCCAATCTTGATGATATTGAAGAAACTGAAGATTCTTTTATCGGAAATGCTTTGTTAAAAGCACACGCTGTTGCAAAAGCAACTGGATTGCCTGCAATAGCGGATGACAGCGGTTTAAGTGTTAATGCATTAAATGGCGCTCCAGGGATTTTTTCAGCACGTTATGCCGGAACGCATGGAGATGATTTAGCAAACTTAAAAAAAGTACTTAGCGATATGGATGGTGTCTTGGATCGCTCTGCTGCATTTCACTGCGCGGCTGCATTTGCAAAACCAGATGGATTTGAATTCGTTGTGGAGGCTAAATTGCTGGGAAAATTAACGACCAGACCAATAGGGGAAGAGGGTTTTGGTTATGATCCAATTTTTATGCCAGATGGTTTCGATGTCACTACAGCTCAGATGAGACCCTCAGAAAAAGACCGAATTAGCCATCGCGGGACGGCGTTTAGAGCTTTGGTCCCAAAGGTTTTAGACACGCTTTAAGTGCTTATTAAGGGTACCCTCCGTTGGCTCAAAGCAGATTCCAAGCACGAGGGTGAAACTCTCATTTCGTCCTGTTCAGTGTCAACACTCTGACTTTTTACCTATTGTTCACCCATTTCAGGCAAGATTGGCGTGTGGCCAATCCATCTGTGAGCAAATTTACCGATCGCGAATTAAGTTGGTTAGATTTTAATCAACGAGTTCTTGAGATGGCTGAAGATAAAGAGATTCCACTCTTAGAACGAATTAGATTTTTAGCTATTTTCACCTCAAACCTAGATGAGTTTTTTATGGTTCGAGTTGCTTCTTTGAAAAGAAAGATTGAAGCGGGAGTGGGGAATGTAAATTCGGCAGGATTTGCTCCAAAAGAGCAGATGAAATTGGTGTTAAACCGCACCCACGAATTAGTAGCTAGACAATCTAAATGTTTCCACGAAGAGTTGATTCCAGAGTTATCAAAAGTTGGAGTGAATTTTTTATCTTGGGATGATTTAACTGAAAATGAGATTGGTTACCTGCAAGATTTATTCACTTCTAGAATTTACCCAGTCTTGACGCCACTCGGAGTCGATCCGGCACACCCATTCCCACATATTTCTGGCCTATCCCTAAATATTGGAATTCAACTTCGCAATCCTGAATCTCTTGAGGAATTTTTTGCAAGAGTAAAAATTCCATTGAATTTACCAAGATTTATCGCAACTTCAGATGGTGCAAAAGATAGATATATTCCGCTTGAATTGCTAATTAGAAAAAATCTAAACCATTTATTTCCGGGAATGGAGATCTTGACTCATTACACTTTTAGATTAACACGGAATCAAGATATGGAACTGGATGAAGAAGAGACAGATGATATTTTGCTCACTCTTGAAAAAGAGTTACAAAAACGGCGGTTTGGAACTCCAGTTCGTCTTGAAGTACCACTAGATATTCCCACCAAAATTCTTGCCGATTTAGCCTATGAATTAGAGATCGATGAAAGCGAAATCATTAAATACCAAGAGCCATTGGATTTAACTGGCCTAAATCAAATTGCAGATCTTGAAATATCAAATTTAAAATTTACGCCTTTTTCAAGTTCAACCCCGCCACAATTCACCGAGATTGAAGATGATTCGCCAGAAGAGTTTTTTGCTGCCTTAAGAGACGGTGAAATTCTTCTGCATCATCCTTATGACTCATTTACAAATACTGTAGTTAAATTTTTAGAATCTGCCACAGCCGACCCTAATGTTTTGGCTATTAAGCAAACTTTATATCGCACATCTGGCGACTCACCCATAATGAATGCATTAATAGAGGCGGCAGAAGCCGGGAAACAAGTCCTTGCAGTCGTGGAAATTAGAGCCCGTTTTGATGAGATGGCCAACATGAAATGGGCGCGCAAGTTAGAAGATGCTGGAGTCCATGTAGTTTATGGATTACTAGGTCTGAAGACTCATGCCAAATTATCTTTAGTGGTTCGCGAAGAGCCAAATGGAATTAGACGTTACTGTCATGTTGGAACTGGAAACTACAATCCAAAGACCGCCCGGTTTTATGATGATTTTGGATTGTTAAGTGCTGACTTCTCTTTGTGTGATGATTTAACTAAACTTTTTAATCAATTATCGGGGTTTGCGCCATCTACAACATTTGCGCGTTTGTTAGTAGCACCTAAAACACTGCGAAGCGGAATTTTAGCGCGGATTGAAAATGAAATTAATAATCACAGCGCTGGTAAACCAAGTGGAATCCGTTTTAAATTGAACTCTTTGCTGGATGAAGAGATTATCGAAGCACTTTACAAAGCCTCAAATGTAGGCGTCCCAGTGAAGTTGGTAGTTAGAGGAATTTGCGCTCTTAAAGCTGGGGTTCCTGGGCTTTCGGAAAATATTGTTGTTCGCTCAGTACTAGGTAGATTCTTAGAGCACACTCGAATTTATAATTTTGTTGCTGCTGGAGAAAATGAATATTGGATCGGCAGCGCTGATTTGATGCACAGAAATCTAGATCGAAGAATTGAAAGTTTAATTCGTGTTGAAAGAAGTGACCATAAACTTGAATTGGATCAAGCGATTGCTGAGAATTTATCAGATGATTTATCAACGTGGCATTTAATTGAAGGCGACAAATGGCACCGCAAGGTATCTGATGGTGCGGGGAATAGGTTAC
>CAIUXE010000130.1 GCA_903902965.1 uncultured Actinomycetes bacterium
CGAAGCTTTGTTCATATAGATCACAACAGTTTGGTTTGCTAAAAATTTTGAATCGCGTAGTGGATCTGTGGCATAAATTGCTGCTGTTTCTAGCAACATTTCTAAATCGGCACGAGATAAGCAATCCGTGCTGACAAGATCCTTCAAGCCACCAGATTCATAGTTCATGCGTAAAGGGTACGCGAGTTTTAGCATGAGAGGGGTAGCCTCGAAAAGCGATCTTCTGCTCTAGAATTATCGCCATGGGGCTTTTTTCGCGTTCAACTGATAGCGATACGTTGGTTGAGCCACGAACATCTCATGGTGGTGGCGATGGTGATCACGAGCGCTTCGCACATTATGTGGCAAAAGGAAAAATCGTTGAATCTGCAGTAACTGGAAAATCGGTGCGCGCACTGTGTGGAAAAAAATGGGTCCCAACGCGAGATCCACAAAATTTTCCTATTTGCCCAACTTGTAAAGAGTTACATTCAAAGATGAAACCAGCAGACTCTGGAAAATCTGATTCTTAAGAGCTAAAAATTACTTGGATCTAAATTACTTAGTCCAATTATTCGCGCTAAGAATGGTCCAGGTCACTCCGGTGTCAGTTGATTGCCAGATAGATTTACCAAAATCAATCGCATATAAATTGCCAGCAGTTCCTGATGAAACTACTTTGTTCCAATTACCTATGTAATTTCGGGATATCCAAGTTGTTCCTGAATCTGTCGAGGTATATATCTTTCCAGATGCGACAGTTGCCACTAATTTGTTTCCAAATCTTGATGATGCAACCGAACTCCACAAACGTGCTGTAGTGGTGATCTTGCTCCAAGTTATTCCCGAGTCAACAGATCTCCAAATCTGCCCACCAAGTTTTCCACCATTATCAGTAGCGACCAATTTATCTCCATTGTCATTAGATGCAACCGAACTCCAATTCAGATTTGTAGCTCGGGCTACCCAAGTAACTCCTGAATCCGTAGATGTATAAATCTTTCCTCCAGCTGCAGTTGCCACAAATTTACTTCCATCACTGGAGGATGCAACTGCCGACCATTGGGCGACAACTGCACGTTTGGTCCAAGTTGCTCCGGAGTTAATAGAGTTATACAAATTTCCGCCAAGAGTTGCAGCGACTAAATTAACTCCATCATCACTTGATGCGATTGCACTCCATGGTTGATTCACGCCACGTTGAGTCCAGGTGAGGCCCGAATTTGCGGAGGTGTAAATCTTTCCATTGAAGACTGCAGCCACTAATTTCACACCATCTGAAGAAGAGGCAACGGCCCGCCAAAGGGCCGTTGGGACTGAAGTACTTGTCGCTGGGGAAGAAGCCAATTTATCTAGATCTGAGATGCTCTGTGTGGAAGTGAATAAATAACTATTCCATGCACCAGTTATAACTTTTGAGCCATTACTAGAAATTGCAATATCCCTGAAGTTGACTGAAGCGCTGGCAATTTTTTGAGTTGTAAGTGCCGAAGAATTTGCTGATTTTGTTCTAATCGCGCCAGAATTTGTAACTCCGATAACCAATGACCCTGAACCATCTATTGCGACACAACTCCATGTTAAAAAGTTTTCATTAACCATGCTGTCAGCAATATAGGTGCCAGTGTTATCGACCATAGCGGAACGGCCAGATGTTGAAGAAAGGGCAATTTTACTGCAATCACTATTGCAGGCGATTGAATTCCAAAGATCCTTAACTACATCATTAATACTTGCTGGAGA
>CAIUXE010000131.1 GCA_903902965.1 uncultured Actinomycetes bacterium
ATCGGGAGAATTACAATGAAGCGTGTTCCCCTAGTTGCAACTCTACTGCTATTTGTTTTCCCAATTACTTTTGCATCAGCAGCCGAAATCGCGATTCCGCAAAGTATCACTTCGTTAAAAGTCACGCCCCAAGAGACTAATTTTTATAATTTAAATATTGATACATTTGTAATTCCTGAAGCGAAAACCTTAATTACGGCAGTATCGGGAAATAAAATTTTTATTGGGGATCGCCCAACTCGGAGTTTAAGTGTTGCCAATTTAACTGGAAATGTATTAACTCTAGAATCAAAAATCACTGTTCCAATGCCAACTGTTTTGGGTCACCCAAGCAATGCATTGCTAGATATGATCGCAACTAAAGATCATCTATATCTGGCTGTCGTTGACGGGGCAAAAGATTATCCTGCATGTGGCGCTGCAAAAATCTATGATTATTTGATCACTAAATTAGATGCCAAACCAACATTACTTTTTAAATCTTCACCATGTGTTCAAGGCGAACTTTTCTGGGACGCAAGATTAGCTTTAAACGGAAACGAGATATTTATCGCCGGTGGAAACAGTTTAACTAAATATGATGATGGAGCCTTTCCTGGTCCAGATAGCCAAAATTATGTTGAAGGAATGGATTTTCCAAAAACTAATTATTTTGGTGCAGTCTCATCAATAAATATCAAGACTAAGAAAGTAACTTTAATTGCTACAGGTTTACGCCACCTTGGTGGATTACTTTGGGATGGCGAACGGAAAACACTTTGGGAAAGTGAAAATGGTCCACGTGGTGGAGATGAATTAAATATTATTCTTAAAGGAAAAAACTATGGTTGGCCCCAAGTAACACTAGGTCGACCTTATGATTTTGAAACACCAGCTAAAGGTCGAGTTAAGACAAATACAATTGGTTCTTCACAGCCACCAACATATGGCTGGACGCCATCGATTTCACCTTCGACTATTCGTAAAGTCCCAAGCACGGGTGAGTTTGCAAAATATTGGGCTGGGGATTTAATCGTTGGTTCTCTAAAGGGAAACCAACTTCGTAGATTGCGGATCTCTCCCACTAATACCGTTATGTACGATGAACCAATCCCAGTGGGAGATCGAATTCGTACCTTAGATTTCTTAAGTGATGGCAGATTGATCTTGGCAACAGATACTGGTCGGATTATGTTGATCTCGGACGCCGAAGTTCTTGGCACCGGAAGGTATCCAAAGGATCCCCCAGCCGCAGCGTAAAAGTCAGTCCTTTGTCATAGGCTGAAGACATGGCTAAAGCACCGCTCAAAGAGCCCTTCCGCTGTTCAGAATGTGGTTGGAGTACCTCAAAGTGGGTAGGTCGATGTGGCGAATGCCAGGCGTGGGGCAGTATTGATGAGGGCACTCGAAAACTTAATGTTGTCGCCGCAGGAGCAGTCACTGCTACCGCACGTCCAATAGGTGAAGTTGATTTGGCAGCTGCGCAATCTCGTTCAAGTGGTGTGGCCGAATTAGATCGCACTCTTGGTGGCGGACTAGTCCCAGGTGCTGTTGTTTTACTTGCCGGAGAACCCGGAGTTGGAAAATCTACTTTGCTTTTAACTGTTGCAGCTGAAAGTGCGCGCACCGGATTAACTGCTCTTTATGTAACGGGTGAAGAATCAACTGCACAAGTCAGATTGCGCGCAGAACGACTTTCAGCAATCCACCCATCACTTTGGTTAGCTGCTGAAAATGAGTTAAGCGCAGTTGTTGCACATATTGATGCGGTAAAACCTGATCTGTTAATTATTGATTCAATACAAACGATGGCTAGTGCTGCTGTCGAAGGATCTCCTGGTGGAGTAACCCAAGTACGCGAAGTTGCAAATACTGCAATTAGAATTGCTAAGGATCGAGGAATCACCGTAATTTTAGTTGGCCACGTCACGAAAGATGGATCAATCGCCGGTCCTCGACTTCTTGAACACTTAGTTGACGTTGTGCTTAATTTTGAAGGAGACCGACATTCGCGCTTGCGTTTAGTTAGGTCAATAAAGAATCGATTTGGCGCAACTGATGAAGTCGGATGTTTTGATTTACATGATGGTGGTATCTCAGGTGTTACTGATCCGAGCGGACTATTCACAACTCGTCACGCGGAACCTGTTCCAGGAACATGCGTAACGGTTGCACTTGAAGGCAGGCGTGCTCTCGTTGCTGAAATTCAAGCTTTAGTCGGAGTTGATAAAGATCGCGATTACGGAAACGCTCGTCGAGTCACAAGTGGTTTAGACAGTGCTCGAACCGCAATGACACTGGCAGTTCTAGAGTTACGCGCAAACACAAAATTAGCTGGGCGAGATGTTTATGTAGCAACGGTCGGTGGCATGAAGTTAACCGAACCAGCAGCTGACCTTGCTGCTGCACTAGCAGTAGCTTCTGCAGCAGTCGGTTTAGCACTGCCCGCAGATTTAATTGCGATTGGTGAGGTTGGTCTTGCCGGTGAAATTAGAAGAGTGACGGGTGGCCAACAACGGGTAGTTGAAGCGGCTCGACTTGGATTTAAACGCGCGCTAATTCCAGCTGGAAGTGAGATTAAAGTTCCTGGAATAGAAATTGTTGAAGTGCACCGGATTTCTCAAGCTCTTGAAAAAGTTAAGCTCCTAGATCGTTAAGAAGAAACGATATATCCGCCGCTAATCTTTACCGGAACTTCGGTTAATGGGGCACGTGTTGGGCCCGCGATTGCTTTTCCATTTTGCAATGGATCGAATCTCGCACCATGACATGGACAAATTAATTCTTTACTCGTTTGATCATAATCAACAGTGCATCCTTGATGGGTACATACTGCCGAAAAAGCACAAACTGTATCGGTAGCAGTTCGAATTAATATTCCTGGGTCACCTGATGCAAGTTTAATTTGCAATGCGCCTCCAACATTCAATTCTGAAATTGCTGCAATTGAATTTGCTGGTGCTCCGCCACCTTGTTTTGTAACAACTTTTGCTGCTCCAGAGGCGATCTTTGCTGGCTTAGCAAAAATATTTCCTAATCCTGCAAATGCGATTGAGAGCGCACCTACAACACCAATCCCGATTGCACTTCTTCGATCAACATTTAAAACTCTAGAAATTGTTCGCTTTCTTGGCATAACTCCTAAAGCAAGAACTAACCACATAACTAAATAAGCAGTGTCAGAAGCTAAGAAATATGGAGTCGTATGGAATGAAGATGAAAGCCAAAGTGATGCTGAGAGTCCTGCACCAGCAAGTGCAGCTAAAAATGGAAATACTCCGAAAAGAGTAGCTAGACCGATCGCGATCTCGCCAACCATCGTGCCAGCACCAACCAGAGTTGCGTGCTCAATCATCTTATTTAGCAGTGGTGAAATTGGTGATTGTTGTGCAAAGCCGGCAAGTTGTTTGCCAATATAAGTAGTTGCTTTTGGATTTAGGAACCCTCCATCAAGGGCCTTATCAATTCCTGCGTAAGTAAAGGTAATTCCTAGCCATAGCCGCAATAAGCGAACGCTCCAACTTTGGTGTACCCAGCTTTTGGTAACGCCTTGCAAAAATTCTTGGACGCTAGACATCTTGCTCCCTAAATTGGCTAATCAACTTAGCGTAATGGTGGAAAGGCTAGATATTAACCATCTTGCGCGATATTTACTCAGAATCTGCTGAGAATTTTTTGAATTCGCCGATCGGCTTGCAACATTAGATACGCGAAAAGAGATGCCAACACTATAAGGAGCAAATATATAAAGTACTTATTTTGCTCATTAGCAAACCTTTCTAGCGACATGTACCCCAATCTGCCATGAATTAAAAAGAGTGGATAAGTTATAGCTCCGAGAAAAATCGCACCTGGAATATGAAGATTAGAGACCTTGGGATTAAGAGTTAATAGCAAAAGCCCAAAAATAACTAATATTAAAATAGTTACGACGGTGGCGGAGTAAGCCGTATTTCGTATTTCGCTAAGTCTGCCAAGAGAACCAACTCTTGAGTAAAGTCCACCACCTACCGCGGTTATCAATCCTGCTGCCCTTAAAGGAGTCCAACCCCACTGCTTAATTGAATAAATGATTGCTCCGCCACAAATAAATGAAAACGGTCCGTATAAGTACCAAATATTGAAACGGTTTAAATCAAATACGTACCAAATAAAAATTATGATTGACCATATTGGAAAAATTGTAGGTAAATATTTTCCTGCTCTCAACATTAATACTGCAATTATGAAAACATAAAGCTGAATCTCAACCAACATAAACCAATGTGCTCCGTCTACCCACCCTTGATTAAATGCAGTCGGGAACATAGTGGCACTTGCTAAAAATTGTAGATGCCCCGGATGGGTTTTGCTCAAACTAGGCAAGAATGTTATAGCTGTAATTAAAATAATTGCTAACCAATAAAGTGGATAGATTCTTTTTATTCTACCTTTTGCAAATTGCCAAGCACTTCTATTTGTTGTTGATAGCAAGATCAAATAACCACTTACGGCAAAAAATAGTTGTACGCCTAGATACCCATACTTTGCGACCTCGGCAAAAGGAGTTAATCCAATGCTAGTAACTGAACCATTTGAAATGCCATTTGAAAAATAATGAAACGAGATTACAGTAACTGCGCCAACGACTCTTAGCGCGTCAACATATTCAAACCTACTCTTTAATGTATTTGCCATCCAGCGCTCTCTGATTTTCTACAATCTTACATTCTGGCATTCGCTACAACTTAATAGCCCACCTAGAAAAGTGAGTTATAATCAAAAGATGATGATCTTATGACTGAGTGTTAAACAGCTGGAGTTTCGGCCAAATCCTCAGGTGTATTTGGAGTTGAACTCTTTGGCTCACCAGTGAAAGTGAACTTTGCGTCAACGCCTTCGCCTTCGGTATCAACAACGATGATTTCTCCGGCCTTAAGTTCGCCAAATAAAATCTTCTCAGAGAGAATATCTTCAATCTCGCGTTGAATGGTGCGACGTAATGGACGTGCTCCCATCACTGGGTCATATCCACGAGATGCGAGCAATGCCTTAGCGGAAGGCTTCAACTCGATTCCCATATCCTTGGATTTCAATCGCTCATCAAGTAACGCGATCATCAAATCAACAATTTGAACGATCTCTTTTTCAGTCAATTGATGGAAGACAACAATCTCATCAATACGGTTTAAAAATTCTGGACGGAAATGAGCTTTAAGTTCGTCAGTAACTTTATTGCGCATCCGCTCATATGAAGTTTGTGAATCTGCGCTGTTAGCGAACCCAAGTCCGGCACCTTTTGATATGTCACGAGTACCAAGGTTTGTAGTCATGATGATCACGGTATTTTTGAAATCTACAACACGACCCTGAGCATCTGTTAAGCGCCCATCTTCAAGAACTTGAAGTAAGGAGTTAAAGATATCTGGATGTGCTTTTTCAATTTCATCAAAAAGAACCACAGAGAATGGGCGACGTCGAACTTTCTCGGTTAGTTGTCCGCCCTCGTCATAACCAACATATCCTGGAGGGGAACCAAATAACCGCGAGACAGTGTGACGTTCTGCGTACTCACTCATATCGAGTTGAATAAGTGCATCTGCATCACCAAATAAGAAGCTTGCTAAAGTGCGAGAAAGTTCGGTTTTACCAACACCAGATGGACCAGCGAAGATAAATGAGCCTCCTGGACGCTTAGGATCTTTCAAACCTGCTCGTGCACGACGAATTGCTTGGGAAAGCGCTTTGATCGCTTGATCTTGACCGATTACCCGTTTGTGCAATTCATCTTCCATGCGTAGCAAACGTGATGTTTCTTCTTCAGTCAACTTAACGATCGGAATACCAGTTGATGCGGCTAGGACTTCAGCAATCTCTTCTTCTCCAACAACTGAAACCTGATCTAAATCTCCAGCTTTCCATTGCTTCTCTCGCTCACCTTTTTCTTGAATCAGAGTTTTTTCTTTGTCGCGAAGTGAAGCTGCTTTCTCAAAATCTTGACCATCAATTGCTGATTCTTTTTCACGTCGAACATTTGCGATTCGATCATCAAACTCACGTAAATCAGGAGGAGCTGTCATCCGCTTAATGCGCAAACGGGATCCTGCCTCATCAATAAGGTCGATTGCTTTATCCGGCAAGAAGCGATCTGAAACATATCGATCTGCCAAAGTTGCTGCTGCGACTAGGGCTGCATCTGTAATTGAAACATGGTGATGAGCTTCGTAGCGATCGCGAAGTCCTTTTAAAATCTCAATAGTGTGAGTTACAGATGGCTCTGCAACTTGAATTGGCTGAAAACGACGCTCAAGTGCAGCATCTTTTTCTAAATGTTTACGGTATTCATCAAGAGTAGTGGCACCAATTGTCTGAAGTTCACCACGTGCCAACATAGGTTTTAAAATACTTGCAGCATCGATTGCGCCTTCGGCTGCCCCTGCTCCAACCAAAGTGTGAATTTCATCAATGAACAAAATGATGTCGCCACGGGTGCGAATCTCTTTTAATACTTTCTTCAAACGCTCTTCAAAATCTCCACGGTAACGACTTCCTGCAACCAATGCACCGAGGTCGAGTGAATAGATCTGCTTATCTTTGATAGTTTCTGGAACTAAATTCTTCACAATTGCTTGAGCAAGTCCTTCAACTACGGCAGTTTTACCAACACCTGGCTCACCAATTAATACTGGGTTATTTTTTGTGCGTCGCGAAAGAATTTGCATAACGCGTTCGATTTCTTTTTCGCGACCAATAACTGGATCAAGTTTTCCTTCACGCGCGGCTGCAGTTAAGTTGCGACCAAATTGATCGAGAACAAGTGAAGTAGATGGAGTTCCTTCAGCGGGACCGCCAGAAGTTGCAGCCTCTTTACCTTGGTAACCAGATAGCAATTGAATTACTTGTTGACGAACGCGATTTAAATCAGCGCCGAGTTTCACCAAAACCTGAGCAGCAACGCCTTCACCTTCACGGATTAATCCAAGCAAAATATGTTCGGTACCAATGTAGTTATGTCCAAGTTGCAAAGCTTCACGAAGTGAAAGTTCTAATACTTTTTTGGCACGTGGAGTAAATGGAATATGTCCACTTGGTGCTTGTTGGCCTTGGCCAATAATCTCTTCAACTTGTGCACGAACTGCTTCAAGTGAAATCCCAAGTGATTCGAGAGCTTTTGCGGCTACGCCTTCACCTTCGTGAATCAAGCCAAGCAAAATGTGCTCAGTGCCGATGTAATTGTGATTGAGCATGCGAGCTTCCTCTTGCGCGAGTACAACTACTCGTCGGGCTCGATCAGTAAACCGCTCAAACATGGCATCTCCTCTAAATAAATGAAATTGGTCCGGCTATTCCAACTGCTTTGGTACATCTCCAAGCCTAATCATCTCTTACTCAGGCGCCACCTCGGGTGGTACTTCTTTTAACGCTCAACCAGGATCAAATATGCCCGGATCCAGCTGGATTCTGCAAATCTCTGGACAG
>CAIUXE010000132.1 GCA_903902965.1 uncultured Actinomycetes bacterium
ATTGAGCGATCAAATAAATCTTGAACCCGAATTCCGATTCGACTGATTTTGTCTGCATAGGCTGGGCCAATTCCACGACCAGTTGTACCAATCTTTGATTTTCCTAAAAATCTTTCTGAAACTTTATCTATGGTGCGGTGATACGGAGTAATTAAGTGCGCATTAGTACTGATTACTAATTTTGAAGTGTTAATCCCTCTCGCATCTAACCCACGTATTTCTTCTAAGAGAACTGCTGGGTCTATTACAACTCCGTTACCAATTACTGGCACAACATTTGGGCTAAGAATTCCCGAAGGCAATAAGTGAAGGGCGTATTTTTCACTGCCGATTACAACTGTGTGTCCTGCGTTATTTCCACCTTGATATCGCACTACATAATCAACGGTATCTCCGAGTAAATCTGTGGCTTTTCCTTTTCCTTCGTCGCCCCACTGCGCACCGACAAGAACAATTGCTGGCATTTAGTGCCTCTCTCTGTGAAATATGGATTTGCTGGATTATGAAATTAGTGACGTGCCGGTTGAGCGAAGATCTTCACAAGCACGAACGACGCGAGCGGCCATTCCTGCTTCTGCTTGCTTACCCCAGGCTCGTGGGTCATACATTTTTTTATTTCCAACTTCTCCATCAATTCGTAGCACGCCATCGTAATTTTTCATTACGTGATCAACTACCGGCCTGGTGAATGCATATTGAGTATCAGTATCAATATTCATTTTCACTACGCCATAATCAAGCGCCTCACGAATTTCACTTAACAAAGATCCGGATCCACCATGAAAAACTAAATCAAATGGTTTTGAGCCTGCAGCTAAACCTTTTTTAGCAACGACTGCATCTTGAAGTGTCTTTAAAATCTTTGGTTGTAAAACAACATTGCCAGGTTTGTAAACTCCATGAACATTTCCAAATGTTGCAGCTAATAAATATCTTCCGCGTTCACCTAAGCCAAGTGTTTCAACTGTTAACAAAGCATCTTCTGGATGTGAATAAAGTTTTGCATCATGTTTTGCTTCTACGCCATCTTCTTCGCCGCCAACTACGCCAATTTCTAATTCAAGAATTGTTTTTGCCGCTACGGACTTATCGAGCATCTCGTTTGCAATTTTCATATTTTCACTCAAAGAGACTGCTGATCCATCCCACATATGTGATTGAAACAAAGGAGCTTTTCCTGATTTGATTCTTTCGATTCCAAAATCAAGAAGGGGGCGCATAAACCCATCAAGTTTTTCTGCTGGACAATGATCAGTATGTAAAGCAATATTTACTGGATAATTTTTTGCAACGATGTGCGCAAATTCGGCGAGCGCTACTGCTCCGTCAACCATATGTTTTACAGTTGAGCCAGATGCGTACTCCGCCCCACCCCAAGAAAATTGAATAATTCCATCTGACTTAGCTTCGGTAAAACCACGAAGCGCTGCGATAAGTGTCTGTGATGAAGATACGTTGATTGCCGGGTATGCGAATGCACCTGATTTTGCGCGATCTAACATCTGGTTATAAATCTCAGGACTTGCTATTGGCATCTTCACTCCTCGGTCTTCACAACTCATTTGGTAAAGGTGTAAATCTGGGTTACTTGCTAGAAGTACGACCCGAGGCTTACGCCCCATCTTTTCACACCTTTGACTCTGGCGATAATTAACGCGCTAATCTCACCCCATGGGAATCTTCGACCCGCAACAGATCATTTCGACCCTGGGCTTACTAGGGGTTTTAGGCGCACTTTTCGCTGAAACTGGGTTATTGATTGGTCTAGTCCTACCTGGGGATTCGCTACTTTTTGTCGCTGGCATCGCCGCCTCAGGATCGGCCCTTAGCGCGGTCGGGGTGCAACTCTCGCTCCCACTATTGCTTGTACTTTCACCAATCGCCGCATTTTTAGGAACACACACTGGTTTCCTTTTAGGCAGACGTTATGGACGAGCTTTTTTCAACCGTCCAGATGGAAAAATTTTTACAGCTGCAAAGGTGCACCATGCAGAAGAGTGGTTGCATAAATATGGTCCATTTAAAGCAATGCTACTTGGAAGATTCATTCCAATCGTACGTACTTTGATCTCGCCCCTTTATGGAATTCTAAATTTAGAAATTAAAAAATTTACGTTTTTGAATTTAATTAGTGCAATTATTTGGACTGATTCGGTTTTATTGCTTGGCTATATATTGGGTGAAAGAGTTAAAGGTTCAGTGGATAAATATTTACTACCGATAGTTGGATTGGTGATAGTAATTAGTTTTATCCCGATTGCAATCGAAATTGTGAAAGCCAGGAAGAAATCTAGTTAAGACCTAACTCGCTTAACGTATAAGCAGTTAAGTACTTAAGATCGGCGCCACTTACTTTCGGACCAGCACCACGATCAACAATTACTGCAACAGCAACAACAATCGCGCCGGCCTCTTTTAATGCTTCAACTGCAGTTAAAACTGAATCCCCTGTTGTGGAAGTATCTTCAACGGCAAGCACTCGGCGTCCTTTTACATCAGGGCCTTCTATTCTGCGCTGCAACCCATGTTGTTTCTCAGCTTTACGAACTACAAAAGCATCTAACTTGCGGCCACGTTTTGCAGCTGCGTGCAACATTGCTGTTGCTACAGGGTCTGCGCCAAGTGTTAATCCACCAACAGCATCGAAATCTAAATCAGCAGTTAAATCAAGCATTACTTCACCAACTAACGGCGCTGCAACTGCGTCAAGTGTTACTCGGCGAAGATCTACGTAGTAATTGGCTTCTTTACCTGACGAAAGAATTACTTTTCCGTGGACAACTGCTTTGTTTTTGATTTCGGCTAATAGCCCATCGCGTGAATTCATGGGGTAATCCTATTTATTTTCATCACTCCAAATGACCATGTTCTGTTTTTCTCTTCTGGCAAGTCCTTTAGGTGGATTGGCGGCCAATAGCGCATCAACTTCCACTCGCAACTGCGCAACCTCATTACCAAGTTCTGAAACCGTAGCCTCAAGTTCCATAATCTTTGAGATCCCCGCAAGATTTATCCCATTGCTAGCCAATTTTTGAATATTACGTAAAACCAATATGTCGCGAAGTGAATATCTGCGGCCACGTCCAACTGCACGACCAGGGGAAACTAAACCCAACCGGTCATATTGCCGCAAAGTTTGCGGATGCATTCCAGCTAGTTCTGCTGCAATTGAAATCACGTAAACCGGAAGTTCTTCGCTTACTCCTTCTACCTCTGGTTGATCGCTCATG
>CAIUXE010000133.1 GCA_903902965.1 uncultured Actinomycetes bacterium
CGGCATCTTTAGTTACCTTGAAAGAAGCAACACCACCATTTGCAAATGGAACTGGTGATTGCAGGATATTTAAATAAGCGAAAGTAATCGCATCTTTAACTTCTACATAATGCTTTCCTACTGGTCCAGCAGCGCGAATAACTACCTGTCCAGTTCCACGGGTCCACAGAGCTTGCATCTCTCCGGCATAACTACTGTCCCAGTGAACTGCTGCGCCCGCTGTATAAAGAGATGCCCCTAGGCCGGTATACGTAACCGTTATCGGTGTACCGATCGGACCACTTGTTGGTGAGATGGTCAACGTGCGAAGAATTTGATACCCGCCATGACCAAGAGCCACTCCATCTTTCACAGCGTAAATGTCATGAACGCCACCGAAATCAGAGGGAGCCTTAGCTGCAAATGAAAATGCTCCATTTGCATCAGTTGTAACAGTTCCTAAATCCACGTTGTATTTCGTGTATTTGGTTCCCAAGTAGTTAACGCTATTTGGCTGAATATCTACTACCCAAGTTCCATCACTTGTAGACCAAGTTAATGGCAATACAGAATTTACCGGTAAGCCTTTTCCAGTGATTGTGATTGCAGATCCAACTGTTCCCTGGTTTGGAACCACATCCAAAGTAAGCATCGTTTCAGGAGTCGTGAATGCTGCCGATTTTATTCCAGTAAAAGGTAAAGCTGGAATATTTGGCAAACCTATCGGAGATACTAAATTTATCGGCACAACTGGATTTGAATCCGCTGCCTGTGCTGGCGTCATCATCGCGACTAAAACAATCGCAGCTACACCAGCACTCATCCTTGCTAAGGCTTTACCCTTATTGATACTTGGCTTGCTAGTTTTCGACTTCATGATCTCTCCCTCTTAAATCGATTAGTACTCTGAATATTTAGATTTTTTGTATTACACCTTTGGAACTGCATAGAGGTTGAGTTGAGAGGCTGGCATGAAATTTGATTGCCAGGTTCCAACTGCACCAGTTGCGCTTGGCTTTACTGGGGCAACTACTTTCCAAAGATTTAAAGTTGCGACAGTGGCTTTTGTATTTTTCTTATCAGCCGCACTCTTAGCTTTTGCAACTGCAGCAGTAGCCGACGCCATCATTTTGTTATGGGCAGCAAGGGTTTTGTTGTAAATAACTAGTTCTGCGTCATAGGCTGCTTGTGCTGCAGTTTGGGCCTTTGCAATCATGGTGATTTTGTAACTGATCACTCCAAGAGTGTTATAAAGACCGGTTGCTGTTCCAGTCTTTAGCACTCCAGTCCAGAAAGCAGCACCGCTATGGTTTCCATAAGCAAGGGTTACTGGGGCTGCAACGCCTGCAATCTCGATATATGCTTTTTCAGTATTTGAGGAATCCATTACCGCTCCACCAAGTGCTTCATTATTTGCATAAACTCTGAAGACAATTGTCTGTCCAACAATAAACTCACCTGACACGGCGCAACTAACCCCGAACCGTGATCCCAATACGCCAGTTGTTCCGCTACCTAAAACAGTGTCTACGTAGATATGAATTGGTGAAACAACTCCTTGGACAGGAACTCCAACTTTTACGGTAAATGGCGCAGCATCAACGGCGGTGAAAGCAGTTTCATCTTTAGGAGTGAAAGTTGCAGTAAGGATGGTCGATCCACTTGCTGCAGGTAGCCAACTGCATTTTGCAACAAAAGGAGTTACGTCGGCTGTAGCTAGTGCTTCGCATCCTTTGATTACTGCTCCAGCTGCAGAGAACTTAATGACTCCCTGCGCGCTAGCTGTTCCTGAAATTACTGCAGGATCCAGACCAAAAACGGCGTTTCCGCCCGAAAGTACCAATGTTGGTGTCGTTGCAGCGAATGCAGGAACTGTGCTTATTAAGCCACCTCCCAAAAGCATGGTTGTCCCGATTGCGATGTTTGAAATAAATCGCTTCATGTCCACTCCTTTTCTTGCTTCGTATTTTGAAAACTATTTGGTAACTACATTTCCTTCGATTTTTACTGTGAAAGTGCTGTTATCTGTTGTTCCTGCTGTTGTTGATTTGACTGAGAAGTAACCGGTTAGTTTTAGTGTTCCTGTTGCACCGGCAAACTTTCCGGTTCCTCCTGTAACTGTTGCATTGCCAGTTACATTTACATCCGTGGGTGCAGCCGCTTCTTCAGCGCATCCTTTTGCAGTTGATACGACGCTCAATGCAATTGTGTTCGTTCCACTTCCCAATGTGCCGGTTCCATTAATAGCTTCGCATTGGCTTTGTGGAGCAGCAGTTCCAACGCCCGTTAATTCATCAAGCCCGGAAGTTTCTCCTGATCCGGTGCCTTTTATTGTTGCTTTTACATTGCTTGAACTCCAGACCATTGTGATTTGGCCTTTGTAAGTTCCTGAGAAAGCGATGCTTGTGCCTTTTGAAGTAGCAACGGCGACTGGCTTCTTAGTACTCCACCCAGTGGCACATTTTGGTTTTGCGGCTGTTACTTTCTTGATGGAGGTACCTTTGTAACAAGTAATTGTTTTACTTGCGGCTTCAGCAATTGAAGCATTCGCACCAACTACTGCTAGCGCTGTAAGAAAAATTAATGCTCTCCGAGATTTGATCTTTTTGATCGAATTCATTTTGTTTCCCAGCCTCTCCCATTGCTAGCTTTATTTGCTAACAATCGAAGTTTTGCACCAGATCTTTATCAATTTAGTAAAATTCCGAGGGCTGCCACTCGCTCAACTATTAGGTCGATCACACAACTTTAAAAACACTAAAACCCTACGAATGGCTGTGATTTGAGGCATAAGTGCTAGCACTCACCAAAAGAATCTAAGTAAGTTTTAAAACAAAGTTTTGCTATACATCAAATGCGTCAGTGAGTGTGACCGTGGTAAGTCCGCGACTGTTTACGATCTCCAGTAATCGATCAAAATGATTTGGAGCAACCATATTATTTGCATGGCCCAGAACGATCCCACGATCTCGTATGCCCTGATTTGCCAAGTTCATAAATTTGGCAGATCCCACTTTCCCGGAATCTGCCAAGGTTCCTGACCACAACATGGGTTTTGTATAACCTATTTCTGCGGCTGCGTTGATTACATCAGCATTTACTCCACCATAAGGAGGACGGAAATAAGGTTTTGCATCAATACCATAATGTCTTTCCATAAAATTATGGCAATCCATTAACTCTTTTTGAACTTGCTTTGCAGTCAATTTTGTAAGTAACGGATGATGCATTGTGTGATTTGCTAATTGAATCTGCCCACTTTCAACAAAAGGCTTGAGAAGTTTTGCATTTGTTTGCCATGGCGATACCGCAGCGTAAACAAAGAAAGTCAATCTAAGGTCGTTATCTGCTACAAAATTTATGTAACTTTTCACTGCATCGTGACTGCATCCATCATCTACAGTCCATGCAAATCGCGCAGTTTCACTTTCAGGCAATCGGATGATTGCGTTAACTGATGCAGCGTTAGCAGCATCAAGAAAAGATAGCGGCAGTGAACTAGTTGCTACGGTAGCAATAGATGCCCCCATCACCTTTAAGAAATCTCTACGCTCCAAGGCACTCTCCAATGTCTGCTGGACTTGGGCGAAATCTATCTGAATGCATAGAGAAATTCACGGCAAAGGACTGGTCATGGATATTTAGGTGTTTTTCCCTAACCACAAGTCTTGTCGTCCCGGCCTACAATTACTCCATGACCAGCAAGGATGGGAACCGAGAGTCGTACTTTCCAGCAATAGAAAAAAAGTACGGTGAGCCAATCACTTATTGGCACAAGATCATGGCTGAACTGGTCGCTCAAAAATACCCCGAGCAGATTGCTCACCTTCGCGAAAATTATGGCTTCACGCAAGCTCACGCAAACGCTCTGGTCATGTATTCGCGCGGTTCCAACTCATCAAAACGATTTGCCACTCCTGCCAAATATTTCCAAAGTTTAGAACCAGTCCAGGCTAAAACAGCTAGGGCTATATTCGCAGCA
Source organism: uncultured Actinomycetes bacterium (assembly GCA_903902965.1). Classification (GTDB taxonomy): domain Bacteria; phylum Actinomycetota; class Actinomycetes; order Nanopelagicales; family Nanopelagicaceae; genus UBA3012. The sequence continues at coordinate 3,962 of CAIUXE010000133.1, forward strand.
ATAACCAAGAAATATCCTGATCTTAAATTAGTCATAGCTTGGAACCAACCAATGCTCAAATTCGGGAAGCATTACGTGTTTGGATTGTCGGCCGCCAAAAGACACATCCTGATAGCGCCATGGAGCACTGATGTTATAGACGAATTTACTCCGAAATTAAAAGATTACGATGTAAAGAAAAAAACCATAGGTGTGCCTAATGATTGGAAAGTTGATGAAAAATTACTTCATGCTATTGTTAAAGCAAGGCTAGTTGAAATTGAATAGTGAACAAATAGTTAACAAATTTTGAATAAAAACTCCAATGGTTCAGCAACACTTAACCAAAATTTGTTCTTGCACTAAATTTAGTAGCCTATAAAGTAAGAATGAGAGTAGCGATTTCCGCTGAATCATTCCTTCCTCGTGTAAACGGCGTCTCGAATTCGGTCCTCAGGGTCATTCGACATCTTGAGGACAATGGTCATGAAGCCATGATTTTCGCTCAGGGTGGAGGGCCTGCCGAAGTTTCCAATACTCCCATCTTTCGTACTCCGGCAATCGCAATTTCCTCTGTGGCTCAAGTAGATGTTTCAAGAGCTCCAATTAGGATTTTAAAAAGAGAACTTAAAGCATTCCGGCCAGATATTGTCCACCTCGCTTCGCCTTTTTTACTTGGTGACCAAATGGGTAAGGCCGCAAAATCTCTCGGTATTCCAACCCTTGCTGTTTACCAAACTGATGTGGCAGGTTTTGCAAACTTTTATGGCTTCGCCCCCGTTGCCCTTCTATTTGAGAATTGGTTACGTAAAATTCATTCAAGGGCAGATC
>CAIUXE010000134.1 GCA_903902965.1 uncultured Actinomycetes bacterium
ATTAATATTGGATGAACCAGCCGCAGGATTGGATCTGGGCGCCCGAGAAGACCTATTAAAGAGATTAAGCGCTCTTGCCCTTGATCAAAGCGCACCAACAAGTTTGCTGGTGACACATCATGTCGAAGAGATCCCTACTGGTACGAGTCATGCCTTGTTACTAAGAGATGGAGTACTTGTGGCTGCTGGTCCAATTGATCAGGTGCTTAGTTCAGAAAATATCTCACAAACTTTTGGTTTATCTGTAACTTTGATTTTCGAAAGTGGTCGGTGGTTCGTTAGAGCAAATTAATTTTTACTGCAATAGAAGAACCCCAGTTCATTATTCCGAACTGGGGTTCTTCTATTTTTTAACTACTTATTAAGCGAACCATGCATTGATAGGTGAACCTAGGAAGTAGATCATGAATAGGCCAGAAATAAGCCATAACATCCAATGAACTTCTTTGCCACGGCCTTGAATTGCACGCACTACTACGTGAGATACAAATCCTGCACCGATTCCAACTGTGATGTTATAGGTAAATGGCATCAAGATAATTGTTAAGAACGCAGGGATAGCAACACCCAAGTCATTCCATTCAATTCCCTTGATTTGAGTCATCATCAAGAAGCCAACAATTACCAAGGCTGGTGTTGCTGCTTCGTAAGGAATGATTGCAACTAGTGGAGACAGGAAGGTGGTAAGTAAGAAACAAATACCGGTTACTACAGATGCTAAACCAGTACGAGCACCTTCACCAACACCTGATGCAGACTCAATATACGAGGTATTTGACGAGATAGAAGAAGCTCCGCCAGCAATTGCTGCCACTGAGTCAACTAACAAAATCTTGTTAGCGTTAGGAACATTTCCATCTTTGTCATTAAGTCCAGCCTCTGCTCCAATTGCAGTCATCGTTCCCATGGTGTCGAAGAAATCGGCCAGTAGAAGTGTGAAAACAAATAGAACGGCTGAAATAACACTTACGCGACTGAATGCACCAAATAGATCGAAACTTCCGATGATGCTGAAATCAGGCGTAGCAACGATTGTATCTGGCATTGCTGGAACGTTTAAGCCCCAGCCTTTTGGATTAACTTTGTCGGGAGCGATAAAGTTTGGTCCGATTTTGAATGCAGATTCGATAACAACAGCCAAGACAGTTGCAGCAACGATTCCAATCAGAATGGCGGCTTTAACTTTCTTAACCATCAACCCGATCATCAAGAATAAACCGAATGCAAAAACAACAATTGGCCATCCAACAAGCGTTCCGCCATCACCAAGAGTTACAGGTACAGGACCAGAACCAGTCTTGCGAACAAAGCCTGCGTCTACTAAACCGATCAATGCAATAAATAGACCGATACCAACAGAGATGGCTATCTTCAATTGAGTTGGGACAGCACGGAAAACCGCTACGCGGAAGCCAGTGAGCACCAAAATCAAAATAATTAAACCTTCTAGTACGACTAGGCCCATTGCTTCTTGCCAGGTCATCTTCGCTGCGATACCAACTGCCACGAAAGTGTTAAGACCTAGACCAGTTGCAAGTGCTAATGGAAAATTAGCCACAACGCCCATCAGGATTGTTAAAATTCCGGCGATGAGTGCAGTAACTGCGGCAATTTTTGCCAAGTTAGGAGCGTCTCCACCAATAAATTTACCGGTGCTGTCTTTTGATAGACCGATAATTAGTGGATTAAGAGCCACGATGTATGCCATCGTGAAGAACGTAACCAAACCGCCGCGGACTTCGCGCCCTACGGTTGATCCACGTTCACTGATTTTGAAGTACGAATCGAGCATTATCCCTCTTAACTGTTTTGGTAACGGGGGTGTTTGCGACCCCGTGCGAAGTAACGGCTCGCGAGGCCGAAGGAAGATGCCATAAACTTACCTGTGGATTTGCTCAATGAGCGGTAAGACGCCCCACGATTCCCAGCCAAAAAGCCACCGAATAGCCGATGAAGAGCGCAAACAGAACGGTTCCAATCCCAACCCGGCCACCCAGCGACCAGCCGAGGGTTAGAACCACTAGCTCAATAAACATGCGGACTCGGCCGACCGGTAGCCCAGTTCGGTAGTGCAAAGCGGTCATTAATCCATCTCGCGGACCTGGGCCAAGACCGCAGGTCAGATAAAGCGAACTTCCGGCTCCCACTGTTAGAACGCCAACGATGGAAAGGGTTAATTGCTCCCAAAGAGCTGGAGGCGTTGGGAGCAGATCCACCGTAAATTGGATGAAAGTCGCGATCACCACAATATTGGCAATAGTTCCAAAACCAGGTTTCTCGCGTAATGGAATCCAGATCAGGAGAACTATCGTGCTGATAATAAATGTCCACCAACCTAAAGCGATATTTGTTCGCAGACTTAATCCTTGAGCTAAAACACTCCATGGAGCATTTCCGATATGAGCCACGATTAGCAGCCCATCACCAATGCCAAACAGTGCCAAACCAATTATTAAAATTGTAAATCGCATAGGAGACAGCGACCACGTATTTGACGCCCGCCAAGGTGTGTGCGGAATAGTTCGCGAGAGTCTAAATCTCATTGATGCATACTAGGCGATATCGTTATACAAATGGCTACACAACTCGATCTCTCATATTGGCAAGCCATCGTTACTGGCGTCTTGCAAGGGATAACAGAATTATTTCCAATCTCAAGTTTAGGCCACTCAATTTTAGTACCTGCATGGATTGGTGGAAGTTGGAATTCTTTTCTGGTCAATTCCACTGCAGGGGAGTCACCTTATTTACTGATGATTATCGCGTTACATGTTGCAAGCGCCTTAACACTTCTGTTGATCTTCTGGAGACGATGGCTCCAACTGATTTCTGCTTTCTTCGGAAGTTTGAGATCGCGTTCTTTGGATCGACCTGAAGCGCGAGTAATTTGGTTGATTTTGCTAGCGACTTTACCAGTAGGGCTTTTAGGCGTTCTATTCGAACATCAATTAAAGGACTTATTCTCTAAACCGCTAGCTGCAAGCGTGTTCTTAACCATCAACGGGATTATTTTGATTATTGCGGAGAAGTCAAGTAAGAAAAAAACAGTTTCAGATTCCAATTCAGACGAGGCCCTAACTCATCAAATTTCTTTTAAGAACGCTCTTACAATTGGAGTTGCCCAATCTGCTGCGCTATTTCCCGGTATCAGCAGGTTTGGGATAACCATGGGAGCAGGATTGAGCCGCGGTTTGTCACACACAGCCGCGTCAGATTTTGCTTTTCTTTTAGCAACACCAGTCATTTTGGGCGCCGGCCTTTTGAAAATCCCTGATCTATTTAATCCAGAAATCAATCACATTATCGGACCGGTTGTTATCGGTTCAATAGTCGCAGCATTTGGAACATTTCTTTCAGTGAAAATTTTGGTGAAGTGGTTTAAACATCACACTCTTTATCCATTTGCTATTTACTGTTTAATCGTGGGACTGGTTTCCGTGGTGAAATTCTCATGATTGGAACATTTATAAATGTCGTTGCTATTTTAATTGGTACGACATTGGGAACTCTTATAGGATCCCGCATTCCAAATCGAACCAGAACACTGGTTACTGATGCGCTTGGGTTGGTTTCTTTTTTGGCCGCCGCCGGTGCTGCATCATCAATGTGGAATTCAGATTTCTTACAAGCAGTAGGCGAAGGATGGCCAATTTTGGTTGTTCTTGCTTCCTTATTAATAGGTGGCCTCATCGGTTCTGCATTGCGGATAGAAGATCGTCTAAACGGATTAGGAAAAGTACTCGAAAGAAAGTTTTCCAAATCAGATGATGGCAATTTTGTAGCGGGCTTTGTCAGTGCCTCTTTAATCTTTTGCGTTGGCCCGATGGCGATCTTGGGCAGTATTAGCGATGGACTTGGAGAAGGAAATTCGTTGTTAATTCTTAAAAGTGTGATGGATGGTTTTGCGGCAATAGCTTTCGCTGCTGCTCTTGGATGGGGAGTGGGCGCTTCGGCCCTCTCAGTGCTTGTTTACCAAGGCGCATGGAGTGCTGTTGGCTTCGCACTAGGTTCGATTTTGTCTGAATATCAGATTGCAGCAATGACCAGTGTTGGTGGATTGCTTTTAGTTGGCATCGGAATGCGACTGCTGAACTTTAAAATAATCGCAATTGGAGATTTACTACCCGCTCTAGCGGTTGCGCCACTAATAGCTGCTTTAGTTGCGACTGTTCACTAAATTTTAGAAATATCTATTACAAATCGATATTTAACATCAGATTTAACTGTTCGATCCCATGCCTCATTTATGTAATCAGGGGATATGACTTCAACATCACTTGTGATGTTGTGTTCGCCTGAGAAATTCAACATCTCTTGCAGTTCGCGTACTCCGCCAATCATTGAGCCAGCCAGGCGACGACGTTGACCAAGCAGAACGCCAGCGGGAACGCTATAAGGAGCTCCAGGCAAACCAATCAGAACCAAAGTTCCATCTAGTTTGAGCATTCCTAAGTAATCTTCAAGATTAAGATCAACAGATACGGTATTTAAAATTAGATCAAAAGATTTAGCAAGTTTTTTGAAATCCTCTGCACCTGCTTTTGCAACGAAATGAGTTGCGCCCATCTTCAAGGCGTCCTCGCGCTTTTCAGGTGAGTGAGAAAAAACCGTAACTTCAGCACCCATAGCTTTTGCGTATTTAACTCCCATATGACCTAAGCCACCTAAACCAAGAATCGCAATTTTTTTACCAGGTCCTGCATTCCAATGTCGTAATGGGGAGTACAAAGTGATGCCAGCACACAAAAGAGGAGCGACATTCGCCAATTCGAGATTCGCTGGAATGCTGACTACATAATCTTCGGCAACAACAATAACTTTCGAGTAACCACCTTGCGCAACTGTTACTCCGTCACGTTCCAAACCATTGTAAGTACCGGTCATGCCTTCTAAGCAGTATTGCTCTACACCGGCTAAACAGTTTTCACATTTACGACAAGAATCAACGAAAACTCCAACGCCTACTATTGCACCAACAGAAAACTTTGCGACCTTCGTACCGACAGCAATAACTTTTCCAACAATTTCATGACCAGGAACCATCGGAAATAAGGATGATCCCCATTCCTCACGAACTTGGTGAATATCCGAATGACAGATTCCGGCGTAGGTGATCTCAATCACCACATCTTCAGCTCTAGGTTCCCGTCTTTCAAAGTCAAAGGCTTCAATTTGAGCGCCAGCAGTCAAAGCAGCGTACCCACGAGTTTTTAGCATAGTTTTCCTGTTTCTCTCTTTTGTCTTTGATCAATGAAAGATAGATAGATCTGAAATCTTGTGTTCCAACGAATTATAACTGGTGATTGGCAAAATCTCTCATCCGTGCCGTGAGATGATCTCTCATGTGATTGCCACTTCAAGTTTAGAGCTGCGCGCTGGTGCGCGACTTCTAGTTTCTGGTGTCACGATTCGGATTAACAGTGGTGATCGAATCGGCTTTGTGGGTAGAAATGGTGCTGGTAAAAGCACACTAGCAAAAGTTTTGGCTGGTCAAACATTGCCGGCGGGCGGCCAAGTAAATAGAAGTGGAACCATTGGATATCTTCCACAAGACCCTCGTACGGGTGATGAAGCAGGAACTGTTCTAGATCGAATTTTGTCAGTGCGCGGTTTAGATCTGATAGTAGAGCGAATGCGTCAAGCAGAAGAGGCGATGGCTAATACCGAAGGCGAAGAGTTGGAAGCGGTCTTAGCGAAGTATTCACGAGCTGATAGTGAATTTAATGCTGCTGGCGGCTATTCGGCAACAGCCGAAGCCGAAGCTATTGCTACAAATCTGGGAATACCCGAAAGATTGTTTGATCAAAATATTGGAGCTCTGAGTGGTGGTCAACGTAGAAGAGTCGAATTAGCAAGAATTCTGTTTAGTGGCGCAGAAACACTCTTGCTAGATGAACCAACAAACCATTTGGATGCTGACTCAATTAACTGGTTAAGAGAATTTCTAGCGAAATACTCCGGTGGATTAGTGGTGATCAGTCACGATGTCGCTTTAATCGAAACTGTTGTTAACAAAGTTTTTTACTTGGATGCAAATAGAAATGTTATTGATGTTTACAACATGGGTTGGAAGAAATATTTACAGCAGAGAGAACAAGATGAACATCGCCGTAAGAGCGAACGTGCCAATGCGGAGAAGAAAGCAGCAATTCTCGAAAAGCAAGCAGAGAAAATGCGCGCCAAAGCTACGAAAGCTAAGGCTGCCCAAGGCATGTTCCGCCGCGCTGAGAAGTTACTCTCAAGTCTTGAAGATGAGCGCAAGAGTGATCGCGTGGCTAGATTGCGGTTTCCGACACCTTCACCTTGTGGAAAGACTCCGATTTCTGCTACCGGACTAAGCAAATCTTACGGCTCTCTTGAAATCTTTACCGATGTTGATTTAGCGATTGATAAAGGTTCCCGCGTAGTCATTCTTGGTCTTAATGGTGCCGGTAAAACAACTCTGCTCAGGATTTTGGCGGGGGAGTTGGAGTCTGACACGGGTGAGGTTGTCGCTGGTCATGGTTTGAAAATTGGCTACTACGCACAGGAACACGAATCCTTGGATTATGAAAGAACAGTCCTTGAAAATATGTTGAGTTCTGCTGTAGATATACGTGAGCCGGAAGCTAGAAATGTTTTGGGGTCATTTTTATTTTCTGGAGATGACGTAAAGAAGCCGGTTAAGGTTTTAAGTGGTGGCGAGAAAACAAGATTAGCTTTGGCCATGTTAGTAGTTAGCGCGGCTAATGTGCTTTTGCTTGACGAGCCAACAAACAACTTAGACCCAGCATCACGAGATGAAATATTAGGTGCATTGAGTGAATATCAGGGTTCAGTGATTCTGGTTTCACATGATGAAGGTGCAGTAGTTTCGTTAAAACCTGAGAGAGTTCTTTTACTTCCAGATGGTGAAGAAGATTTATGGAATGAGCAGTACTTAGACCTAATTATGTTGGAATAAAATTAGAATTGAAAAATAGCGTCAATTTTGTGATCGGGATGGTCTTTGTGGATTTTGTTTCTTCCTTGCAAGAACGGAATCTCTCCTAAAACAACTGAGCCAAGAATTCTTGCGCCCGTTAAACCAACAAGCGTAATTCCAGCGCTTAAAGTTCCGCCAGTCGCCAAAACGTCATCAACAATAATAACTTTGTCGATCATACTTAATTGATCTTTGTGCAACTCAAGTGCATCAGAACCATACTCAAGCGCATATTCCACTTTATGTACATCGCGCGGAAGTTTTCCAGGTTTTCGTAGTAGAACAAATCCTAAATTGTGTCTTGCCGCTATCGCGGCTGCAAAGACAAATCCGCGGGCTTCCAAACCTGCTACGTGCGTAGCCCCAGATAGTGATTTGGCCATTTCATCTACACAGATTGTGAATGCCTGAGCGTTGGCAACTAAAGGAGTAATGTCTTTAAAAACAACACCGGGTTTCGGATAATTCTGAACATCTTTTATCAGCCCTTGAGCTTTTGAAAGTGAATCAATGGGTCCGTAGTTTTCCAATTAATTTAGTCTTCGCGTAGTGGTTTAGGAGGCGCTGACTTTACCCATCGCCACACAGCCAGAAGTGAACAAGTTAATCCAATTAAGCCCATCACCGTGCCACCAGTGCTGACGTTAGACAAAATTAATGGACCACTGATCGAAGAGGCCATAACCGATACAGGTAATATAAAAAACACATGCCACCGTTGACGTCTCATGAAAGTCAAACCCAAAGCAACTGGGGCCAAGATTGCTGGGAAAAAAAGAATCATCGCAACTAATAATGCTAGATCAGCCATCGGAATTTCCATCCTTTCTTACTAAAGCTAAATCCTATTCGGTCGTGAACGCCAATTTACCGCCAGCCATGCCACTTTCAAGGAGATGATGCGCTTTAGCTGCTTCTTCGAAAGTAAAGAGTTGAATTGGAGATAGTTCTAATGCCCCAGAAAGGAGTGCACTAACAAGATCGTTTATGCGTTCCTTTTTCTCAGCAAATGTGGGTATGAAATCTGACAACGTGGGGCGAGAGAGATAAATTGAATTTCTTGTTAGCGACAATGGATTGACAGGTTCAACCGGTCCACTTGCAGCGCCGTAAAGGACCATGTCGCCTCTTCTTGCCACAAGTTCTATAGTTTGATTAAAGGTTTCTTTGCCAACGCTGTCATAAACGACATTCACACCTAAACCTTTAGTTAGATCCGCCACTCGTTCTTTCATTTCCGCATACGTGCATGCATGCTCAAAATCTAACTCCTTTAATCGTTCTACTTTTTCAGAGCTGGAAGTCACGGGGATAACGCGAGCGCCTGTACGTTTCAAAAGCTGTATTAATACCGACCCAACACCTCCAGAAGCGGCTGTAACTAGAGCAGTAGTTTTTGATGTGGCAGCGTGTGATGAGTTGGCGAGGAAGTGAGCGGTTAAACCTTGCGAGAGTAGAGGTAATAATTTCTCCGAAGAAATATTTGCAGGCAAAGGGATCAACTGATCTTCGTCAAGAGTCAAAAATTGTGCATAGGATTTTGTACCGCCAGCCCATCCAATCCGGTCGCCAACTTTAAAGTTTTGAAGCGGTAATGAACTTTCCAAAATCGTCCCGATACCTTCGACACCTAAAATGCCGGGGAAAATCATCGGTCTTTCGCCACGTCGTTGATAAATATCAAAAAAATTAATTCCAGCCATCTCAACTTTGATCAAAACTTGTTCACCAGAATTGTTCGTTGCTACTGGGGTGGGAAGTTCCTGCACTTTTAGTAAATCAGCCGAACCCACACCACTTAAAGAGATCGCCCGCACAAGCACCCCATCCTGGTTGATTTTTCATTTATTGTGACCGAACGGGGACTTGAACCCCGAATCCCTTGCGAGAACTAGCACCTCAAGCTAGCGCGTCTGCCAATTCCGCCACCCGGTCAGGTGATTTTGAACGATATCCAGCGATAGCCTACCAAAATCACGGTTTAGAGTTCAAAGTGGGGGAGAATACGCAAATGCGAAGTACAGATTATGAGCAACTTGAGAATGATGCAGTATCGATGTGCCAAAAATTGATCCAGATTCCGAGCGTTAATTTCGGTGAAGGAAATGGTAATGAAAAAGAAATAGCTCTTTTTGTAAGTAAATTTCTAACGGATTGCGGTATTGAAAATCAGATTATTGAAAGTGCTCCGAATCGCTCAAATGTAATCGCTCGCATAAAAGGCATTGATGACACACGTCCGGGATTAGTTTTGCACGGGCACCTAGATACGGTTCCGGCAACCATAGAAGATTGGAAACACGATCCATGGTCTGGGCAAATAATTGACGGAGAAATTTGGGGACGTGGCGCCGTCGATATGAAAGATATGGACGCAATGATTCTTGCAGTTGTCGCTGATTGGAAGCGCACTGGTTTTATTCCACCGAGAGATATTGTTTTAGCTTTTTTTGCAGATGAAGAAGCTGGTTCATTATTTGGTTCAAGATGGTTAGTACAAAATCATCCTGAACTGTTCGCAGGCTGCTCAGAAGCAATTTCGGAAGTTGGTGGATTTTCGGCGACGTTGCCAAATGGAAAACGATTCTATTTAATTGAAAATGCTGAAAAAGGTTTTCATTGGATGCGTTTGATTTCCGAGGGAACAGCAGGTCATGGTTCGATGATCAATTTAGAGAACGCGATCACCGCTCTTAGTGAGAGTGTTGCAAAAATTGGAAATTATGAGTGGCCAGTCCGGCAAACAAAAACGGTGAATTTCTTCCTTAGTAAAGTTGCCGAAGCTTGCGAAATGGATTACGACCCAGAACATCCAGAAAATATTGTGGCTCAACTTGGATCAATGGCAAGAATGATTGGTGCCACAACTCGAAATACCGCTAATCCAACAATGTTGTCTTCTGGATATAAAGCAAATGTAATTCCACAAACCGCTACGGCAACAATTGACGGAAGATTTCTTCCAGGTTATGAGGAAGAGTTCATGTCAACTCTGCACTCACTTCTAAATGAAAGCGTTCGGATTGAAACAATCGCTAAAGATGCGGCCCTTGAATTTCCTTTTGAAGGAAAATTAGTAGACGCAATGTGTGCTGCAATTATTTCCGAAGATCCTGAAGGGATACCAGTTCCTTTTTGCATGAGCGGTGGGACTGACAATAAGGCGTTAGCGTTGTTAGGTATAACCGGATTTGGTTTCGCGCCTTTGAAATTACCACCAGATTTAGATTTTATGGCGCTTTTCCATGGCATTAATGAAAGAGTCCCAGTTAGTTCAATTAAATTTGGAGTTCGTGTTCTAGATAAATTTTTACAAAATTGTTAGAGATTAATTAACTAACGATAGCTGTGGCTTAATGACGCGACGTCGTAATGTCACCAAATGGCGACCATCAGGGTAAATACGTACTCGATCCAATATCCAACTTCCTAATTCAGCTCTTTCTACCAACATGGAGCGCACAACATTAATTTTCATACCCTTAGGAATTTGAATGGTTTGATATTCGTATGAATTTGAATTTTGAATTTCAATCGCCTGCCTCAGAAATATCATTTAAGGCCGAACGCACAAGATCTGGCAAAACCAAATCGTTTGATCGTAAAGCTCCACGCAATTGCGCCGAAGTTCGAGCGCCGATGATTGCACTTGAGATACCCGGGGCATCCCTAACCCAACTAAGAGCAATCTCAAGTGGAGCCGCTCCCAATCCGTCCGCAGCAGTGCTTACCGCTGTAACAATTTGTTTAGATCGAGCGTCAAGATAATTTGCCACAAATGGCCCAAGGTGAGGACTTGCTCCACGCGAATCAGCAGGAATTCCGTTTTGATATTTACCGGTTAGAACTCCACGGCCAAGCGGCGACCAAGCTAAAACTCCAACTCCAAGATTTTGCGAACAAGGTAGTACTTCTTTTTCAATCTTACGGTTAAGTAATGAATATTCATTATGAGTTGCAGAGATTTCAGCGCGTCCGGCACCTGCGCTTTGTAGTGTTATTGCACGTGCACTTTGCCAACCTGAAAAATTGGATATTCCTACATATCTCACTCGTCCTGAGTTAACCGCTATGTCCATAGCAGAAAGAGTTTCTTCAAGTCTTACTGTTGGATCCCAAGCGTGTATCTGCCACAAGTCGACATAAGTCGTGTGCAACCTCTTTAGAGATTCATCAAGATCACGCATTAAGGCTCCACGTGAATTATCTATATCTCGTCCAACTATTCCGGCCTTTGTAGCAATAACTACCTCTTCGCGCGGAATCATCGTTCCAATTAGTCCACCAATTACTCTCTCACTATCTCCATCACAGTAACTTGCAGCAGTGTCAATAAATGTTCCACCGGATTCGGTAAATATTCTTAGTTGCTCGGCCGCTTCATGTTCATCGGTGTCGCGTCCCCAAGTCATGGTGCCAAGTCCAATAGCAGAGACACGTAATCCGCTATTTCCTAGTTGTCGTTGTTCCAACTGTTTGCACCCCATTTTTAGATCTTCGGCTTCTCTGGTCTATTAGCTTTCGCCCCTTTGGAAGGATTTCGGCTAACCTCTCCGGAGGGTATCTAAGGGAGGCTAGTTGGCAAGCATTATTTTGGTCCGACACTCAAGAAGTACTGCGAATAACGCGGGAGTTCTTGCCGGCCAAGCACCTGGAATCACCTTGGACGAAGTTGGTTATACCCAGGCCCAAGGATTGATAGATCGAATAGGTAAAGTATCAATCAGTCGCACCATCTCAAGCCCACTTCAAAGATGCATCGAAACTATTACACCTTGGCATAGCGCTCACGGCGATTCTATTATTGAATTAGACGAAAATTTCATTGAGTCCGATTATGGGAGTTGGACTGGGCAAAAGTTGAGTGATCTTGCCAAAGAACCATTATGGAAACAGGTTCAAAAAGAACCTTCAAGTGTGACTTTCCCAGAAGGTGAAAGTTTCCAAGCCATGTTTAACCGAGTTTCAAGTGGTTTAGATAAAATCATTGATAACTTGAAAGACGAAGAAAATGTGATCATCGTAAGTCACGGCGATATTATTAAATTAGCGATTGCAAAAATTTTAGATTTACCGATAGATAAATTCCAAAAATTAGTTATAGACCCGGCCTCTATTTCAATAGTAAAAGTAGAGAAAACAGAGGATGCAGAGCACTCCAGAAGAACTGCATTAATTTCAATGAATGAATCCGGAACTCCTTTGACTAAGTTGCTAGAAAATAAAGAATTGGCTGGACTTGGTGGCGGTAAAGGTGACGGAGGCGGGGCATGACCAGAAATATTTTCGACTTCGTAAAACCTGAACGGTTCGTTGCTGGAACAGTAGGCATGCCGGGGGAGCGCACCTTTTATTTACAAGCAAAAGAAGGAAATAGAACTTCTTCAGTAAGCCTAGAGAAGAGCCAAGTTGCTTTACTCGCTGAAAGAATTTTAAATTTGTTGAAAGAGATGAATTTGCCACCAAAATCTGTTGTTTTAAAAATAGATGATGCTCCGCTTGAGCTTCCATTGATGGATGACTTCCGAGTAGGCGTTATAGCCATAGCCTGGGATCCACAAACCCAACATTTAATAATTGAGGCACAAGCCGGAGAGACTGAAGAAGTTATTGATCACCAAATTACAGAAGGGCCAGATCTATTTAGAGTCACACTCACTGCCAGTATGGCTAAAAGTTTTGCACTTCGCTCAAATGCGTTAGTGAAAGCTGGTCGACCTCCATGCCAGTTTTGTGGAAATCCCTTAGATCCAAACGCACACTTATGTCCGAGAGCTAATGGCTACCGACGTTAAAGAAGCGATAGCTAAAAACCCAATCGAGATATTGGGACGATTAGTTGATGCATCTAACGCAACTCTTTTCGGAATTCTCGAAGAAACCGAAATCAATGTGATTTATAAACCTATTTCAGGTGAGCGTCCACTTTGGGATTTCGAAGAGGGATCGTTAGCTGGGCGCGAAGTTGCCGCCTATTTAACAAGTGAGTTTATGAACTTCAATCTTGTTCCTTTCACGACCTTACGGGAAGGTCCTTTTGGGTTAGGAATGGTTCAACATTGGATCGACGTAGATGATTCATTTGAAATTATTGAATTTTCACAAAGTAATGATCAAAGGTTGCGAAGCATGGCTCTCTTTGACGCAATTATTAACAATACCGATCGAAAGATCGGTCATTTACTACCATCTAAAGATGGAGAAATTTTTGGTTGTGATCATGGAGTCACTTTTCATGTTGAGGACAAGTTACGTACAGTCCTTTGGCAATGGAGAGGACATACTTTTAGCGAGGAAGAGACCGCACAACTAAAGAGATTCATTGATGAATTTCAAAATTGGAGTGATCTTATTGCCGAACTTCTCACCGACGAGGAGAAGGAAATCACTAGACAACGAGTTCTAGAGCTTCTTGATTCGGGCACATTCCCTTTCCCATCTGAGGACTGGCCTGCCATTCCTTGGCCTCCAGTTTAGGTACTCTGTACCAATGCAAACTTGGACGACGTTATCGTTACCAGAGTACAAATTGGAATCCAACGGTGTAGCGATAAGTTCCAAGCCCCAAATCTGGAATACCGAAACCCAATCTATAAATGAAATAACTGAAAAAGATATAAAATTATATGTCTGCGGAATAACTCCTTACGATGCTACCCACATGGGGCACGCAGCGACCTATTTAACATTTGATCTTTTGCAAAGATTGTTGTTGATTCAAGGTAGAAAAGTTTCCTACGTTCAGAACATAACCGATGTAGATGATCCACTCTTAGAGAGAGCAATTCGTGACAATATGGATTGGCGAGATCTCGCAACTAAGGAGATAGATCTATTCAAAGATGACATGAGCGCGTTGCGTGTAATGCCACCTCAGCATTACATCGGCGCAGTAGAGGCGATCCCATTGGTGATTAAAGCTATTGAAAAACTGATATCAAAAAATGCTGTTTATAAGATTGAAAACGATATTTATTTTGATATCTCGTCAGATCCTGATTTTGGAAGTCGATCGCATCTGCCACTAGCGCAAATGATCGAAATTTTTTCACAGCGTGGAGGAGATCCAACTCTGCCCGGCAAGCGAAATAAATTAGATTGTTTACTTTGGAGGGCGCATCGCGAGGGGGAGCCAAGTTGGGATTCACCTTTTGGTGCAGGTAGGCCAGGTTGGCACATTGAGTGCACCGCTATAGCACTTGAATATCTTGGTAGTGCGGTAACTATTCAAGGTGGCGGTTCTGATTTGATCTTCCCGCATCACGAAATGTGCGCCGCTCAAGGTGAAGTTATGAATGAAGTTTCTTTTGCGAAATATTTTGTGCACACCGGAATGATTGGTTATCAAGGCGAAAAAATGAGCAAGTCGAAAGGCAATTTGGTTTTTGTATCAAAACTTCGAGAAGCTGGAATTGATTCAATGGCGATCAGATTGGCTCTTCTTGCTAATCACTATAGAAGTGATCGTGAATGGGATGATTTACTTCTCCAAAATGCAACTGATCGATTGGAAAGGTGGAGAAAAGGTTTTGCTAAGCCAGAGGGACCAGAAATTTTAGAGACAATTTCACGCGTAGTAGACGCACTAAATAGTGATCTTGACACTTCTAAGGCGCTTGCGCATATTGACGCTTGGGTTGAAACAGCGATCGTTGATTCTGGTTCAGATAAGAATTCAAAACTAGCCAACACCGGCACGCTCGCCAGATTTATCGATGCTGTTTTAGGTGTTGCAATCTAAATCTGTGGGTTGTCTTCTCCACGTCTGCGTAGATATCTTTCAAACTCTCGGGCGATAGCTTCGCCAGTTGCTTCCGGCAAGTCGGCCTCGTCTTTACTTTCTTCTAATGATTTAACATAATCCGCGATCTCGGAATCTTCCTGAGAAAGTTGATCAACACCGATTTCCCATGCTTTTGCATCTTCAGGCAACTCACCTAAGTCAATTGAGAGCTCTAGTAAATCTTCTAAATGATTTAGTAGAGACAGAGTTGCTTTAGGACAAGGAGGGGAGGAAACGTAATGGGGTATTGCAGCCCAAATGGAAAGCGCATCGATCTCTCTTTGATTACATGCATCTTGAATTGCTCCAAGAATTCCCGTAGGTCCTTCGTATCGACTCATTTCCAAACCGAGACGCTCACCAAATTCTGGTCTTGCAGCGGTGGCGGTAACTGGTATTGGTCGAGTGTGCGGGACGTCAGCGAGTAGAGATCCAAGGCAAACGACCATCGAAATATCCAAGTCTTCTCCAAGGTCGAGTAATTGACCTACGAAAGATCGCCATTTCAATGAAGGTTCGACTCCAGAAACTAAAATTAGATCGCGATCATAATTTGGCAGTGAAACTCCGCGAACGGTTGTGGTCGGCCAGGTTAGAGATCGATTGAATGATTCATCCACCGAAACAATAGGTCGATTATTTTGATAATCGTAAAATTCCTCGGTATCAAATTCACCGATAGCCTGAACTGGCCAAATGCTTGCTAAATGTTCGAGTGCTGCTGAAGCTGCTTCACCAGCGTCATTCCAGCCAGAAAAAGCCAAAATCATTATTGGTGATCTGAGTTGCGGTATGCCCAAAATCTCCATGACCTAACACTAGAGCAGATGGCTTAACCGGTACTCTTTGCCCAATGATCAGCCTGCGTAAAAGCCTAGAGAGCCGCGTATTAGTGGCCGATGGAGCCATGGGAACAATGCTTCAGGCTCAGAATCCAACAATGGAGGATTTCCAGGGTTTGGAGGGTTGCAACGAGATCCTCAATGTAACTCGTCCGGATATGGTGGCCGCAGTTCACAATGCGTATTTAGAAGTTGGCGTTGATGCAATTGAAACAAATACTTTTGGTGCTAATTGGGCAAATTTAGCTGAATACGAAGCCGAAGATCGCATTTATGAATTGGCTCTAGCTGGTGCAAAAATCGCACGCGAATGCGCAGATAATTTTTCAACAGCTGAACATCCAAGATACGTTTTAGGTTCACTTGGGCCGGGCACTAAATTGCCAACGTTGGGACATACCACTTACGAGAATTTGAAAAACGCTTACCAAATTGCCGCCCAGGGATTAATTGATGGTGGATGCGATGGTTTGTTGATTGAAACCGCGCAAGATTTATTACAAGCAAAAGCGGCAGTAAATGGTTCGCGAGCAGCAATCACTAAATCTGAGAAAGACATTTACTTAATGGCTCAAGTAACTGTTGAAGCAACTGGAACTATGTTGCTCGGTAGTGAGATAGGCGCTGCACTTACCGCCTTGGAGCCACTGGGAATTGACTCGATCGGTCTTAACTGTGCAACAGGACCAACAGAGATGAGCGAACATCTTCGACAACTATCGCAACAAACTGAAATCGCGATCACATGTATGCCTAATGCGGGCTTACCAGTGCTAGGACCAAATGGTGCGCACTATCCACTCTCTCCAATTGATCTCGCTAAAGCTCTCAAAGTTTTTATTGAGGATTATGGTTTGAATTTCATTGGTGGTTGTTGTGGAACAACTCCCGAACACCTCAAAGAGGTAGTTGCAGTTGCACAGATGGAGAGGCCGGTTGCACGTGAAATACCAGTTGAGGCATCCGTTGCATCCCTATACCAACAAGTTCAACTACGTCAGGACAAAACATATTTAGCAATCGGCGAAAAAACGAATGCAAATGGATCACGTGCATTCAAAGAAGCGATGCTGGCGCAAAATTGGGAACAATGTTTAGAGATCGCTCGCGATCAAATTCGCGATGGTGCCCACATGTTGGACCTTTGCGTTGATTATGTAGGTCGTGATGGCGCTGTTGATATGAGTATTTTGGCTGAGAAGTTAGCAACCTCATCTACTTTACCTATTGTCCTTGATTCCACAGAACCAAAAGTGATTAAAGCAGGCCTAGAAAGATTAGGTGGAAGAGCGGTAATCAACTCCGTGAACTACGAAGATGGTGATGGTGCAGATTCACGTTTCGCCAAGATGATGGAGTTAGTCAAAGAACATGGTTGCGCGGTCATTGCACTAACCATCGATGAAGAGGGTCAAGCCCGAACTGCTGATTTGAAAGTCGCAATCGCTACTCGACTGATTGAAGATTTAAAGAATAAGTGGGGGATGAGAGTCGAAGATATAATTATTGATGCACTCACTTTTCCAGTCGCAACTGGTCAAGAAGAAACTAGGCGCGACGGATTAGAAACGATTAATGCAATCCGTGAAATACGTCGGATTTACCCTGAAGTTCAAACCACACTTGGTGTTAGCAACATATCTTTCGGCTTAAACCCTGCAGCAAGAATAGTTTTAAATTCTGTATTTTTACATGAAGCGGTGAATGCCGGGCTAACTTCAGCGATTGTGCACCCTTCGAAAATTACTCCTTTCGCTCGAATCTCAGATGAAATAAAAGAAGTTGCTCTTGATTTAATTTACGATCGCCGCAAATACGAAAATGATCTTGTCACCTATGACCCGCTCACTAGATTTCTAGATCTCTTTGAAGGCGTGGAGGCTGCGTCAGGTCGTGCAAGTCGGGCAGAAGAGTTATTGCTCTTGCCATTACAAGAGAGATTGCAAAGACGAATCATCGATGGAGAACGCGCAGGACTTGAAGCAGATCTAGATTTAGCAATGGCTGAGGGGATTAAACCATTAGCCATCATTAATGATCACCTTCTTGAAGGTATGAAAACTGTGGGTGAGTTGTTCGGTAAGGGCGAAATGCAACTTCCATTTGTGCTTTCCTCGGCTGAAGTTATGAAACTAGCGGTGGCTCACTTAGAGCCAAGTATGGAAAAGACCGATGATGAAGGTCGCGGAAGAATTTTGCTTGCCACTGTAAAAGGCGACGTGCACGATATTGGTAAAAATCTCGTAGATATCATTTTGTCGAACAACGGTTATGAGGTTGTGAATATCGGTATCAAACAACCCATCAATTCCATTATCGAAGCGGCTGAGAAAGAGAATGTTGATGTAATTGGACTTAGTGGCTTACTAGTTAAATCGACGGTAATTATGAAAGAGAATTTGGAAGAGATCACAGCTAGAAATCTTGATCAAAAATGGCCGATCATTTTGGGCGGAGCCG
>CAIUXE010000135.1 GCA_903902965.1 uncultured Actinomycetes bacterium
ACCTGCATCATTAACTAAAACTGCACCTTCGCCACGAACGGCTTCACTAATAAGTGGTTGTTGTCCACTTGCATTATTACCAAGCCACATAACTGTTGGGTGAAATTGAATAAATTCAACATCGGCTATTCCAGCCCCTGCGCGCAATGCAAGTGCAACGCCATCTCCAGTTGAGACTGGAGGATTTGTGGTTTGAGCAAAAACTTGTCCTAAGCCGCCAGTTCCTAAAATTACCGCTCGCCCAAGTGCCCGGCCCACGCCATCTCTACTTCCTTGGCCAATCACATGCAATGTGACACCGCAAACGCGGCCGTCGTTGTCAACAAGTGCATCTAGCACAAGTGCATTTTCGATTAATTCAATTCCGTCATCTTGGGTTACGGCTGCAAGTAATGCTCGTGAAATTTCAGCACCGGTTGCATCACCGCCGGCGTGCAAAATCCGATTTCGATGGTGACCACCTTCACGCGTTAATGCAATCTCACCACTTACTGCTCTATCAAAGACTGCACCTCTGGCAATTAATCTTTCAACCGCGCCAGGTCCTTCAGAAACTAAAATTCTTACCGCTTCCACATCACAAAGACCCGCTCCTGCAACAATTGTGTCCTCTTCATGTTCTGCAGGTGAATCTCCTGGTCCAAGTGCGGCAGCGATTCCACCTTGTGCCCACTTTGTAGAACCAGCGTCAACTCGCGCTTTAGTAACTAACAAAACAGATAATCCATTAGCGCGAACTTGAAGTGCGGTAGTCAAACCCGCGATTCCAGAACCCACAATTATCACATCGGCTTTTATTGTCCACCCAGGGCTAGGTGCTAGTAATTTCAATTTCCTCGCCCTTCTGGCTCAATAACAGCCGCAAAATTATCTATCAACCTGACTGAGCCTACCCAACCAGCAAGCAACAGTTGCACGGGTCCTATGTGGCTTTGATCCACCTCAAGCAAGCTCTTGGGATTAACTATTGCAAAATAATCCAACTTAAAATCAATTTCAGTGGTTAATTCAGCCAGAACGCTTGATTTTATTTCAGCATAACTTTGTTTTTTACTACCGATTTCCAGTGCTCTAGAAATCACAAGTGCAGAATTTGTTTCGTCAGGAGAGAGTCTTACATTTCTCGAAGACATTGCCAATCCGGAATCTTCTCTAATTGTTCTACCTGAAATAACTTCGATTCCAGAGTGAGCTCTTTTTGAGAATTCTCTAATTAAAAATAATTGTTGAAAGTCTTTTTCTCCGAAGATTGCATAATCTGGTTTTACGATTTCAAATAAACGATTCACAACAGTTAAGACACCATCAAAATGTCCTGCCCGAGTGTGTCCCTCATAAATTCTTCCTAGTTCACCTGCGTCGATTAATTTATATTTATCTGGATAAATTTCAGAAACATCTGGTGTCCACAAAACATCGACCCCTGCTGCTTCTGCTAGTTGGATATCCGTTTTTAGTGTGCGTGGATATTTAGCTAAATCTTCGACAGATTCAAATTGTGTCGGATTCACGAATATGCTCATCACAACTTGTTCGGCCAAACTCTTGGCCTCTTTTACTAAAGATATATGGCCTTGATGCAAGGCACCCATTGTCGGAACGAAGGCAATCTTTTTTTCACCCAGCGCTGTATCAGTACTGGGTAGATATTTAAGTAGGTGTTGCATGCACTGCTCCAGTCCACTGCTTGGGTACCAGGCTTCGTGCAGAGTTTACTCGCTAAATTGTCTACTCTCCAAAAGCGCAGAAATTGGACCAATCCCTGGCAAAGACGCTGTTGGATCTATCTCCATCCACGGCTGTAAAACGAATTCACGCTCATGTGCCCGCGGATGTGGAATCGTTAAGTCCGTTGAATTAATTATTAACTCATCACATTTTATTAAATCAATATCAAGAAATCGCGGGCCCCATTTAATGGTATTTTCATTGCGTTCGCGCCCATGCGCACCTTCTATCGCTTGAGCCACCAATAACAGCTCTTCTGGTTCCAAACTAGTCTCAATAACTATTACAGCATTTAAAAAATCTGGTTGTGGAGGGCCGCCGACTGGTCTCGTTTGATAAAAAGATGACAAGGCAATCACTTCACTAACTTCATTTAAAGCTTCCGCAGCAGAACTCAAAATTTCTGAACTGTTCCCAAGATTTGACCCGAGTGACAAAACTGCTCTCATCTGTTTCTTTCGATTCGTACTGCTACATCCAAAATTTCCGCTCCCACCGGTGCTTCTGGTTTGTGTATTACAACAATGATCGATTTTGCTTGGATAAAATTCTTAAATATTTCTTCACTAATAAGCTCTGCTAATTTTTCAATTAAATTTACTGGTGGACCCGTCAAAATACTTATAACCGCACCGACTACTGATGAATAATCAATAGTTGCATCCAATTCATCACTCTTGCCTGCTTTTGAAAGATCTAAGCCAATTTCAAGATCTACGGAAAATAACTGACCATTTTTTCTTTCGAAATCATGAACACCATGAAAGCCCACTGTGGAAATTCCAGTAAGAATAATTTTATCCATTACTTGGCCTCGCTTTCAGAGTTCGACTTATCAACTATATCAATGGCGGTTTTATGATCCTTTACAGAATGGGTGCGTACTGCCCAGATTTTACTTTTTGCGCAAAGCGAAGTTATGGCGATAGAAGCACTCTCTCTTTCTGTTGGAGCAAGTTCTTCTCCTAAAAATCTCTTCCTAGATGCCCCGATCAGAATTGGAAAACCTAAATTAGTAAACAGTTCTAAATTTTGAACAATCTCCCAGTTATGTTCTGGCAATTTAGAAAACCCTAATCCTGGATCAAGAATTATTTGACTTTCCAGTACTCCTGATATTTTTAAAGAATCAACTCTTGCCAACAATTCTGTTATCACTTCTAAATTAACATCTTTATAAACAGCTTTGGTTTGCATCGTTTCTGAAGATCCACGCCAGTGCATTACAACGTATTTAACTCCACTATTTGCTACTAAATCAGCCATCTTTACATCTGCTAAGCCGCCACTCACATCATTAATTATTTTTGCTCCCGCTTTGAGTGCTTCTC
>CAIUXE010000136.1 GCA_903902965.1 uncultured Actinomycetes bacterium
AGCATGCGAATTAGACCAGCCAGTACCTTCTTAATCTCAATAGCTTTAGCAATTAGCGGTGTAGGTGTGGTCGGGATTTCGCAAGCAAATGCCGTTGATGATTCGGAAGTTTATCGAGTCATGAGTTTTCGCGATGATAAAGATCCAATCTCTGGAAATTATCTTTCAAAAGCAGGGGCAACATTAGGTGGGGCTACTTCCTACTCGGGATGTGGAGCCGAAGATGATGATCTCTGGGATGATGCAAATTGCGCAATAGCAACTTCCACGTTACAAATAAATAATTACTTACCTACCTGCGATAAAGAAGCTACTTTAAATTGTGTAGAGAGCATCTCTTGGCGCAAAGATGATGGAACTTTAGTCAAAGGAATTCTGGCTGGGAATCGTGGCAGTATTAATCCAGATTTTTTCTTTTCGCGTAAAGAGGCCTTAGGTGTCTCAGAGGCAACTGCTCCACAGATCTTTACATTTGCTGGCTTAACGCATGAAAAAGGTAGTAGCTTCGCGGTAACGGCTCATATTACTCAGAACATTATTAAAGGCGTTACAGAACCAGCTAAAATTTTATTAAGTATCGCACCGGTTTTTTCCGAAATAGTTTCGATAGATGATGAAGCTGCACGTTCAGAGTGTTTTAATGTGAACGAAAAAGATTCGAAATGCTGGAAGCTAGCTAAGGCATCTGACGGCGTTGTATTTAAGGCGGATTTAAAGTTGTTAAATAAGCCACAAGGTTGGATTTCAGGGCGTTTGACTTCACCTAAAGTTGATATCGCTACAACAGCAGATGCAGCAAAACGCTTTGCGGTTAGCATTGAAGGTGCCAACATTGGTATCCCAACTATTAGTAAGCGATATGAAATTAGTAACGCAGACCAAAAAGCAAAATGGGAGAAAATCAGCACTGCATTAAATCAAGCCCCTTGGTCAGATCGTCGTGGGGTTGTTATCCCATGGGGACCAGAAGCCTTTTCTTATTTCAATAAAGTAGTAGCTGTCGATAAAGAGTATGACGTCGCCGATAAATTAGCGGCAGTGTGGCGCGTAGTTCTCGACCCAACCAATGTGCCTAAAAGTTATGGCACCTCATGTTCTAGTGGCGATTTCCAAGGCTTTGTAAGCTCAAATTCAATGACATACGGGACCGCGCTTCCTAATTATGATGGCGAAACAATGAGTTATGACGTGGCCTCTCCTCATTACAAACCTGGCGGTAAGGATTATGCAGCGGATGCATTTAGCGGACGGTATGACCTCTTGTTAACAGAGGCTTACGCACGTTGCGTATGGGGAATTAAAGATGCTCTGCCAAAAATTGAAGTAAATGTTTATAAAACTGATGGTTCAGTTGATAGTTCGGCCAAAGTAGTTGGCGGATTGGATGCTTCTGGATTCTTTAAATTTAGTGCAACAGGATTCACATTCAGCAGTCCAAAAATCAAAATTAAACTTACGGCTCCACCAACAACTGGTGGAACTCCTGCAGTAACACAGGAGGCTGCGGCACCTGCCGCAAAAGCTCCATCGAAAGTCGTAGTCAAATCAATTTCTTGTGTGAAAGGTAAAATCGTTAAGAAAGTTTCGGGAAGTAATCCAAAATGTCCGGCAGGATTTAAGAAGAAGTAATTAAGCTGCGAAGTTAACAGTTTGGAAAGCAAGAGATGCGATCTTGCCTACGATCTTGCCCCCAGCTTCAACTTTAACTGCGTTACCTTTAGGGTCAATTAACTTTTTAGTTTTTGAATCAAAGAAGATTGGTTGTCCGGCAGCAGTGACAATTGGGTTACCGCTTTTATCGAATATTTGTGCATTTAAAGCCATAACCGCAATGGAACCATCTGGAGCTTTAACTGTACTTTTTATTACTGACCCAACTTTCATAACTTCTGCCGATTCAGACTTACCAATAGCAATTGCTTTTCCGTCAATTCCAAGTATTACTCGACCAGATGAATCAGTAATTTGACCATTTGCACTCACTCGAACTGCTTTGCCATTTTTATCAAGCAGAGGGAGTCCGTTGTTCATAAGTGGAGTTGCATTTGCATTCATTACAATTGCTTTTCCATCAGGGCCAAGAACTGAATTGCCGCCTTCATCAATTAGGGTTCCACCAAAACCAAATTGCACATCTTGTTTATTTGCAGTTTGCACTTGCTGCTTCTTTGAATTTGTAAGTGGCATTCCGACAGCACCGGTATAAATCTCTTGGCCGCCAACAGTTAGTAATTTGTCATCTTTTGTTACAAGTGGTTGACCCATGAATGGCTTCTTATCTGCCCCTAGAGCGGCATTGCCACTTGAATCAGCCATTGGTCGAGCCAGAATCGCTTGCCCAGTTGAGGCGTTAATCATTGTTTTGCCAGCTGCGTTTAATAGTGGTGGCGCATAAAGAACTTCGCCATTTGGCGCCAATAACGGCTTCCCATCATCTCCGAGAAGTGGAACCATCATTATGGGCTTACCCGAAGAATCAAGCATCGCTTCGTTGCCACCAACAGTCATAAGTCTGGTCATTAAAACTTTTCCGTTGTGCACTACTGCTTCACCGGCGGCGTTCAAAGTTGGAGTCGCCATAATTGGACTGCCATTGCTGTCGGTATAAACGAAATTTCCTTGTTTAACAATTGGTGCTGTTTGTAGCGGTTTACCATCGGGTCCAAGAATTTCTTTGTTATCGGCACCAAGGACATTCATGACAATCACGGGAGCGGATGAAGTTTTAGTTGTTTTCTTTGGTGCTGCTTTGCCGCCTGCAGTTGATGGAGGTGGTGGAGGTGGTGCTGCGGCTTGAAAGAGTTGACCGTTACTTGCTTTTGCCAACTCGCCAACTTTTACACCATCGGCGTCAAAAGCGTTGTTGCCCTGGATCTTTAAATCTGTTGTTAAAACTTGATTAAATGTTGCCTTTTGGGCCATTTGGGTTGCGCCCTCAAAAGTGGTTGGGGCACCAACTAAACAACTTGCAGGCAAAGGAGTTACTGCGCATTCAGAGCGATATGTTCCTTGAGCAGTACCAGTTGTTGTTGGGTAGATGCAGTAAGAACCAGATGGGGCAACAACTTGATTAGATGGACAGGTAATTGCAACAGTTGATTTACCACCAACACTTTGTTCACACTCTATTGCTGTATTGCGGAAGGTCCCATCGGAGCATTTAATATTTGCGGATGTCGCAATTACCCCACCAGTAACGCCATTTGACACACAATTAAAACCTTCAAGATGTTGAGTTGTCGAGCAAGTTGGTAAATTAGCTTTTGTAGTTCCACCACAAACATCAAGGTTTCTTAGCGCAGCGGTGCTGCAATCATATTTATTTGTAGTAGTTGTGGATGGTGTGGCATTCGACTGACCACACTCAATCGAAGTTACCCGGAAAGTTCCGTCAGCACATTTAATTGTTGCAGTTTGTGCAGTCGCGCACGCGGTGCTGACTGGCAAGATTGAGCCGTCTGGACAGGTGCGGAATGCGGCGGCTGGTCCACCATTTTTTTCACAAGAAAGCTGACCAGTTCCATCATTGCACTGAATATATTGTGAAGTGGTTGTTCCGCTCTGAGTTCCAGTGTTTGTACTTCCTTGCCCACATTCAATCGCCGTTACCCGAAAAGTTCCGTCAGCACATTTAATTGTTGCTGTTTGAGACCCGCCCGCACCTTGAGTAGGTGTTTTGCAACCCTTTATTCCTTCATCATAGAAAGCTGGGGCTTGGCAATTTGCTGAGCCAGCCGCACCTCCAGTGATTGCAGATGCTGGACATTCAAGAGCAGTTACTCGAAAAGTTCCGTCAGAACATTTAACGGTCGCAGTTTGAGAGGTTGTACCGGGTGAGGTCGGAGTCGTAGTTGTGGTTGTGGGAGCGCAGTAGGTTCCATTCCAAGAAGTGTTTATTCCGCAGCCACCAGGCGGAGGGCTTGGAGTAGTAGTCGGAGTTGTAGTTGTGGGAGCGCAGTAGGTTCCATTCCAAGAAGTGTTTATTCCGCAGCCACCAGGCGGAGGGCTTGGAGCAGTAGGAGTGGTCGTCGTGTTGGCGACGCAGGCACTTCCATTCCAGGACGCGCTTGCACCGCAGCCGCCAACCGGAGGAGTTGGGGTAACCACATTTGCGACGCAGGCACTTCCATTCCAGGACGCGCTTGCACCGCAGCCGCCAACCGGAGGAGTTGGGGCGGTGGGGGCAGTAACAGTTGGTGCTGGTCCACCGTTTTTCTCGCAATTAGATTGTGTAGAACCGTCATTACAAAGGACAGCTTGAGCGCTCGGCGCTTCAAATCCGATAACTATGATCGAA
>CAIUXE010000137.1 GCA_903902965.1 uncultured Actinomycetes bacterium
ATTGGTCCGGCTATTCCAACTGCTTTGGTACATCTCCAAGCCTAATCATCTCTTACTCAGGCGCCACCTCGGGTGGTACTTCTTTTAACGCTCAACCAGGCTCAAATATGCCCGGATCCAGCTGGATTCTGCAAATCTCTGGACAGACCACTAGATCTAGGGGCAATCTCCCTCACTGCCCCGGCTTTTCCCAAAAACCCAACTACTAGTTAGAGCACCCGCAACATTCTTGTGTTCCCAAGGGTATTTGGCTTAACGCTCTCTAGCTCTAAGAACTCGGCAATACCGGCATCGTATGAAAGCAGAAGTTCTTGGTACACGGCTGGATCAACAGGAGTTCCTTGAATTTCAACAAATCCATGCTTGCTAAAGAAATCAGTTTCAAATGTTAAACAGAAAATTCTTTTTACTCCGAGTTCGATCGCACGTTTTGTAATGTGCTCTAATAATTGCGACCCAACGCCAGTGCCTCGATATTTTTCGACAACAGCCATGGTTCGCACTTCTGCTAAATCTTCCCAAAGAATATGTAATGCTCCACAGCCAATTACTTCACCATCCACTTCAGCGACAGTGAACTCTTGAACGGATTCATAAAGAGTTACTGTTTCTTTTGAAAGTAATCTACGGCCAAGTGCATATGTATCGATAATTTGACGAAGTTGTTTAATATCACTTGTACGTGCTGAACGGATTATTGGGTTCATTCTGGTTTCACTAGTGGAAATAAAATAGTTTCGCGAATTCCCAGACCAGTAAGTGCCATCAGCAATCGGTCTGCACCCATTCCCATTCCACCAAGTGGCGGCATTCCGAATTCAAGGGCGCGTAAAAAGTCCTCATCTAATGCCATAGCTTCAACATCACCTTTTGCGCCAAGTGCCGCTTGTGCTACTAATCTTTCACGTTGAATAACTGGATCAATTAATTCGGAGTAACCAGTCGCAAGTTCAAAACCATCAATGTATAAATCCCATTTCTCTGCAACGCCCGGAATTTCACGATGTGCTCGCACTAATGGTGAAGTATCCAAAGGAAAGCCCATAACAAAAGTAGGAGTTTTTAATTCTGGCTTAACCAGATGTTCAAATAATTCTTCTAACAACTTTCCAGTAATCCATTTTGGATCAACTGATAATCCAACTTTTTTAGCGTGTGCAAGTAACTCTTCGTGAGGCGTTAATGCGGTAACTTCAACGCCAACAGCACTAGAAACCGATCCGTATAGTGAAATTTGATCCCATTTTCCACCTAAATCACTTTCGCGACCATCAAAATGTCTGACTGTCGTTGACCCACTGGTAGCAATAGCTGCTGCCTGTACTAAATCTCGAGTTAACTCAATCATAGAATTCCAATCTCCGTAAGATTGGTAAGACTCAATCATCGCAAACTCTGGTGAGTGCGAAGAGTCAGCTCCTTCATTTCTAAAATTTCTGTTGATCTCGAAAACTCGCTCGATTCCACCAACTATGCAGCGCTTCAAATAAAGTTCAGGTGCAATTCTTAGAAATAGTTCCATGTCGTATGCATTGATGTGAGTTTTGAATGGCCGCGCTGCTGCTCCACCATGCAATACCTGCAACATAGGAGTTTCAACTTCAATGAAATCTTTTTGCGAAAATGTATCGCGTAGTGATTTCATTACGATAGGTCGCAAACGAGCATTTGATCTAGCTTCTGGCCTCACTATTAAATCTACATAGCGCATCCGAACTCGTGTCTCTTCTGACATAGGTTTGTGTTCTACCGGAAGTGGACGCAAAGTTTTAGCGGCCATATTCCAAGAAGTCGCGAGAATAGAAAGTTCACCACGTTTTGACGTGATTATTTCACCGGTAACACTTACAAAATCACCAATATCTACGAAAGTTTTCCACTGCCCTAAAACTTCTTCACCAACTTTGTCCAAAGAAAACATCGCTTGTAATTCTGTTCCGTCACCTTCACGCAAAGTTGCAAAACATAACTTTCCGGTATCTCTCTTAAATATAACTCGGCCACTCAAGCTCTCTGTTACGCCAGTTGTTACATCTATCTCTAAACCAGCAAACTTCTCTCTTATCGCTTTAAGTGAAGAGGTGCGTGGAACTGCAACTGGGTATGGCTCAACCCCTGATGAAATTAAAGTTTCTCTCTTTTCATGTCGAATCCGAATCTGCTCTGGCAGATCATCCACTTCGGCAGCGCTATTACTTTCCTGCGCACCTTTTTCGCTCATGGGGTAGAGGGTACCGGTTCTAGTGGTTTCGCTCATGCACCAAACGAAGGCCAATTAAGGTCAAATCCGGTTCATGAAAATCGATGGTTTCACAAATTCCGATTACTAAGGTCGCTAAACCTCCAGTAGCAACTACCGTGATTCCTTCTACATTAAGTTCATCACTAATCCGTCGCACTAATCCATCTACCTGCCCAGCGAAGCCATAAATTGTTCCGGATTGCAAAGCTTCAACAGTATTTTTGCCAATAACAGATTTGGGTTTAATCAATTCAACTTTCCTAAGTTGTGCTGCTCGAGCCGCTAAAGCTTCAACGGATATCTCAATTCCGGGGGCTAACGCACCGCCTAAAAATTCACCTTTCTCAGAAACAACATCAAAATTAGTAGAGGTGCCGAAATCCACAACAATTACTGGGCCAGTTTCGCCAAACATCTCATGAGCTGCCAATGTATTAGCAATTCGATCTGAGCCGATTTCTTTAGGGTTATCTACAAGTAATGGAACCCCAGTTTTTATACCTGGTTCAAGTATGGTCGATGGGGTTTGCGCATAATGACGAGAAAGCATGGTGCGTAATTCACGCAATACAGCTGGAACTGTTGAACATAAAGAAATTCCAGTTACATCATAATCCTCTACTAAAGAACGATATTTAATCCATAACTCATCAGCTGTGTCACGCGGATCCGTCTTAACTCGCCAAGAATGCAAAATCTTTTTACCTTCAAAAATTCCTAAAACTGTATTTGTATTTCCAACATCTATTGTTAATAACATTTCATTTCTCCTTAACTTGAAGATCTAAACCAATATCGAGAATTGCTGCAGAGTGGGTTAGGGCACCTATGGCGATGAAATCAACTCCACTTTCTGCATATTCACGAGCGTTTTCCAAAGTGATACCGCCAGATGCTTCTAGCTTTGTTCGACCAGCGCATTGTTTAACCGCTAACTTACATTCCTCTGGTGACATGTTGTCTAACAAAATTAAATCTACGTTGCCCGCTATGGCTTCTTCCATTTGATTTAAGCCATCAATTTCAACTTCAATCGAAAGATTGGGAAACTTATTTCGCACATCATTTATTGCATTTGCAATACTTCCAGTCGCGGCAATGTGATTATCTTTTATGAGTGCGGCGTCAGATAAGTTCATTCGATGGTTTGTGGCTCCACCCATTCGGACTGCAAACTTCTCTATCTCGCGCCATCCTGGTGTTGTTTTCCGGGTATCGCGAACTACACAACCAGTGCCTTTTACTGCTTCAACCCAAATACTTGAAACAGTTGCAATCCCTGATAGTCGTGAAAGGAAATTTAACGCCGTTCGCTCTGCAAGAAGTAAGTCAATGACTTTTCCGGTAGCTTCAAATATTAATTCGCCAGCTTCTACTTTACTTCCTTCAGAGATTTGCTTATCAAATTTGATCGAAGAGTTTCCAGCAATTTCAAGAACTGCTTGTGCTGCGAATATTCCAGCAACAGTGCCACTCTTTCTTGCGTTAAATTGAGCGATCGCAATCTGGTCTACAGGGATTGTTGCAACAGTTGTTGCATCTACTCCGGTACCTAAATCTTCTCGAAGCGCAGCATCAACTAAGGCTTCAAAAGGTTGTGGTGATATTTTCTGCGCCGACATTGCAGCAACAAGTTGATTGGATAACCTACTCATTTATCACCTTTTCTAAATTGTGCAGATAATTTCCTTCGACATCCATCTCTTGCAAGATCCGCTGTTGCCAAGAATCCAGTGTCGTTGGAAAATCTTCACGCCAGTGCGAACCACGTGTTTCTTCTCTAATCAACGCTGATCGCACCAAAACATTTGCCAGACAGTGCAAATTTGTCACTTCCCAAGCTTCAACACATGGTTGATCTGATGTTCTTTTTGCCAGTTGATCTAAAGTTGCCAACACCTCTTCTAGTGATGCTCTAGTTCTGATCACTCCAGCGCCTTTACTCATGGCGTTAGCGATATCTTTTCTAATTGACGGATCTAACAAAATACTTTTTGAATTGTTTTCTACAGGCTCACCCTGCTGTGGAAGATTTATCTTTAAATCGTCGGCAATACGCGCAGCGAAAACCAATCCCTCCAACAGAGAATTGGACGCTAATCGATTAGCACCATGAACTCCAGTACATGCTGTCTCACCACAAGCATAAAGTCCTGAAATACTTGAGTGTCCAAATAAATCAACTCGAACCCCTCCAGAAGCGTAATGAGCAGCGGGTGCAACTGGAATCAAATCTTTAGTTGGGTCAATTTCATGATCTAAGCAAGATTGATAAATAGTTGGAAATCTTTCAGCAAAATTTGGGACAGCACTTACATCAAGCCAAACGTGATCACTTCCATTTTTAATCATCTCGCGCATGATTGCTTTTGCTACAACATCGCGAGGAGCCAAATCTGCCAATTCATGAGCGCCTTGCATAAAGCGAACACCTGCATCATTAACTAAAACTGCACCTTCGCCACGAACGGCTTCACTAATAAGTGGTTGTTGTCCACTTGCATTATTACCAAGCCACATAACTGTTGGGTGAAATTGAATAAATTCAACATCGGCTATTCCAGCCCCTGC
>CAIUXE010000138.1 GCA_903902965.1 uncultured Actinomycetes bacterium
ACTCAAGGCATTCAAAGTTAACACTAATGAACGAGATAATAATGGCGAGATGATTGAGAAAGCTGGATTTTCAGTTGTTGCGGCTACTAAGGTAATTAATTTATCTTCGACAGCTGGTAACAAAGCATCTTGTTGAGCTTTGTTAAATCTATGAACTTCATCGATGAAAAGTAAAGTCTGTACGCCTTTGTGAGCCAATTGAAACCTTGCCGATTCAATCTCTTCGCGGACATCTTTCACACCAGCGTTTACTGCCGATAGTTGTCGGAATCTGCGTCCCTTGCTTAACAGTAAAGCTAAAGAAGTTTTGCCTACCCCTGGTGGGCCATACAAAATAATTGATGGAGGCGCACCTGGCAACCCATCTAATAATCTGCGTAATGGCGTGCCTTCATTAATTAAATGGTCTTGCCCTAAAACCTCAGAAAGGTTATCGGGACGCAAACGTGCAGCAAGCGGAGCATTTTCAGAAATTTCAACACCTTCGGATGAAGATAAATCTCCGCCTTCTGTGTCGAATGTAAATAACTCCATTTACGTGTTAATCAGATCGTTGTTATCAAAGAAGATATATCTGTTAACGGAAGATTTGGCGTGCTGTGATTCTTGTGTGCCACAACAGCCGCGGTGTGATACTCCTCTAGCGCTGCGATGACTTTGGCATCTGCGTAAGGAGTTCCATCAACTATTGGACCCTTTACACAATCGATAACCGCAGCCACATCGTCACCCGCCAGCGTTCTGTGCACTTCAAGAGCATGGGCGAGTGCAAGAACTTTGCTTCTATTGCTTTGTAAAATCTCTTCGGAGCGCTGCAAAAGAGTCGAAAGGTTATCTTCGATTCGATCAGACAATGCATTCCGCAGCTCTTTCTGGGCATTCTCGCCAGGTTTACCCTTACCGCCAGGTGCACCAACTTCAAACCTTTTGTTAGATGCATGTGAGGAAACGGTTGAACCCATTCCCCAATGCCCTTCCATAAAGCTAGCGATTGTTGTCGCACTTTCTAGATCACCAGAAACTCCTGAAGAGTTATCTCCAGCAAAAAATAATCTCTCGCCAGATAGAGATGCTAACGAGACCAAAATATCTGCTTCGTACTCTGTTCGCCATCTTGTGAATTGATCATCTGGTGGAATGCTTGCGACCATTCCTAGATAATCAGAACCTTTTTCAATAGTGGCTAGGTCAATCATCATGTGTCTGCGCATTACATGTGCCATAACTCCATGACAAGCTTCATGTATTGCAACAGCATGACGTTCACGTTCGATGTATTCAACATCTTCCGGAGGTCCAAGTTCTTTCAACTGTTTAGCTTTAATTACGTCGACCCAAGTGATGCTGGTACGACCATTTCTGATCGCATTAATTAATCCTTCATTGATCGTGTCTTTGATAGTTGCACCAGTTGCATAAGGTGTGATCGTGGCTAATTTATCAATCTCTTCTGCCGTCAAAGAGTGTGAAACTTTGTCTAAGTATCCCTGATAAGTACGCACTCGACCTGGCTTGCTTGGATACCCAACACGGTACATTCGATCAATTCGACCTGGGCGAAGTAATGCTTCATCCAACGCCTCTGGCATGTTGGTAGCCATAACGGTAAGAATTCGATACTTAGGCGGTTGCTTAGGGCGCATGCCTAATGTTCTGCGAACTATACGGTTGAAAAATCCACGTGGTTTTTTCAAGCCTGATAACTCCGTAAGCAGGGCCTGCAAAGTTCCCATTCCACCACCGCCGCCGCCACCTGCACCACCCATTACAAACTTATCTCGAGTAATTAAATTTGCTGCGTCTTGAGATAAGTAATTACCTCCATGACATGAACTTCCAAAAACGTCAGGAGTAAATCTTCCTTGTCCGCCCGAAGGTGCTAATCCACGATTACCTAAAGAATCAGCTTCATCAAAGAAAGCTACAACTCCACCATAACGCAATGACAGCTTACGTAATTTTCGGAATAGCCCCTTAACTTTCATAACTCCAATACCAAAAAACATCGCGTTAAATGCGCCCGGATCAACAAAAACGAATGGCTTACCGCTTTCACCCGCCATTGATTCAGCCATTAAAGTTTTACCGGTTCCTGGAGGCCCCCAAAGTAAAATACCTCCGGGTACATATCCACCGTATTTTTCAATCTCTTCTGGTTTTTCTAAGAACATTAGATTTTCGCGAATGCGAGCTAAAACATGATCTTGTCCCCAAACATCTGAAAATCGAGTTTTTATGTCATCTGGAAAATAGACATCGATTCCACCGCGAGACAGAAACCAAAACATCGCTACAAATTGGATAACAATGAATACGACAGCAAAAAGTAATTGTCCTAGTAAAGGAAGTGCACTCCAAAGAGCTTGCGGAGCAAGAAACAATGCCTGGACTGGAGGCTCATGATAGACAGCCCCTAAAACCACACTTAAAAGCGCAATCCAAATTAACGCCTTAATTGCTCTAGAAAGACGATACCGATTCCAATCACTTATCTTATGTATCAAGCGATCAGTAAATGCAAAATATTTCTGCCAACCACTGTGATACGGAGCAACAAACTCAGCAATCAAGAAATGAATTTGTCTAATAATTTCAATTCCAGCTAACACGAAAAGCCAAGGTCGAGTGTTTCCGACTTCTTTAATCGCATCAGTAAATCCAAGTAACGGATTATCTGCCATCAACGCCCAGGCCAGAACGAAATAGACGATTGAGAGCGTGATAAGGAATTTCAGTCGATCGAAAGCACTCAGATGAATCCGAACTTTGCGATCTGAATCTCGCATTCTACTTGTCTGCTGTTCGGTACTACTCATCGGACTCCCCTTACCGTAAATGAATCAGAAATTTTATCTATCTCTTCCGTATTAGCTTTGAAGCATTTGGTTGAACATCTAACGATGAAAAAGTACAAAGTAGTTCGATCATCTGAAATTAACGCTGTTTGTTTAACTGTTTCATTTTTGGAACCTGGTGGTGTAAATGAAAAAGTAGTTCTTACTCCTCTTGCCCCTTTTTCGATCATCTCTTCATCATCCAAAAGCACAAAATCTGAAACTACGGAACTTTCACCTGCATAAAGCTTGGTTACCGGAATAATCAAATCTCTTAATGAGTTAAGAGAAACTCCATTGCTCTCAGCCATAGTTAGTTGACGCACTCTGGTAAAAGCAATTGGATGTTCAGTTGGATTAATCCCGAAGATTTCTTTTGCAGAAATAAGTGGATGCTTCGTATAAGCCTCTTGCCATAAAACCAAACTAGCTTTTTCTCGACCGGCCGCATCTGCCCCAGCTACTTCGGCTTTATGTAAAGATCTTTCATTTATCTTTATCCACTTTGTTGGAACTGTGAAATAAGCACCAACGTCTTTGTTGGCGGCATACTTCTGACTACTTTGCGCACAACCTGACAAGAGCAAAACAGTTGCTATAGTCAAAAATAGAGCGCGTGCCTTCATCGCTACTTCTCTGACTTCTCTGACTTCTCAGTTTTATCTATTCCAGCTTCTTTTCTTTGTGCTGGAGTAATTGGAGTTGGTGCACCAGTTAACGGGTCACCGCCACTTGCGGTTTTAGGGAATGCAATCACTTCACGGATCGATTCAACTCCAGCCATTAACGCGCTCACTCGATCGATACCTATCGCGATACCACCGTGAGGCGGTGGACCAAAGTTGAAGGCATCCAATAAGAATCCGAATTTGGATTGTGCTTCTTCGCGAGTTAACCCAATAACATCAAAAACCCGTTGTTGAATTTCGCGTTGATGGATACGAATCGATCCACCGCCGATTTCATTGCCATTCAAAACTATGTCATAGGCATAAGCGAGAGCGTTTGCTGGATCTTTATCAAACGTTGCAGCAAATTCTGGTTTAGGTCCGGTAAATGGATGATGTACTGCTGTCCAGCCACCATCATCAGTTGGCTCAAACATCGGTGCATCAACAACCCATAAAAATTCCCACATTGAATCTGGAATTAAATCGCACTTTTTGGCAATCTCTAACCGTGCGGCACCAAGTAATTTTTGAGATTCATCTCGATCTCCTGCTGCAAAGAAGATTGCATCTCCGGGCTTTGCTCCAACTTGCTTTGCTATCCCCGCTCTTTCTTCTTCTGAAATATTTTTAGCAACCGGGCCAGTAACTTCCCCTGCTGCATCAATCAAAATATATGCAAGACCTTTAGCCCCACGAGCTTTCGCCCATTCTTGCCAACCATCTAATTCACGACGTGGAGTCGTAGCTCCTCCTGGCATGACGACCGCACCAACATATGGAGCTTTAAAAACCCGGAATTCGGTGTTAGCGAAATAATCGGTAACTTCAACTAATTCATAACCAAATCTTAAATCTGGCTTATCCGATCCAAATCTGCGCATTGCATCTAGAAAAGTCATGCGAGGTATCGGAGTTGAAATCTCTATTCCCAAAACTTCTTTCCACAATTGCTTTAAAATCTTTTCAGTAAGAGTCAAAATATCTTCTTGGTCAATAAAGCTCATTTCAACATCTAATTGCGTAAACTCTGGTTGGCGGTCAGCTCTAAAATCTTCATCTCGGAAACAGCGAGCAATTTGGTAATACTTCTCCATGCCAGCGACCATTAATAATTGTTTAAAGAGCTGCGGTGATTGCGGCAGCGCATACCAACTTCCTGGTTGCAATCTGACTGGAACTAGAAAATCACGCGCACCCTCTGGGGTCGAACGAGTTAAGTAAGGCGTTTCAATATCTAGAAAGCCTTCGCCTTCCATTACTGAACGAATTGTCGATGTGATTTTAGAACGCAATCTAAGAGCAGCTGCTGGTCCTTCTCGTCGCAAATCCAAATATCGGTATTTAAGTCTTACTTCTTCGTTTGCATCTACTCGTTCACCGCTGTCAATCGGGAATGGCAATGGAGCGGCTTCACTCAATACTGTTAACTGATCACAAATAATTTCAATAGCCCCAGTTGGTACATTTTCATTTGCGTTGCCATCTGGTCGTAAAGACACTTTTCCAGTGACGCTGATACACCATTCAGCTCTTAATGCTCCGGCCACACTTTCATCATGAATGACGACTTGCGACCAACCTGTTGCATCTCTTAAATCAATAAAAGCAACGCCACCATGATCGCGTCGCCTGGCTACCCAGCCAGCCAAAGTTACGGTCTCTCCTGCGTTATGCGCAGTTAACTGACCTGCTCCATGTGTGCGTATCAAAATTTTGCCTCGCTTGAATTTCTCTTCACTTTAAGAAGTCGGATATCTCGGTAAGCCTAACTGATGTGACCACACCGTCGCTCATGTGTTTGATCTCTGCTTGCCCGGAACTGATCTCATCTTCGCCTAAGACCGCTAAATACTTAGCGCCAGATTTATCTCCGCTTTTCATAGCTCCTTTTAGGCCACGTTCTCCAAAGGCCATGTCGCAACGAATGCCTTGATTGCGCAGATTGGCTAAAAGTTCAATTGCATATTTGCGAGCATCTTCACCTAACGGAACCAAATAAAGCGAAAGTTGCGTAGCAGGTGATAGTTCGATTCCTTCAGCTTCACAGGCAAGTAGGACACGGTCTACTCCAATGCCATATCCAATGCCGGATAAAGATTGGCCTCCAAGTTTCTCCATTAATCCGTCGTATCTTCCACCGCCACCGATTCCAGATTGCGCACCAAGTTTGTGATGTACAAATTCGAAAGTCGTATGCGTGTAGTAATCCAGACCACGTACCAGTTTTGGATTTTCAATGAACTTGATTCCAAGATTAGTTAAGCCATTTTTAACTGCGAGATATCTATCTTTTGCTTCTTGCGTTAAATAATCTAAAATCACTGGTGCGTCTTTAAGAGCAGTAATCATCTCTGGTCGCTTGTCATCGAGCACTCGCAATGGATTAATTTTTGCGCGCTCACGAGTTGCATCATCCAAATCAATCTCTTTCAAAAATTTAACTAGCGCTTCTCTGTGAGATTCCCTTGATGGTTTATCTCCTAGTGAGTTGATGTGAACTTCATAATCTTGCAAACCTAAATTTTTGAAAGCCTGAACTGCTAATGAAATTACTTCAACGTCAAGAAGTGGGTCATCTCCACCAATCGCTTCAACGCCAACTTGATAAAACTGGCGATATCTTCCAGCTTGTGGACGTTCTGCCCTAAAGAAAGCGCCTGAGTACCAAACTTTTACCGGAAGTTGTCCACGATCTAATCCGCTTTCAATTACCGCGCGCATTACACCGGCAGTACCTTCAGGGCGTAATGTTAGTGAGCGATCTGCGCGATCAGTAAAGGTGTACATCTCTTTACTAACTACATCAGTTGATTCACCAACTCCACTTGTGAATAAACCGGTATCTTCGAAGACCGCAGTTTCCATTAATTGGTAATTTGCAAAACGCGCAGGGGCGATAAGTTTTTCACGTACCAATTCGAACTTCGCTGATTCAGGTGGCAAATACTCTTTGACGCCTTTGGGAACTTGGAACTTCATTACAACTTCCCAATTGCTGCGGCTTTTAAATATGGGTTATGCGCACGCTCTGCGCCGATTGTTGTCTCTTCGCCATGTCCAGGAAGAACGCGTAAGTCATCAGCTAGTGGCCAAATCTTATGCATCAACGTCTCCTGCATCTGTGCGTGAGATCCGGTTGGCAGATCGGTTCTGCCAATAGATCCGGCAAATAAGACATCGCCAGAAATCAAAATCTCGTTATTTATATGACAGAGGATAGAACCTGCAGTGTGTCCAGGGGCGTGAACAAAGCGCAGATTCAGCCCAGCAATTTCAAGCTCGGTTCCATCGCTCAATTCGCGAACCGCCTCTGGTTCTACGAAAGTTTGCCCTTTAGTTAGGGATTTACTATCACTCGACAAGGCGTATTCGGGGTGCTCTAGCAAGATCCGGTCCGCGCTATGAATCATCGCGGGCACTCCAGCTTTAGCGCAAAGTGGCGCTACGGAAAAGGTGTGATCGAGATGGCCGTGGGTCAGCAAGACCGCCACTGGCTTGAGGTTGTGCTTAGCGGCGCGGTCCAAAATTGCCCCACTCAGGTCTGGATCACCGATTCCTGGGTCCACAATCAAGGCTTCGTTGCCCTTTCCGGTAGCAATAATCCAGGCATTGGTGGCAAAGGCTTTTGCCACAATTACGCTCACCAGCATGGATTCTCCATTTTCAAAGCAGGGTTTGGGGGTTTGTTAAGGCTACCGGTAACCTCTCCTTAGAAGTTCCATTCACCGGAAAAATAGCGAGCCGGACTAGCCTCAATTAAGTGGTTGATCAGGTGGCGCGCAAAGAGAGTAAAGGAGATTTACCTTGAGCGAGAATGAAGGATTAATTTCAGCAGCAAGTGCCCTCATTGGAGATCCTGCCCTCTTTGGCCGAGTTCATGACGATGGAACTGTTTATGTTTGGACCGCAGCTGGCGAAAAACCTGTTGGTTCCTACCCTGGCAAAAGCCCCGAAGAAGCTTTGCAATATTTCGTCCGTAAATTTGAAACCCTTGCCTCTGAGATCGCGTTAACAGCTGCTCGCATTCGCAGTGGTGCAATTCTTCCGCAAGATGGCGAAATCGCTGTAGCAAAATTACGCGAAAGCATCGCGACAATTAACGCCGTTGGAGATTTAGCTGCTCTTGCAGTTGCTGTCGATCAAATTCCTCCGCTAATTGATGCACAAAGACAAATTTACGCTGCGAAAAAAGCAGATGAGGCTAACGCCCGCGCTGCAGCTCGTAATGATGCAAAGATTGCCAAAGAAGCAATTGTTATTGAAGCCGAAGG
>CAIUXE010000139.1 GCA_903902965.1 uncultured Actinomycetes bacterium
CACCGAGTGCAATGCGCACTATTCGAGATGGAGTTGTAGTTGGGATTTTGAATCCCAAAGGAATAGTTTTTTGTGCAGCAGTAGCTCCGCAAGTCATCGATCGCGATCGTGGCAGTGTGGTTTTCCAATTAATTTTGCTGGGTGCAATTTTTTCATTGCTAGCTCTTGTTTGTGATGGAACTTGGGGACTGCTGGCGGGCGCTGCACGAATTTGGCTAGCCACTGAGGTGCGCCGGATTGTTATTTTGCGCACCGCTGGCGGGGTTGTCATGGTCATCCTTGGGCTATTGGTTTTACTTTCTGCACTGAGAAATCACTCGTGATTTCAATTTAATCCTTTTAATCCTCCGCCAGCGCGGCTAGTATGCCGATATGTCCAATTCATCCAAGAAAATCGCATCTGTCAAAGTATCTGCCGCACATTCAAATCCAAAGTGGGCCAAACAAGAACGCGAAATCATTGCAAAATTAAATGATGCAGCGGTTGAGTTTGTTGCTCGTTACTGCCGCCCCGATGGCACTTTGATTTGGCGCGACCAATGGGGATCAATGGATGGATCTGACGATCCGTATGAAGCATTCATGAACTTGGCACTGTTTTATTCAATTGGTGGAAATGAACGGATCTATGAATTAGCACGCCAGATGTGGGACATGATCACTTGGCAGTGGACGCAATATGGACAGATTCACCGTGAGTTTGATGGCTACTACGACTGGATGCACCACGGCGAAGGAATGCTGTACTTCTACTTCTTTGGTTTAACAAAGCCAGAGAGTTTGGTTGACCGTCAACGTGCGCAAAGTTTTGCAAATATGTACAACGGTAAAGATCCTGAGGCACCTAATTACGATCCGGAGCACAAAGTAATTCGCTCCCCTCTTAATGGAAGCCGTGGACCACGACTACAAGTAACTCATGAAGATTGGCAGACCCACCGAACCGTTTTAGATGATTATTTAGCTCCATACGAGGATCTAAAGAGCCATGATTTTGCTAATAAGAAATGTCATTGGTCAGATGATGCTGTTTATGCCGAGATTCTCGAGAAGATGAATCTACGGATGAACCGCGGAGATGTTCCACTTAACTTGAACGCTACAACTTTAATGACACATGGATATATGTACTCTCATGATGATTCATTGAAACAGTGGGTTACTGATTATTTGAATGTTTGGCATGATCGCGCTAAAGCCAACAACGGAATCTTGCCTGACAACGTCGGCTTAACTGGAAAAATTGGTGAGTACAACGACGGTAAATGGTGGGGTGGGTATTACGGATGGCGTTGGCCACATGGTTACACCACAATTATTGAACCACTAACAAATGCTTCAATGAACGCAGTTTTACTTACCGGAGAAATGAAGCATTTAGAGCTTGCTCGCTCACAAGAAGATTTCATCTGGTCACTACGTAAAGATGTAGATGGAGTCACTAAATCTCCGATGAAACATTTTGACACTGGCTGGGATGACTTCCGAATGGTTAATCCTCGCAACATGATTTATATCTGGACTACTTCGATGGCAGAGGAAGATCTCGCTCGAATTGACCGGATGCCACGCGGCTCTGATTGGAACGAGATAATTGCACCAGGCGTTTCAGGCCTTGACGGAAAAACTGGACATGCAACTAAGCATTACATTGCCAATACAGTTTCGTGGTTCCAATATATGCGTGGTGAGATTCCAGATTATCCAGAAAGAATTTTGGATATGAACCTAACGTTGATTGATAATCAACTACGGAAGATGCGTTCAAAGACTGGCGCTCCACGCGATTGGGATAATTACAATCCAGCAACTGCAGATATCGAAGTTGGTTTAGATCTTCGTGTTGATGGTTATCAAATTCACGCTTGGCAAGAGTTCAATCCAGTTTACTTTGAGGGACTTGCTCAGATGGTCTTTGGTGGACCTATGCATATTTCACATGGTGGATTACAGCATGGAAAAGTACGTCCATTTGATGGTCAGAATCAGCGCACTGGTCTTCCAGAAGATGTTGCCATGATTGTTGAAAAGGTAAGTGCAACTTCTGTTGAGATGCAGGTTGCAAATATCAGTGCAAACGCATCACGCACATTGGTGTTACAAGCTGGAACATTTGGAGAGCACAACTTCACTAAAGTCACCGTCACTCAAAGCGATGGCAAGAGTGAAGATGTGGCGATTAATGACAAATGGTTTGAAATTGAACTTGGGCCAAATAGCGGCGCAACTTTGAAATTTACTCTTGATCGTTACGTCAACTCCCCTACCTATGAAACCCCATGGCAATCACGAAACGATTGGGATGCGGTTATTAAGGGACGGCCTGCGTCTAACTTCAAGTAGCATTTCGCACGGAAGTAGCAATTCTTCTCGGAGAGGCCAGGACGTGAGCCGACTAAAGGTTGTTTTGGCTTTTTTGATCCCTGCTTTGCTATTAACTTTTAATTCAAATACATCATTTGCTGGCCCAATTCCAGAAGAGCAAATAACAGTTCCACTTCCTGCTGATGTGAATACTTCTCCGTACGTAGGGTTTATTGCAGATGGAGTAGGCACAGCTCCCGGTTCTGGAAATTCTTATTTATTAGGCCAAGATGCAGACGGTGTGATCCCTGAAGTTAGCAACGTAACTGCTAATAATTACTGCTCCAGTTTGCAAGATCCTTCTTGTTTGAATGCTAAGTATTTCAAATATGCAGCAACTTTAGGAATGTGCACTGGAAAACTTATAGTGGATTGCATAACCAGCGTCGATGCCGCAGATGAAAATGGGAAAAAGTTGGCTGTGAATTATGTAAGCCCTTTTACTGGAAGTTTTTACACTCCATTTGACGGTGACTCCTCAGTCGGATTGCCTTCAGGCAGAGCGGCAGAGATTGTAGATATTCCAAGTGCACCACACTCTGGTGGAACTCAGTACTTAATTGTTGTACATAACGATGGAATTTGGCTTGCAGGTCAGTCTAAATTTTCCTCAAGAACATTTAATGCGCAAATTTATGCAATTACCTTTGCTCCGCCCCCAATTGGGATAGGAAAAGTTTTTCAAACAACAACAGTATTTAAGGGCCAAAAACTCACAAGAGATCCCATTAATGGAGATTTTGCTTCACAAACTTCATGTGTCGTTTATTCTTCAAGAGAAAAAATTTGTGCAATGCCAAACACAATGCCATTAAATATAAACTTCACTGTAAATGTAAAGACTTCCGTTTCTCGGAGTGGTTGGTTCCATGGCCGTGTTTCAAATGCCAAGACAACTTTTTCAGTAGATAATGATAAATCCACAACTATTTCCTTTTCTGGAAATCCAGTAGTCGTCCCAACTTTTGCTGCTTGGTTTAAAGAAGCAGAACTTCCGCCCACGATTACCACTTTCAATAAAAGCTATCCAAATCGCGTTAACAACATTGGCTACGGAGATAAAACTGGTTTGTTTGGCGCTAATAAAAAACCTGGAGATGAACTAGGTGGTGGAGTTCCTATTGAAAGCGCAATGTCTCTATTCACTAAAATAAAAGAGTACGATCAACTCGGTATAGATAATTTAAACCTCTGGATATCTGCTGCGAAAAATGATCAGGCGATGTCGAGTCCCACTCGTTGGATTTATCAAAATATTGATTCAAGCCCAGGCGGAACAACTCCCCCACCTGATACCAAACAACCACAGGTTGGGCCAGGTGGCCAACAACAAGGCAAAAAAGTTGATCCAATGATTGCCTGCTATGCCAAAAATATGGGAAATTTCAGTGGAGTCGTAAGCACCAATGCCACTCAATACATATCTGGTCCACCAACTTTCGACCAGACCACGCAATCTCTTGATTAC
>CAIUXE010000140.1 GCA_903902965.1 uncultured Actinomycetes bacterium
GATTTCCAATACTGCCGACATAATTTGCTAGAGCATTAGTTTGAGTCAGGTCACATTCGCTAGAAGTAGGGAATAAATAGCTTTGACTCTTCTCGATATCTACCATTTCCTGAAAAGCTCTTCCTAGCGGCCCTCTACCTCCGGTAATAATTATCACTATTGACTACCTAAGATTTCTGATAACTTTCTAGTAATCCCTTCTGCGTCAAAACAATTTTGCTTTCGGATCCCTTCTTGAGAATTAAACTCTTTGATAAATACGTTAGGTAGTCCAAGGCGAAAAACTTTCATATACTGCAAGTTTGAATTCATAGCATGTAAAATTTGAGAATATAGTCCGCCATTTAGTACGTGCTCTTCAACTACCAAAATGCTTGAATAACTCTCGTTGATTGGTTCTGAAAAGACACTGCTCACTTCGGACATTTTCGATATGTGCAAGAAGTCCACCGAGTCTTTTATTCCTGGGCTCAAAACCGCTTTATGCAACTCATGCGAAATTGTTCCTGTAGAAATAGCAAGAATCTTTCCACCACAATTTAGCTGACGATCCGCTAAGTCCATTTCTCCAAATTTCCCAATTTGAACGTAAACAGATCTACGCTTGTAAAAAGCGTCCCGAATGACTTCTTTCATCTCAAGGGGTCCAGCTGGTGCGGCTACTTCCATGCCTGGAATTAGGGACATTAGGCCCAAGTCATCCGTGGCATGGTGCGAAGCACCGCTCATGCCATAAGTGACTCCGCCACCTGCTCCTATAACAATCATTGGGAATTCGTTGTAACCCGCTAGTAATTTTATTTGTTCATATGGACGTGCAGACATGAAAGAAGCGATTGAGTAGACTACGGGCATAAAACCCGCTGCAGAAAGCCCGGCTGCGGCTGTGACCATAGCAGCTTCTGCAATTCCAACATTTACATACCGGTCTGGAAAATCTCTTTGTAAGTCATCAAAAACTCCGAAACCTAAATCGCCTGTTAGGAAAATCAAATCTTCAGATTCGTTTGCGAGTTCGTGTAATGTGTTCGCAAGCATGCGCCTCATGAAAAAATCTCCAATAAATCTGGAGCAATATTTGCAGCATCCAATTCTCGCATGGCTAGATCAAACTCTTGATCATTAGGTCTGCGATAGTGCCAAAGAACTTGATTTTCCATGCATGAAACACGTGCGCCAGCTGTTGAATCCAAGATTATTGCTAAGGGTTTTATACGTTGAGATTCATTGCTAAAGCGATTCAATTCTTCAAAAATCAAATTTACATTGTTTCCAGGGAGAGTAATTGCTTCCCACCCAAATGCCTTAAACTTATTTGCAATAGAATAGCCTCCAGCAACTTCTTCATAACGAGCCACTGATTGCACTTTATTAT
This sequence comes from uncultured Actinomycetes bacterium, assembly GCA_903902965.1. Lineage (GTDB taxonomy): Bacteria > Actinomycetota > Actinomycetes > Nanopelagicales > Nanopelagicaceae > UBA3012. Next base: position 1,376 of record CAIUXE010000140.1, read on the forward strand.
GATCTACAAGCACGACAAGGTTTGTGAGATTTTGATTAGCAGCAAACATAGCTCCTTCCCATATGCTTCCCTCATTCGTTTCACCATCACCCAAAACAGCAAAGGCAAAAGAATCATTGCCACGTAGTCGATTACCTAAGGCAACACCGGCCGCTATTGCGAGGCCGTGCCCTAGGGATCCAGATGAGTATTCCACTTCCGGTAATAGTGTTCTAGAAGGATGAATTCCAAGTCGAGTCATTGGAGTATTGAAAGTTAAAAGCTCCTCCGGTTCAATAATCCCGAATTCAGCCAAAGCAGCATAAAGAGCAGGAGCAGCATGCCCTTTACTTAGAAATATTCTATGTTTACTAGAGGACTCCCCTTTATCAACAAAATTTAGGACCGCTATCAAGCCATCAATTACACTCAAACTCGATGCTAAATGTGCTTCACCGCGATAGTAGGCCATTAACACTATTGCGACGGCACAACGTCGCGTGGCCAAATCAAGATTTCGCTCCATTGATTTCACTCAGAGAGGATAATGCTCTTAATCAATGGAGGCAAACTTCCAAATCATCAGGCGTGTTCATCTAAAATAACTTGAGTTCCTCCATTTGAAATACGTACTGGAACATGAATTCCAATTTTAAACTCATGCATGAATTTTTCTCTTTTTTCTGGATGAACCCAGAAAAGTAAAAAGCCACCCCCCCCAGCGCCTAAGATTTTTCCCCCGCTTGCTCCAGATTGCATTCCTTTTGCCCAAATTTCTTCTAATGAAGAATTAACGCTCGCTGAGTTTAGTTGTCTCTTAATTGACCAACTTTCATTTAATAATTCGCCTATTCCGGAATAGTCCGCCTCGTGTTTAAAAATATTTATTGCATCCTCCA
>CAIUXE010000141.1 GCA_903902965.1 uncultured Actinomycetes bacterium
GACAATAAATCCATCAGCAGTTGCTTGTGGTGTCCCAAAAGTTGGAGTACGAGCGGCCGACAAGCCAGGTGGATCTCCAGTTAATTTAACTTCTTTAGTTTTTGTGCAGCTTCCCCCACCACTAACGTAACAACCAAAAGTTGTTGCAAAATTAAATGTCAGGGTGTATTCAGAATTTTTAGTGCCAGTGATTGTTAAATTTGGAAAAGTAAGCTCACCAATTTGTCCTTGGTTATATAAAGGTGTTGTTCCGCTTAGCGTTCCTCCATTGTCTACCGATACTGTCACTACAGGATGCCAATAAGTCGTATCTTGAATATCTTTTCCGGTAAATTTAATTGGCGTAGAAAATTTCAAACCATTTCCCACGGAGCTTGAGCCACCACTTAAAGTTAACGCAGAACTCTTAGTTCTATCGCTGATAGTAATTGTCTGATTGGGACAGGAATTTTCAGTCGACTGTCCAGTCGTAATTACATTTGTTAATGCTTTCCCTGAATAATCACCAGAGTTTGTAGGCAGAGTGTATGTCGCTGTTGTCGCCACTTGCACGTTATTGGCTTTCCAAGAGTAGGAGTGCTGACCATTATTTCCAGAAGTGGCAGTTAACGCCTCACCTCGATACACGTACCCAGTTGTGCAAATACTTGTTGCAGGTGTGCCAGAAGTCCAAGTCCCAGGAGCTGCTGCTGATGCTGATTGTTGAATTGAAATAATGGCTGATGATGAGATTAAAACAATCAGTAAAAGCGGGCGCATCATTTTTGCTCGCCAACCCGTACTAGATGTAGCCATTTTCTACGCTGCTCTCCTCAGATGGCGAAAAATTTACAAGCTCTGGAATCACCCTTGATCAGACAAATCCCTTAAGTGGGATTTTAGGACTCACTGGCCATGAAAGTAACCATAAGCCGCCGAGTACGCTCAATTCGCACCAATATTCATAGGGCTTTCCCCACCGGGAGTCAGGCGGTTTGCGCCCCTGATCTGGCTGACTAACTAGATAATTTGCTTACCATGAAGCATAAATTCAAATTGGGTCAATCAGTCGCTGCCGTTGCGTTGACCATAACTTTGGCAAGTGCAACTTTACCGATGGCAGTAGCGAATGCGGATGACGAAAAACTTCCGCGCAAGATACTCACGGGCTGGATGCCGTATTACAGTGTGAAGAATTCCATGGCGGCAATATTGGCAAATAAAGATTTAATGAGTGAAGTTTCGCCATTTTGGTACTCGCTCACAAGTGCAACAGCAATAAAGGACCAGTATGCAAGTGCAAAATTAACGATCCCGATGAATACTCAATTAGACCTACTTCGCGCAAATGGATTAAAAATTATTCCAGCAATTACAGATGGAAGTAAAAAATTAGTTTTGGCCGGTTTGATTGCTAAACCATTAACCCGATCCCAGGTTGTTAATACAATTACCAAATTAGTTTTAACAAATAATTACGACGGAATAGATTTAGATTTCGAAGGTTTCGCATTCACTGACGGAACCACCTCTTGGACGAAGACATCGCCAAATTGGGTTTTATTTATCAAAGAACTTTCAGAGTTATTGCATGCAAATGGCAAAGTTCTCTCAATGACGACTCCTGTAGTTTTTGATCCTGTAACAAAACGCAAAGGTTCTTACTGGGTTTACAACTGGCCTGAGACGGCTCCATATATTGATCGCTTGCGCATAATGACTTACGACTACTCGATTGCTAAGCCGGGTCCAATAGGTCCATTGGAATGGACTGAAGCAACTGTTGCTTATGCAGCGACTTTGATGCCTCCATCAAAAATTTGGTTGGGAGTTCCGGGATATGGGCGTGACTGGATTACCAAAGTCACCGGTAAGTGTCCTGCCTCTTATGCAACATTGATAAAGACCACCGCGAAAGCTGCTGTAGTACCCGCCAACAAAGGAATTGAGTTGGCTAATACATATGGCGCAGTTCCCACTTACTCAGAAAAAATGGGTGAATTGACTTTTACTTATCAAAAAACTTATAACGAGGGCACTGCTTCATGCACAGCGACCAGAGAAGTTTGGTATCAAAACAGCCGGGCGTATTTAGCGCGAATGGAGTTAGTTGCTAAATACAAGTTGGCCGGACTAACGCAATGGACTCTTGGGCAAGAAGATGCAGAGACAATTCCCGCACTTCGCGAATATGCAAAAAGTATCGCTCCGGATGTAATCATTGCTTCTCTTGCCACCGATAAAATTGAGAGCACATACGCAGACAAATCAAGGATCTCAGCTTTATTCACTCTGGCGGATAAACGCCCGGCGGCTGGATTGCCGATTTCCATTGAAGCACGTGGTGAGGATGAGGTTGAATGGAAAAAAATTGGAGAAGCCACAACTTCAGTCACTGGTGCTGCAGAGTGGGATTTAGTTTTAGGTCGCAATATGCGTTTCCGCGCACTGTCACCTGGAAGTTGGGAACGGCTATCAGCGACAAGTGGCGAGATGGCGATTTCGGTAAAGCCACTGTTGGAAGTAAATGCGCCAGCCGTTTCAAAAGCTGGAGTTGAGTTTGCAATTTCAGTGAGGTCGGTCCCAAGTGAAGGAAGTTTTAATCTGGAGGAGCTTGTTAAGGGAAAGTGGATCCAACTCGACCAGATGAGCTTGGTTACGCCCGCTGAGAACGTGCTTTTGCATGCCACCAGCAGTGTGCGGGGCTTTCACAAATATCGAATCACATCAGCTCCATCAGTCCGTTTACTGGGTAAAGTAAGTGAAGAATTCACCATCTTGATTCGATAAAGGTAGATAGTTAACTATGGCGATTTCACCAGCAGAGGTAGATCAGGAAAGTGCGCTCGCCGCGTTTAGTACCGACAGCCCATGGATCACGATTGTTTGGGATGATCCAGTTAATTTAATGACATATGTAACTCATGTTTTGATGGTTTTATTTGGATACAGTCAAGAAAAAGCAAATGATTTGATGTTGAAAATTCATAATGAAGGAAAAGCTGTTGTGAATTCAGGTACTCGCGAAGAGTGCGAACATGATGTTGCTAGATTGCATGAATACGGACTTTGGGCAACTTTGCAACGGAGCGGAACATGAGTGGGTTTTCAAGAAATCCAGATGGTTCGATTGTCGCATCATTCACACATTACGAAGGCGCGATATTAAAAAGTTTAGCTGAGCAACTACTTGAGTTACTTAGTGAAGAAGAAGGTAAAAGTAGTGATC
>CAIUXE010000142.1 GCA_903902965.1 uncultured Actinomycetes bacterium
CGCTCTGATTCGCTCCTCATTAAATTACAAGCTATTGCTGATGAGGCATGCATTTACACAAAGTTAAGGAGCGAAATTAAATTTGGATCGCTTGGGGATTGGGCCGGAACAATTGGTGCCGCCACTGGCATAATTAAATCTTTATAGAAAATTTTTGAGTTTAAATCTAGGGGATTAAAGTGTTTGCGAAAATCTGCCAAGCAAGAGCTGATTTCGCTACCAAGGAGAGGGTTATATAGGTACGTTCTCCACGCAAGTAATTGCTCCACTTGCCCACTTTTTTGTATTGCACCCATTGCACTAATGCAAAAGAGTTAAAGAACACAAAGATTGTGAAGACGATTCCATACACAAAGGCCGGGGCTGATGTATCACTAACTCCGCCAATTGAAAGCACATAAAAAGCAAGTGCGATCCAAGGAACAATTCCAGTAATGCAACCAAAAATAAATGGCAGCCATCCACCATTACCTGGTGTCTCATACTTTTCTTGTAACCAACCAAACAAAATCATTGAAGCATTGACTCCAAAGATTGAGATGAGTGCAGTTATATCTGCGATACCAGTTACTTGAGCGATCAACACAATCATCACTGAAGAGCTGATTGAGTATTCAACCCATCTGAAATAATTTCGTTGAGCTGATAAACCAGCACTGTAACGAGGAAAAAATTGTGGGCTAGCAACAATGAAATGGAAGAGCGCAGAAAGTCCCAAGAAGAGCGCAACGGCTAATCCGATCGGTGTGCTAAAAAGAATTACTGATGGAGCAAAGGAGGAACCTGGCGGACCGGACATGTAAGTGGCAGTTACTGGTAATGCAAAATCACTGCTTAACGCTAAGACTGCGGCCATTTGCACTAAGTGCAGAATTCCAGCCAAAATATTTACTTTGCGAAGTCGGGCCATAGTTAGGTCTTTGCTCATAAATTAAAAGTACCTCAGAGAACAAGCTAAATAGATGAATCTGCGGTTGGGTGCCTCGAGTCGGATTTGAACCGACACTATGCAGTGTTTGAGACTGCCCTCTCTACCGTTGGAGTACCGAGGCCGGTAGTGCAATTTCAAATCTTATCGGTGTTGAGTGAGTACCCTTAGCAAGTGGCTAATTCACCTAAGGCTCAGCAAGTGGCTCCAAGAATTATCGTCGCTGAAGATGAGGCGATTATTCGGATGGATCTCGTTGAGATGTTACGAGAGGCCGGCTACAACGTTATTGGCGAAGCAGCGAATGGTCGCGAGGCGATCTCATTAGCCCGACATTTGAAACCGGATTTGGCGATCTTAGATGTGAAAATGCCCGAGATCGATGGCATTTCAGCAGCCGAAGTAATCGTGAGTGAGAAATTGGCTGCCGTACTGATGCTCACCGCTTTTAGCCAAAGAGAGTTAGTTGAGAGGGCTCGAGATGCTGGAGCACTGGCATATCTAGTGAAGCCATTTTCGATTAGTGACCTGACCCCAGCGATCGAGATGGCGCTAGGCAGATACGCTCAGATTCAGGCCTTAGAAGCTGAGGTTGGCGAGCTTGGGGAGAGATTGGAAGCCCGCAAGTTGGTAGATCGAGCCAAAGGGGTTTTGATGGCTAATTTAGGGATCACTGAGCCAGAGGCATTTAAATGGATCCAAAAGGCAGCCATGGATCAGCGCAGCTCAATGAGCGCGGTGAGTGAAGGGGTCTTAGCTCATTATCAGCAGGGGAGTTAACCGCGTTTTAACCTAATTTTTCGCTATTCGGGGTGTCGAAATCGAGCAACTGCTGGCATACTCACACCGTCAAAACGCTTATCTCGAGGGTCTATTTCGAGGAAGCTGACAATATCCGAAAGGGAAATAATGCAAATTTCAAAGAAACTTAAGGTTGCTGCTGCATTCGCAGTTGCAAGCTTGGTCTTTGCTGGTTGCTCAAAGTCCGCATCTGAAGAAAGCACTGAGACTGCTCAGGAAGCTACTGTAGAAAAAGGGACTGGACCATTAAAGATCGGCTCACTACTTCCAGAGACCGGCAGCCTCGCATTTCTCGGACCTCCTGAGTTTGCAGGCGTTGACCTAGCTGTTGCTGAAATCAACGCAGCAGGTGGCGTTCTTGAACAACCAATCGAGCACATTCGTGGCGATTCCGGAGATACAAGCACAGACATTGCACAACAGACTGCTGATTCACATATCGCAGCTGGTGTAAGTGCAATTGTTGGTGCTGCATCTTCAGGTGTTTCATTAACTGTTATCGACAAGATCACAGGCGCTGGAATTGTTCACTTCTCTCCAGCAAACACCTCCCCAGATTTGACCAGCTATGCAGACAATGGCTTCTACTTCCGTACCGCTCCTTCAGATACATTCCAAGGCGCAGTTCTCGGACAGTTGATGGCGGCAAACGGCGCAAAGAATGCTGTTTTCCTAAACCTTGATGATGCATACGGAAACGGTCTTGCTAAATACGGTATTGCCGGATTCACCGGAACCTCAACACAGGTTGTTTACAACCCACAAGCTGCTGAGTTTTCTGCTGATGTTTCAAAGGCTAAGGCTGCAAAGCCAGATGCAATTGCAATCATCGGATTCGATGAGACCACAAAAGTTCTTACCGAATTGATCAAGCAAGGCATTGGACCAAACAAGGTTAAGACCTACCTTGTTGATGGAAACCTTTCATCAGGTGCATACAAGGATCTTCCTAAGAACATCATGAAGGGCGTCAAGGCAACACTTCCTGGCGTACTTGCTGGTGATGATCTTAAGAAGCGTCTACTTGGTGTAGATCCAAAGCTTGCAGACTTCTCATACGCACCAGAGTCATATGACGCTGTAGTGCTAATTGCGCTCGCCGCTGAGCAGGGCAAGGGAACTGATGGAACAACCATCAGAGATAACCTCGCATCTGTTTCATCAGGTGGAACAAAGTGCACCACATTCGCTGATTGCAAAAAGTTGATCGCTGCTGGCACTGATATCGATTACGACGGAGTTTCCGGCGCAGTTGAATTCGATGCTAATGGAGATCCATCTGTTGCAACAATGGGTGTCTATGAGTACGTAGCAAATGACAAGTACGAAGCCCGTGCAGCTGAATTCATCACAGGCGCAGTACCTGCAGCTCAGTAATAAATTAAGTTAAGTCATATTTACTTAATCGGTAGATATGCAAGAAAGAGCCCCGCTTAACGGTGGGGCTCTTTCTTATTCTTATGGCTGATATTTATACTAATTCTGCTTTTACAGAACGGAGAAAAGCTCATGGAGCACAATCAAGAGCATGCTGGTCATGAATACTTTTCCCAACTCTATGGAGCTACTTCATCCGAAGGAGAGCCACAACAAACTATCTTTGATAAGTGGCGCGACAAAATGCTGGTTAACGCATTTAGAAAATATAGCGATCACAACTTGGCAACTTCAGATGTTCTTGATGTTGGGTGTGGTTATGGCTGGCTATTAGATGCATTTGAGGGTGCAAAAACTTTATGTGGCGTAGATATTGCTCATCATGCAGTTGAAGTTGCTGCGAACAGAAAGCCAGATAGATTTTTTAAACAAGGGGATCTGCATGATCCAAGTCCTTTTTTACAAAAATTTGATTTGATTTTGGCAATTAACATCATCGAACACCTTAGTAATCCAGTTGCTGGTATTGAATCAATAAAAAATGCTGCAAAACCTGGCGCTATTGTTTTGGTGCATATGCCAACTATTAGTAATTGGTTGACTCGATGGGAATACTCAAAACTTTACGATTCAGATCCCACCCATATTTATCGCCCATCTGGGAAAACCGTGCGTAAATTATTTGAAGCTAACGGCTTTGAAACTTTGCGGGATTCGTACTTGCCACATTTCCCAGCATTCCTGACCAAGATTTGGCCGATTCACCCGGCTTACCTAGCAGTATTTAAACGAAGCAGTTAAATTTAATGGTTTGCTGCAAGCGTTCCTAAGTACAACTCAATTACTTTCGGATCATTTGCAAGAGATTTTCCAGTTCCAGTGTAAGCATTTCTACCTTGGTCTAAGACGTATCCACGATCAACAATCTGTAAGCAACGACGGGCATTCTGCTCGACCATAATTACAGTCACTCCGGTCCGATTAATTTCACGCACTCTTACAAATACTTCATCTTGCAAAGCAGGGGAGAGGCCTGCGCTTGGTTCATCAAGCAACAGCACCGATGGGTTCATCATTAACGCCCGGCCCATAGCAACCATTTGACGTTCACCACCGGATAGTGAACCAGCTCGTTGTTTGCGACGAGCTCCAAGAGTTGGGAAAAGGGAAGTTACGAAATCAAACCGTTCGTTGAATTTATCAGCAGCCTGATATGCACCCATTTGCAGATTCTCTTCGATTGTCAGAGATGGGAAAACATTGTTTGTCTGTGGCACAAAACCGATTCCCTTTTTAACTAATTCATCGGCACGTTTATTAGTAATCTCTTCTCCACGCAATTTAACGAAACCATCTCTGACTTTGACTAAACCG
>CAIUXE010000143.1 GCA_903902965.1 uncultured Actinomycetes bacterium
AGCGTTGCGGAAGAACATGATTTCAGAATCAAAGAATTAGGATCGATTTTCAAGAAACAAGTACTAACTCCACCGATTCCAGATCGAATCGCATTTCAACAAGCCGAAAGTTTTGGGAAACCAATTCAAACTCTTGGTACTGCAGGAAGTCGTGAAGTTAGCGCAATATTTGATAAGCATCTCACCAAATTATTGCGCGCACTAAACTCCTAAGCTCCGGTGTAATACTTTCCAATTTCAGTAAATGCTTGATCCAAGATTGCAAAGCCTTCATTTAATTCCTCAGCTGTAATTGTGCAAGGTGGGACAATATGCATGCGATTAAAATGCACAAAAGGAAATAATCCACGAGACTTGCAAGCAGCGACCAGCTCACCCATTGCTGGGCTTGTTCCACCATATGGTGCAAGGGGAGCACGGGTAGCACGATCAGTTACAAGATCCATGCCCCAGAAAGTTCCAACTCCGCGAATATCTCCAATTACTTTATGTTTCTCAGCTAATTTGCGAAGTGCAGGACCGATTACTTTTTCGCCGATCTCCAATGAGTGTTCGATAATTCCTTCTTCTTCCATCGCATCAATCGCAGCAACGGCAGCAGCACACGCAATTGGATGACCTGAATAAGTTAATCCGCCTGGAAAAACTCTTTGATCAAAAGTTGCTGCAATCGAATCAGAAATAATTACTCCACCTAGTGGGATATAACCTGAGTTAACGCCTTTAGCAAAAACAATTAAATCTGGCGTAGCCGTGGAATGTTGATACGCAAACCATTTACCAGTTCTTCCAAAACCAGCCATGACTTCATCCGCTATCCACATAATTCCATATTTATCGCAAAGTGCGCGAACTCCTTCAAGATAACCTTTTGGTGGAACTAAAATTCCGTTTGTTCCCACAACAGATTCAATGAGAATTGCAGCGATCGTATTTGGTCCTTCAAATATTATTGTCTGCTCAAGGTGTTCTAGTGCACGTGCACACTCTTGCTCTTCGCTGCTTGCCCAAAAAGCCGACCGATATAAATAAGGTCCCCAAAAATGCACATGTCCGAAAGCAAATTCATTTGGGAAGCGGCGTGGATCTCCGGTGGCAGAAATGGCCGCGCCAGTATTGCCGTGATATGAACGATAGTGCGATAGAACTTTATGACGTGAAGTATGAATTCGTGCCATGCGAATTGCGTTCTCCACGGCATCCGCTCCACCATTTGTAAAGAAAACTTTATTTAAATGACTTTCGGAGTGTGCAACTATTTTCTTGGCAGCAATACCTCTGGTTTCATTTGCATGTTGCGGAGCAATGGTTGCTAATAGATCTGCTTGCTTCTTGATGCCAGCGATTACTTTTGGGTGTTGATGTCCAATATTTGTAAAAACTAATTGACTAGAAAAATCTAGAAAACGATTCCCGTCAAAATCCCAAAAATATGAACCCAAACCACCAGCTACCGGCAGTGGAGTAATCGCACCTTGTGCTGACCACGAGTGAAAAACATGAGCACGATCAAGGTCGTAAACCTCTTTATTTGTACTTTTACTGCCCTCAATACCTGAGTGAGCGGAATCACTGGCCGGCGGTTTCATCTATCCCCCTACTAAGTCGTACTCTGATAGCCCAACACTAGGAGATTTCGATGGCTTCCACGAGTCCCGGCTATGGAATCACTATTCGCGTTGAAGGTCCATCCGCGAATAAGCCTGTTTCTGCGATAACAACTGCCTTAAATTCGCAAGGTGCGGCACTCACTGCCTTAGATATCGTGGAATCTTCATATGATCGAGTCGTTATAGATGTCACTTGCGACACCATTGACGCTGAGCACGCAGATCAAGTCGCGAAATCAGTTTCTGAAATTCCTGGGTTAACTGTTCGCAAAGTAAGTGATCGAACATTCTTATTGCACCTTGGTGGAAAAATTGAAATTCAATCGAAAGTTCAGATCAAGACTCGTGATGATTTGTCGCGGATTTACACACCGGGTGTAGCACGAGTATGTATGGCAATTGCTGAAGAGCCAAGTGATGCAAGACGTTTAACAATTAAGCGAAACACTGTTGCAGTTGTTACGGATGGCTCGGCAGTTTTAGGTTTGGGAAATATTGGTCCAGCTGCTGCACTTCCAGTAATGGAAGGTAAGGCAGCACTATTTAAACGATTTGCAAATGTGGATGCTTGGCCAGTTTGTTTAGATACTCAAGATGTAGATGAGATTGTTCGTACAGTACAAATTATCGCCCCTGTTTATGGCGGTATTAATTTGGAAGATATCTCGGCACCAAGATGTTTTGAAGTAGAACGTAGGTTGCGCGAACTTCTAGATATCCCGGTTTTCCATGATGACCAACATGGGACAGCAATCGTTGTATTTGCTGCTTTAAGAAATGCGCTGAAACTAGTTAACAAACCAATTGATAAAGTTAAAATTGTAATCAGTGGTGTAGGAGCAGCAGGAACTGCAGTTTCTCGTTTGCTTTTTCTTGGTGGCGCAAAAACAATTATTGGTTTTGACTTAGATGGAGTCATTCACAAAGGCTCACCAACTAATGATCCGATGCGTGAATGGTTTGTTAACGAAAGTAATCCAGATAATTTCCAAGGAAGTATTGGGCAGGCACTAGTAGGAGCTGATGTATTTATCGGACTAAGTGCACCTAACCTTTTAAGTGAAAGTGATGTGTCTGGGATGGCTCCAGAAAGTATTATTTTTGCACTAGCTAATCCAGATCCCGAGATTGATCCTGAGATTGCCCGCAAATACGCCAGAGTTGTAGCAACTGGTCGCAGCGATCAACCAAATCAAATTAATAATGTACTTGCCTTCCCTGGCGTATTCCGCGGACTGCTAGATACTGGTGCTTCAAAAATCTACGATTCAATGTTATTGGCCGCCGCAGATGCAATCGCAGACTGTGTAAAGCCTGAGCAATTAAATGAAAGTTTTATCATTCCGAGTGTCTTTGATCCAGCAGTGACCCCCGCAGTTGCATCCGCCATGCGATCGGCAATAAAGAAAACCGCTCAGTAGCGTTTTTCTCTTTAGCGGGTAAAGTGGAGATATGAACTTGAGCCCAATCATCCTTCCTTCCAACCAATTTGATCACTTTTATCGTGGTGGTTATCGAATCGGTGAACTTCGAAATGGTCCAGGTGGACCTATGCGCCCAGAAGAATGGATTGGTTCCGCAACGACTCGTTTTGGTGAAAAAACTATGGGCCTTTCAACATTGCCAAATGGTGAGTATCTGCGCGATGCAATTAATGCTGATCCTGAAAGTTGGTTTGGACCAGAACATGTAAGCGCATTTGGTTCTAGCACTGAAATTTTAGTTAAGTTGCTTGATCCAGATCAACGACTACCAGTTCATTATCACCCAAATAAAGCATTTGCGAAAAAACATTTAGCGCTAGATCATGGCAAAACTGAAGCTTGGATTATTTTAGAAGCACCTGCAGATGCAAAAGTAGGTTTGGGATTCGCGCAAACTATGAAAAAAGATGTTGTCCATGACATGGTCAAAAGAATGGACTCTGCAGCACTACTTGCTTCGCTGACAATGGTTCCAGTTAAACCTGGTGATGCAATTCTTGTACCTGCAGGGACTCCACATGCAATCGAGGCTGGGATATTTGTTCTTGAATTGCAAGAACCAACTGATTTATCTGCTCTCTTAGAGTGGGAAGGCTTCGCAGTTGATGGAATTAAAGATGGCCACCTAGGACTTGGCTTCGACACAGTTTTAGATGCGCTTAGATTTGATCCAATTTCTGCTGCAGAACAAAAGGAATTAATAAAAAGTACTGGTTTTACAAGTAAGCAATCTCAATCTTTATTTACAAGTAAAGCTGATGGTTATTTCCGTGCAGATCTGCTTCCTGGCGATGGAAGTAAAACTAACGCTGGTTTTTCAATTTTGTTGATGCTTGATGGTGATGGCATTTTGAAGACCACAAATTCTGGAAGTATCGCCGTTGGGCATGGAGATGCACTTGTAATTCCTTGGTCTGCTGGTGATTGGAGTTTAAATGGTGGTGTCGGAATAGTTTGTCGCCCTCCACTGCCTGCAGCGGCGGCACTCGCACCGTGACCCTTGCCGCAACATTTCAAGATCAATTTTCACCTTTAGCTCCGTTTGCGCTCTATCTATTGATTTGGGTTTTAATTTTTATTGAGACTGGAATTTTGATTGGATTTTGGTTGCCTGGTGATTCTCTGCTCTTTAGTGCCGGCCTAGTTGCCGCATCTCGAAATGATATGAATATCGTAATTCTGGTAACTGGTGTATTCCTCGCGGCATTTGTTGGTGACCAAATTGGTTATGTATTGGGAAGAAAATATGGGCGCCCATACTTACAAAAGAAACCATCTGAGCGGCGTACAAAAATGATTGCAAAGACTGAAGAGTTTTATTTGAAGAATGGTTGGTGGGCAGTTGTTGCGGCCCGCTTTTTCCCGTGGATAAGGACATTTATCCCGCCAATCGCAGGGATTGGGAAAATGCCCTATTACAAATTCCTGTCCGCAAACTCAATGGGAGCTCTGGTCTGGGGAGTCGGGATTACCTCTGCCGGTTATTACTCTGCAACAATCCCATTAGTGAAAAGCAGTTCATATGCATTGGCAACATTTTTTATCGGTGGCTCAATTATCTCAGTTCTGTGGAACAGATTTCGCTCTAAGTGACCCTTGCGCTTTAACTCCACCTATTAAAACCCCTACGTAGGTAAGTAAAATTCCAATAATCAAATTAGGTCCTATTTCTACACCCTCAGTTGGGAACACTAAATCAATCAAGAGAGAACCGATTAATTGACCGCCAGTCGTAAATAAAGTAAATGCCAAGACTCCTATTTCTTGAACTATTGTCGATGCAAACGCGATGTAAAGAATTCCTATTGATCCGCCAAAGTAAATCCACCAAGGAGAAGTTGGGAATCCAGCTAACTTATCTCCGCCTAAAGTTGTAAAAAGCAATAAGCATGAAAGGAAAGTGCATCCCGTTGCAAAATTTAACCAAGTAGTTGCCAAACTATTTTTAGAATGTTCATTGATCTGCCCATTTAATGCTCTTTGCAAACCTAATAACAATCCTCCTCCGAAAGAAAGTGCAATCGCAATTAATGAAGCGTGCGCAACTGTTAAGCGATCCCATACTGCGACGAGAACAGCGATAACCGTTATTACGGCCGCAAGCGTGCGACGGAAAGTTATCGGTTGTTTCCCACCAGCTGTCATACCAGCTCGATCAACAAAAAGTGATGCTGCAGTTTGCCCAGCGATAGTGGTTACCGATAACAAAGCAACACCAATTAGAGGCACCGAATAAGTTTGTATTGCAACAAATATTCCACCAAGTACGCCTGCGCTCAATCTCCAGCGCGGCAATTGCTTTGATCTAATACTCGATCTGATCCCTCTTAAGCCATTACGCACTTTTGGGTTGATAACCAAAATTAAATTCAAAACAACAAACCCAGTGCTAAATGAAATTAGTGCAGCTTCAACGCCATTCCCCAGGAGTGCAGACAACCCACCATTTATCCGTGATTGCAGCGCTACTAAAATTCCGCAAAGTGCGGCAAAAATGTCTAACCGCATTTATTTTTACTAGTTATTCGAATGCGTGAAAATTGCTTCGCGTTTGTCAGCAATAAAATCCATCAGCGCAAACAGCACGCCAGAGATCACAAAAGTAATATGGATAATCACTCGCCACATAGTTCCATCGCCAACTGTTTCCTTGCCAGATAACTCTATGAAATCTTTCAAAAGTTCAATAACCGATATCGCAACCAAAGATCCAATTAACTTTATTTTTAAACCAGAAAAATCAATTGTTCCCATCCAATGAGGTTTGTCTTTCGATTCATGAGCTGCGTCAATACGTGAAATAAAATTCTCGTATCCCGCAAAAATCACAATTAAAATTAGGTTGCCCAAAAGAGTTAGATCAAGCAAAGCGAGTAAATCTAAAGTAAAGGTATGCGGATCTGATGTCCCAATATGTTCTACTAAGTGAACAAATTCGATGCAAAACCGAATTACTAGCGCGACAAGGGCGAGTACTAATCCAACGTAGAGCGGAGAAAGTATCCAGCGCGCTTGGAAAAGCCCGGTTTCAAGCGCATGCACAAATTTAGACATGACGAAAGTTTAGCCGAATTTCAAGCACTGCCAATCTCAAATTATTGGTGGTCGGCCAGCTTTTGCTAGTTTCCAGATTGCACCCCAGGACAATTTTTTCTGCTTCCCAGGATTCATTAAGAACCCACTGGAAAATCCCTTCAACCACGCCATTGCTGAAGAGAAGGAGCGCATCCTCAAAACAGATAATGCAAACCAGTTAAGTAAGTAAATTTGGCCGATCGGGAAAGGAAGATTTCGACGGGCTAACCAAACCCTATTGCGCGCATTTAATCTGTAGAAATACTCATGTCGAGCTGGGCTAACAATCGGATGTTCTACTGATACCTCAGTTATGTACCAAGCTGTATAACCGCGGTTATAGACCTGCCAAACTAATTCGATTCCTTCGTGACCGTAATAAAAGTTAGCTGGCCAGCCACCTATTTCATCAAAAAGTTTCCTACGAATAACCACTGCACCTTCGGCCAAAGTCGTAGCTAATGAGGGTTTCATGGGATCCCCAATAATTAAACGTGGAATCCACCTACGTGGAGTTTGGCCTCCGCCCGCACCAACTATGCGAGGTTGCAATAAACCTGTTTGGGTGTGTTTTTGTAAAATCTCTGCAAATCTACCAAGCACATTGCCATTTAAAATTTTTACATCATCATCTAGAAAAAATAGGTACTCACCAGATACTTCAGCTGCACCAGCATTTCTACCAGCTGGAATTCCTAAATTCTCAGGTAAGAAAACCGTTTTCACTCCAGTTACTTCAACTGCTGGATTCCATCCATTACCAACAACAACGATATCTAAATTAACTCCGGTTTGATTCTTCAACGATTCAAGGGCTGCTGCAAACTCTTTAGGGCGTTTGCCCATCGTAAGTATTACGCATCCAAAAGTGGGGGTCATGAAGCAATCAATTTGCGTGAAGAAAGAATCGCAATCAGGTGGCCGATTAACACAATTACTGAAATTGGTAAGACCCAATTAATTAATTGC
The DNA here is from genome assembly GCA_903902965.1 of uncultured Actinomycetes bacterium. Classification (GTDB taxonomy): domain Bacteria; phylum Actinomycetota; class Actinomycetes; order Nanopelagicales; family Nanopelagicaceae; genus UBA3012. Next base: position 7,139 of record CAIUXE010000143.1, read on the forward strand.
TGCAAGGAATTCTCTTGATTTGTTAAATACCCAAAAGCGCTAACTAACGAAATTACTATTGTCATCTCCACGGAATGGAAAATTCTATGCAGAGGTAAAAATCTTGCTACTGATCTAATAGTTGATAGAAGTGAACTTTTTGGTTTTCCAATTTCACGATCATCTTTGTTGCGACTCCCGCCAGTGAAAAATTTAGCTACATGCACTGCATCATTTAAAACTTTATTTAAAATGACAATGATTGCTAGTAAGGCACCAAAGAACGGGAAATTACTTTCATTTAATGGATCTGTTGGCCAATTTGCTGCACGTAATCCAAGCACCAAAACAATGGTCGCCTCAGCGCTGTAATGACCGATCGTGTCTAAAAATATTCCAGCAGGTGAAAACTTCTTTTTCCATCTTGCCAATTCGCCGTCGCAACAATCCCAAAGCATTTGTAGTTGAGAAAGGAAAAGTGCCAACAAAATTCCTTTATAACCTGGGATCAAAAGCGCTAGGCCAGTAGATATTCCAGTAACAATCATCAACCAGGTAACCCCGTTAGGTGATATCCGAGTTGAAATTAGTATTCGAGTTAAATAAGGTGAAATTTTTCGCAAGTAAAGATCAGCGGTCCAATGCTCAGCGTTTGATCTCCCAGTGATTGACGCTGGCTGGCTGATCTCACGTAATTCAGAAATTGAAATTCGTTGCACTAATTCCCCCTTGCGCCAAGCCTACGCCCACCGCGCCAAATGATTATTAAACCAAGGTATGTGGAGAGCCAAAATATTGCAGAGGTTTGATCTCCAAATACCTTAACGAGGATCAAAATTAGCAATAGCCGACCCGGTAAATATAACCCTAGAAATCTCTGAGTGGGTGAAATTTTATTTAGAGAATCGTAAAGATTTACATAGTGATAAATCGAAATCACAAATAAAAGTAAAAATAATTTTGAACTGAAATCAAATTCAAATATTGCGCTAATCAGTGCAAACTCAATTAATCTCAAGAAAGAAGATATTGCCCATCCAAATCTAAAGTTTGAAAATTTAAGATGAAACCCTAAATCGCCTTGCTGATCAATAAAATCACAATTCTTAATCTTGTCGCCCCATTTATATGATCGTAAAACTCTTCCTAATTTTACATATGACAAAGAGAGAAATCCTAATCCGATTAATATAGTCAGAGTTAGTTGTGCTCCAACGACAACAGCTCCTAACGAAATTAGTAACCAGCGTTCACCAATTGGGAAATAAATAACTTTCTTTGCCCAATAAGTTACTCCACTTTTTTTAATTAATTTTCTTGGTGAAAGCCCATCTGTTTTTTGGTCTAAAGAACTAGACTCAATTTTTACTTCGAGAGACTCACGTACAGCTGTAAAGTCATAATCAGAAATATGTTTAACAGTTTGCAAAATCAAAGCCAAAGTTGCAAGCAACCAGATATTTTCTACTGAGTCTTGCACAGAATAAGCCAGCCCACCAATTGCCATAAACTCTTTCACGCGATCAGAAAGTGCATCAAGCCATGCACCAAACCGACTAAATTGTTTTGTGTACCGAGCAACTTCTCCGTCTACGCAATCTAAAATTAGCGAAAACTGCAAAAGAATGGCACCCAATATGTAGTTACTACGGGAAAATTCAATAGCAGCAAAAACGCCAACTAAAAATGAAATCACAGTAATAATATTTGGTTTCAATTTTAAAGTAAGCGCAATTCGAGTGAATGCTTTAGAGATTTTTCTAAGTACGAAAGTAGAAAAGAAACCATCGTTGCTTCGATTTGCTAGTTGTAATCTTAATTTTGCTGAGTCTGAATTTGCTGGCGGTAGTGAATCAATTTCTAAAACTCGAATTTGCTCACCACGTCTAACCAGCCCAAGTATCAAATACTGAATGGAATCAATTTCCGAATTTGGGAATTTCGCTAACTCTGACATCAAACTTCTCACTACTTGCAATTTTGCACTTGGTATATAAATTGCTGGGATTAATTGATGTGTAGCAGTTGTGATTTGATGATCTGAAGTTTGAACTGCAAGCAGGCGTTGGTGAGCAACAGTCACATCACCGGATTCGCTTTCTGCGATTGCTAATACAGTGAAATATTCACGCTCGAAATCCGTCAATAGCGCACTAACGGGATCAGCAATCTTTAGAGCCGGCTCAAAAACAACTAGTGCTTGTTCTGTTGCAATCACGAGGTCATTGAGTGAATTTAAATTCTCTGGGAATGCGCTTGCCACCTGCCTTATTACTCTGACCACGGTGGGTACTCTATAACTCCTCTCACTATTTGAATCGAGGTTGTGATGGCAGTTCGGCAGCGCTCACGCAACCCCTTATCAAGGCTTATTCGAGTCCTTTGGCGCAAAGCCCGCACTTTAAAGCGTTTAGTCTTTCCTCCCACATATGACCCATTCACCGCCGAATCAGCAGCGGGCGCGCAGGTTGCCTATTTCTTTGCAGACCCGCCTTCTAAAATTTACCAAATTGCTCAATGGTTGCCAGTAATTGAAAAATCTCCTACAGATTTAAATGCTGTAATTATCACGCGAAATATGGCGACAACAGAGGAGCTTGGAAAATTAACTAATGTTCCAATAATTCACGCACGTACTTTTGATCTATTAATGTCGTTATTGGAACTTTCAAAATTTAAAGCCCTAATTTATGTAAATAACTCATATCAAAATTTCCAAACTCTCTCTTACCAAGCTGCGGTGCATATTCACGTAAACCATGGCGAGAGTGACAAAATATCTATGGTTAGTAATCAAGCAAAAGCTTATGATCAAGTATTTGTGGCTGGCCCAGCCGCTAAAGATCGCTATGTTAAAGCTGTTGCATGGATAGATCAGAATAAATTAATCACCGTCGGAAGGCCACAACTAGATTTAGGTCAATCACCAATCCCAGCACATCCAAAACTTAAAACTATTACTTATGCGCCGACCTGGGAGGGTGAAGACGAAGCAAATAATTACACTTCACTTGACTTGTATGGCAAAAAAATTATCGATGCTGCTTTAAGTCAAAAAAATTGTCGCACTATTTATAAGCCCCACCCAAGAATTCTTACCTCTAAAGATCCAACAGTAATCGCTGCACATAAATATATAGTTTCTCGATTAAATAAAAATCCTAATCAAATTTTACTCGAAGGCGATGTAATAGAAGTTCTTCTTGGGACAGATATATTGATAAGCGATATATCTAGTGTCACTCTTGATTACTTGTATTTAAAACCAAGCGGTGCAATTTTCCTTTCAGACCGACGCACAGATTTAGCATTGCTAGAATCTGATTCTCCTGTCGCATCCGCTTCAACAATAATTGACCAAAACAGCGTTGATGATCTCTCTTCCCAATTAGAAAAAACTTTGCAAAAAGATGATTTAGCGGCAAAGCGGGCAGAGGTTTGTCGGTATTATTTCGGCGGAATAGCAGCAGGTGAGAGTTCAAAAACTTACTTTGCTGCAGTTTCGAAAGCTATAAGCGACCATGAAGTTGCTGTGAATGAATTAACACGTACGCGAAGGTCTATTTAAGGAGAAAAGTGATTCGCCAAGTAATTATTCTTGCTGCAGGAATGGGTACCCGCCTAGGGAAGCCATGGCCAAAACCACTTACCCCATTAAAAGACGGTCGCACAATTATGCAACAACAAATGGAGAACATCACTAAAACTTTCGGCGCACAATCTCGAATTGGAGTTGTCGTAGGGTTTAAATTAGAGATGATTATGGAAGCTCACCCTCGTGCCACATATATCTATAACGAACTTTATGATCAAACAAACACTAGTAAAAGTCTTTGGCGAGCATTAGTTGCAAGCCAAGATGGTGGAGTTCTTTGGATGAATGGTGACGTGGTTTTCGATCCAAAAGTTCTTGAAAGAGTTAAACCTTTCATTGAGAAAGATCAATCCTTTATCTGTGTTAATACCTCTAAAACGGCTGAGGAAGAAGTTAAGTACACCGTTGATGCTGCTGGACATATTTTAGATTTGTCTAAAAAAGTGCAAAATGCTTTAGGTGAGGCAGTTGGAATTAACTTTGTTTCAGCAAAAGATAAAGAAGCACTCATTAAGCGCTTGGATGAAGTTGACGATGGAGATTATTTTGAACGAGGAATAGAAGTTGCTATTGAAAAAGATAAAGTAACTTTTTTGCCAGTTGATATCTCTGATTTGTTTGCTGTTGAAGTTGATTTTCCAGATGATTTAATCAAAGCTAATGAAGGTTTTTAATTATTTCGTAACTTTGCATGCGAAGAATTGATATCACTAATCTTTGAAATTCCCATGAGTGCCATGGTGTTTGATATTTCAGCTTGTAAAATATCTACAACTTTCTGAACTCCGTTTTGGCCGTCAGCCATAATGCCGTACAAGTAAGCACGACCAATTAATACAGCTTTTGCACCAAATGCAATTGCGGCAACTACATCTTGGCCAGTCATAAACCCGCCATCAACGTAAATATCCAGTCTTCCGCCAACTTTTTCGGCAACTTTTGGCAACAGTTCAATCATCACTGGACCTTTATCTAATTGTCGCCCACCATGATTCGAAAGCACGATTCCCTGAACGCCAATATCAGCCAACTTTTCGGCATCTGAAACAGATTGCACACCTTTAATAATTATTGGTCCGTCCCAGACCGTACGTAACCAACTTATATCTTCAAAATTCAGAGATGGGTCATAAATCTTTGCTGCTAATTGAGCTAGAGGCTCTTTGTAGCCGCGAAATGCTGCAAACTCAAGTGGCGCTGTAGTTAATAAGTTCATCCACCAGCTTGGTTTAGTTGTCATATCTAAAAATGTTTTTAATCCGATTTTTGGCGGCACTGTTAAGCCATTGCGAATATCACGAGCACGAACACCAGAAACCGGAGTATCAACTGTCAACATTAAAACCTCGAAACCGGTGTCTTTTGCTCGTTGAATAAAACCAAGGCTGGCTTGCCGATCTTTCATTAAATAAAATTGGTACCAGCGGCGAGCGCCTGGGACCGCTGCAGCTAAATCATCTGGGGCAGTTGTACCCATCGTTGATAAACAGTAAACAAGATTGTTTTTCTCAGCCACTTCGGCAACAGCTGGTTC
>CAIUXE010000144.1 GCA_903902965.1 uncultured Actinomycetes bacterium
AAATATGCTCAAGATGGAACAACAGTTAGATACGTTGAATCCAGAAAACCATAAGCGTTACATGCATAATTACAACTTCCCACCATATTCAGTGGGCGAAACTGGCCGCGTTGGTTCACCAAAGCGTCGCGAAATTGGACATGGAGCACTTGCAGAACGTGCGTTGTTACCTGTTCTGCCGTCACGTTCTGATTTCCCATATGCAATTCGACAAGTGTCAGAGGCGCTTGGTTCAAATGGATCAACATCCATGGGTTCAGTTTGCGCATCAACCATGTCGCTACTTAACGCGGGTGTGCCACTTCGTGCACCAGTGGCCGGTATTGCAATGGGTCTGATCTCAGATGATGTAGATGGCAAAATTGAGTACGTAGCACTTACCGATATCTTGGGTGCAGAAGATGCATTCGGCGATATGGATTTCAAAGTTGCTGGTACAAAAGATTTCGTTACTGCTCTTCAGCTAGATACTAAGTTAGATGGAATTCCAGCCAGCGTTCTTGCAGGTGCGTTGCACCAAGCCAAGGAAGCTCGCCTGCACATTCTTGATGTAATGAATGAAGCGATTGATGCACCGGATGAAATTAATCCATTAGCACCGCGCATCATCACGATTCAGATTCCAGTAGATCAGATCGGCGCAGTGATTGGTCCAAAGGGCAAAGTCATTAAGCAGATCCAAGAGGATACTGGCGCTGAAATCAGCATCGAAGATGATGGAACTATTTATATTGGTGCAACCGATGGAACTGCTGCGGAAGCGGCACGTGCTCTAATTATCGGTATCGCTGATCCAAAGTTGCCAGAAGTTGGCGAACGCTTTAATGGAACTATCGTAAAGCTCGCTGCATTTGGCGCATTCGTTTCATTACTTCCAGGCAAAGATGGGTTGCTCCACATCTCGCAAATTCGCAAGATGCATGGTGGCAAGCGCATTGAAAATGTAGAAGATGTAATGAACGTCGGCGATAAAGTACATGTCGAAATTGGCGAGATTGACCCCAAGGGCAAGCTTTCGTTAATACCAGTACTTGATGATGCTGCCGAAGCATCAGCTGAATAACGTTTCATAACATGACCGTACGCAAAACCGTTCTAGCGAGCGGTTTGCGTATTGTCACTGAAGAAGTTGCCGGAGTACGAAGCGCAGCTTTTGGTATTTGGGTAAATGTTGGCTCTCGCGATGAAGCACCATCTGTCGCAGGAGCTTCACATTTTCTCGAGCATTTACTTTTTAAAGCGACTAAAACTCGTAGCGCAATGGATATCTCCTCTGCGATTGAATCAGTCGGCGGCGAGATGAATGCCTTTACCGGCAAGGAGTACACCTGTTTCTATGCGCGAGTAATAGATACAGATTTACCGCTCGCGATCGATGTTATCTCTGATTTGATAACGTCTTCACTTGTCAAAGCTGAAGATGTTGATGCCGAACGCAATGTAGTTTTGGAAGAAATATCAATGCGAGATGATGATCCAAGTGATTTAATCCATGATCTTTTTGCCGAAACTTATTATGGTGATACCCAACTTGGCCGACCAATTTTGGGAACTGTCGATTCAATCAAAGGAATGTCGCGAAATGCAGTCTTTAATTATTACAAGAAGCGCTATCTGCCAAGTGATTTAGTCATTGCGGTAGCAGGTAACTTGAAACATAAGAAAGTTGTAGAACTTGTTGAAAAAGCAATATCTAGAGATGGATTTTTAAGCGTTCCAAAATCTGATTACAACTTGCGCAGCAATACAAAAGTTAAATCGCCAAAAGGTGGGAATGTTGGGATTTTAAATCGCAAAACTGAACAAGCCCATTTATTTATGGGTATGGCCGGGGTAGCTCGCGACGATAGCCGTCGATTTACAATGGGAGTTTTATCTGCCGCGCTAGGTGGTGGAATGTCATCTAGGTTATTCCAGGAAATTCGGGAAAAACGCGGCTTGGCATATTCGGTTTACTCCTACGCTCAACAATTTGCTGGCTCAGGTGTTATTGGTTTTTATGCAGGATGTAATCCAAATAAAGCCACCGAAGTTGTAAAAATAATTAGAGATGTTTTGCATGATGTCGCAGATAATGGATTGACTCATGAAGAGTTAGCTAGAGCGCAAGGTGCAGTTCGTGGAAGT
>CAIUXE010000145.1 GCA_903902965.1 uncultured Actinomycetes bacterium
CATTAGTCGACGCTTGCCAGACCAAGAGCGCTCACGCCTAAAAGCAATTTTGAAGAACTTAGTTCCAGAAGAAGCTGGAGTAATTGTTCGAACTGCAGCTGAAGGTGCAACTGAAGAAGAATTAACTCGTGATGTCACTCGTTTGCAAGCGCAATGGGAAGATATTCAGAAGAAAACAAATGATCCAAATGCAACTGCGCCATCACTTCTTTACGGTGAACCTGATTTAAATATTCGTGTTGTGCGCGATATCTTCAATGAAGATTTCAATAAGTTAATTGTTGAAGGTGCGGAAGCATGGGATGAAATTAATAACTATCTAGGCTTTGTTGCTCCAGATTTGTTAACTCGTTTAGAGAAATGGCACAAGAACACTGACATCTTTGCTGAAAACCGAATCGACGAACAATTAGCTAAAGGCCTTGATCGGAAAGTTTATTTACCTTCAGGTGGATCGCTTGTAATTGATCGCACTGAAGCCATGGTTGTGGTTGACGTGAACACCGGTAAATTTATTGGTAAAGGCGGAAACCTTGAAGAGACTGTTACTAAGAACAATTTAGAAGCAGCCGAAGAGATTGCCCGCCAACTTCGCCTTCGTGACTTAGGTGGAATTATTGTTGTTGACTTCATCGACATGATTCTTGAATCTAACCGCGATCTAGTTTTGCGTCGATTGACTGAATGTTTAGGTCGTGATCGAACAAAGCATCAAGTTGCCGAAGTAACCTCACTTGGTTTAGTACAGATGACTCGTAAACGTGTTGGCCAAGGATTGATTGAAGCTTTCTCAACGACTTGTGAAAGTTGTAATGGTCGCGGAATTCATATTCACGTGGATCCAGTTCCAGTTTCTGCTGAAAATTTACGTCGGGATGAAGTTGCTGCGACTCCTGGGGCCCGAGATGAAGATGACGAAGAGCGAGCTGAAATTGCCGGGGATGAGGATGTATTGGTGGTTGCTGCCGCCGAGAAGACCAATCCAGCCGATTCAGCCGATCATTCTGAGCCTGCAGCCGCCCCAACCAGAAGAGGCCGCCGCCGGGTTACCAGCGGGGGAATCATCACTCCTGGGGCCGCAGAAGCAGAATGAGCCTCGCCGACCAATAGTTCTCAGTTTGACCCAATGGTGCGTAAATCCGTACCCTTAGCACTTCAATTAGAGGAGTTCCCATCGTGTATGCAATTGTTAAAGCTGGCGGCCGCCAGGAAAAAGTAGCGGTCGGCGACACCCTGCTCGTGGATCGTGTAGCTGCTGCTACCGGCGCGACAATTACGTTGCAAGCTCTCTTGCTCGTCGATGGTGCAAAAGTTACGACAGACACAGCCGGCATTAATGTCAGCGTCGAAGTTCTTGAAGAGATCAAAGGTCCAAAGATCGACATCCTTCGTTACAAGAGCAAGACCGGTTATCGCCGTCGCCAAGGTTTTCGTGCAAAATTAACTCGCGTTAAAGTCACATCCATCAACGGTGTGAAATAGGAATTGGGGGAGTCTTCAAATGGCCAGTAAAAAGGGAGTCTCGTCTACACGTAACGGTCGCGATTCAAACGCGCAGTACCTCGGCGTAAAACGCTACGGTGGACAAATTGTTAAGACCGGCGAAATTCTTATTCGTCAACGCGGAACACATTTCCACCCAGGACTAAATGTTGGTCGCGGCAAAGATGACACATTATTCGCACTTGCTGCAGGAATTGTTGAGTTCGGACAAGCTCGTGGCCGTCGCGTTGTAAAAGTTGTTCCGCAATAAATTTACCCGTATTTAAAAAGCGGGTCCGATTACGGACCCGCTTTTTTATTTTCATGAGAAGGAGCGATCAAAATGACCACCTTTGTTGATCGCGCACTTTTACTCGCAACAGCCGGAAATGGTGGCGATGGATGTTCGTCAGTTCACCGTGAAAAATTTAAACCACTAGGCGGACCTGATGGTGGAACAGGTGGACGAGGTGGCGATGTAATTCTTGTTGTAGATCAAAGTATTACAACCCTGCTTGATTTTCATTACAGCCCACACCGTCGAGCAACATCTGGCCGATTAGGTAAAGGTGGACACAAAGATGGTCCTGACGGAGAAGATTTAATAGTTCCAGTTCCAGAAGGCACAGTGATTCGCGGTGCAGATGGTGAACTCATTGCTGATTTATTAGGTAATGGAACAAAATTTATTGCAGCACGTGGTGGTGCCGGCGGATTAGGAAATGCTGCTCTCTCTTCTTCAAAAAGACGAGCACCAGGTTTTGCGTTACTTGGCGAGCCAGGGGAAAACGCCTCACTCTCACTGGAATTAAAAAGCGTCGCAGATATTGCATTAGTTGGATATCCAAGCGCTGGTAAATCCTCATTGATTGCCGCCATTTCTGCAGCGCGTCCAAAAATTGCTGAATATCCATTTACAACTTTGGTTCCAAACTTAGGCGTAGTTGAAATTGGCGAACACCGATTTACCGTCGCCGATGTTCCAGGCTTAATTCCAGGCGCCAGCCAAGGAAAAGGATTAGGTCTTGAGTTTTTGCGCCACGTCGAGCGTTGTGCTGCACTCGTGCAAGTCTTAGATTGCGGAACACTTGAATCTGATCGCGATCCAATTCATGATTTTGATGTAATCGAAGCAGAGCTTGCACTTTATGGTGGACTCGATGATCGACCAAGAATTGTTGCGCTAAACAAAGTTGATCTTCCTGATGGACGTGCGATGGCCGATATGGTCGAAGCGACATTGCGCGAGCGTGGACTTGAGGTTTACCAAGTATCTGCAGCAACCCATGAAGGTCTAAATGATTTGCTCTACGCGATGGCAAGATTGATTAAGCGCACTCCAAAAGAGAGTACAGACCCAGTTCGAATAATTCTGCGTCCACGCGCAGTTGATGAATCAGATTTCACTACTTTTAAAAATGATGCAGGCATTTATGTAGTGCAAGGAATCAAACCTGAACGTTGGGTAAGACAAACAAATTTCAGCAATGCTGAAGCTATTGGATACTTAGCCGATCGTTTAGCACGTCTCGGAGTTGAGAAAGAATTATTCAAACTCGGAGCACGTGGTGGAAGTGAAGTTCAAATCGGACTCGGTGAAGATGCAGTTAGTTTTGATTGGGAACCAACACTTGAAGCTGGTGCCGAGATTTTGCTTGGACCACGTGGACAAGATTTACGTTTAGATATGCGCCACGCCTTATCTGGAAGCACAGGAAGTGCTGGTGAGGGCGGAGAATGGGAAGAGGTTGGTGCATTACTACTAGGTGATGGTGAAGATGACCTCCAATAATTTACGGGCTGAAGTATTAAAAGCTAAACGTGTTGTGCTTAAAGTTGGTTCGTCTTCATTAACTGGAAGCGCTGGTGCAGGATTAGATCTAACTGCAGTAGATCAGTTAGTTGATGCCGTTGCGATTCTCAACAAACGTGGCGTAGAGGTTTTAGTGGTTTCATCTGGCGCAATAGCAGCTGGTCTATCTCCACTTGGATTAACTACTCGTCCCAAAGATTTAGCAACTCAACAAGCAGCCGCATCCGTTGGGCAAGGACTTTTGATTTATAGATACACCGAATCCTTTGCCAGACATGGAATCACTGCTTCACAAGTTTTGATCACAAGCGATGATGTTATTAGACGCAGTCATTATCGGAATGCTCAAAGAACTTTTGATCGATTGTTAGCTCTTGGAGTCGTTCCAGTTATTAATGAAAATGACACAGTAGGAACTCAAGAAATTAGATTCGGTGACAATGACCGTCTAGCTGCGTTGGTATCGCATTTAGTTCAAGCCGATTTATTAATATTGCTCTCAGATATAGATGCTCTTTATGACGCACCACCAACTTCTGCGAATGCAAAACAAATAACTGATGTCAGAGATTTCGCTCTTTTGGACGACGCTCAAATTGGCGGTGCTGGAAGTGCCGGAGTTGGCAGCGGGGGAATGGTTACCAAAGTTGAAGCTGCTCGCATCGCAACAGGTGCTGGAATCCCAGTTGTACTTACATCCCTTGCCAATGTTGCCTTAGCAGTTAGCGGTGCAGAAATTGGAACGTTATTTCACGCGAACGGTACTCGGACCCCATCGCGTGCACTTTGGTTAGCACACGCATCTTCACCAAAAGGAAAGTTACATTTGGATGCTGGAGCCACAGCCGCAATCCGCGATCGCGGCACGTCATTACTGCCAGCAGGTGTGACTAAAGTCGAAGGAGATTTCTCAGCGGGAGATCCGGTTGATTTACTTTCACCAGAAGGCAAAGTAATTGCACGTGGCTTAGTGGCTTTTGACGCCGATGAGATTCCACAGTTGCTGGGAAAATCAACTAAAGAGTTGGGTGCGTCATTAGGTGCAGAGTACGAACGTGAATTAGTACACCGCGACGATTTGTCGTTACTTTAATAAGCTTTTAACTTATTTTAGTAGCAATCGCTTCCAAGATTGCTGCAGTTGGCTCTTCATCCGCATCATTTAAACTGTCGCTTAATTTGACGATCACAGTTCTAGTTTTTGGAACTACATAAACAAATTGACTGTGCAGTCCTAGCATCATCAGAGAACCTGGATTTGGATGCCAAATCTGAGCACCATATCCCCATTTATGATCAAGCGTTTCAACAGGGTTAGATAAACGAGTAATCCATGAGGCGCTGACTAGTTGCTTTTCTCCAACAAAACCACCCATAGCTAAAAGATTTCCGATCCGCGCGTAATCTCGAGCAGTCGCGTTAAAGCAACAGAAAGTTTTTTCTTGCCCGCCAAGATGATCAACATTCCAAGTCGCCGGATATTGAGCACCAATTGGCTGCCAAAAATTAGTCGAGAAGTAATCAGCAACTTTTTCACCCGTAACTTTTTTAATGATCATGCCCAGCATTTGAGTATCAACCGAGCGATATTCGGCTTTAGCTCCTGGCTCAAATTTCATCTTGCGGTTATTTCCCATGAACCATGGGATATCTGTAGAGGCGTACATCTGGGCAATCGCAACGCCCCAACCGGATGGCCCTGTTGGGTAGTTGTCACTAACTCCTACACCACTACGCATGTCCAGAAGTTGGCCGATGGTTACTTTGTCAAAAGAACTCCCATTAGCTAACTCTGGGAAGTATTTAATGAATTTATCGCTCTCGCTTATTTTGCCTTCAGAGATTAATTTCCCAATCATTAAAGAAGTTAAGGTCTTAGCTACTGAGTATGAAGGAAATTTAAATTCAGGAGTAAATTTTTTGTTGTACCACTCATAAGTGATAGTTCCATTGCGCATGATCAGAAATGCATTTGTTTTTGTCTTCTTTAAAAATTCTTCTACATCAACATAGCGACCGTCCCACAGCACTCCCGGTGGCATATCTTCTGCCACAACTTGAAGCTGGGTAGGCGTTGCGGCAGGTGCTACCAAATGGGCTGGAAGTAACTTCGGCGTTGCAGAAGGAGCGGCAAGGCCGAGACGAGCAGTGGCTATTGGGTTTGGGTAATGGGCGACTCGCAATCCGCTAAATGCGACCAACAAGATTCCAACAAGGCCAACAGCAACAATCCGGCTCAAACGCAAAAGTATTTTCATGCGCCCTATCTTAACTCTTGGTTAGGCTTATCCCATGACCACGCATATTGAAACCTTGGCTAGTGCGGCAAGAGCGGCTGCGCGAATTTTGGCGGGTGCCACGCGTGAGGACAAAGACCGTGCCTTGAATGCTATAGCCGAACATTTACTCGCTCATCAGAGTGAGATCCTGGCAGCAAATAATGAAGATGTGATCAGATCAAAAGCAGAAGGTATTAGCGATTCCTTAATTGATCGACTTAAGTTGAATCCTCATCGAATTGCCGAAATCGCAAATGGTGCCAGGCAAATTGCTGCACTTCCTGATCCAGTTGGCCGAATAATTCGGGAACGTACACTCGAAAATGGTTTACACCTAAAACAAGTTGCTGTGCCATTTGGTGTTGTAGGAATGGTTTATGAGGCAAGACCGAATGTAACTGTAGACGCTGCGGTAATTTTGATTAAAGCCGGAAGTGCGGCGCTATTGCGTGGATCATCCACTGCAGCAAAAAGTAACGAAGTATTGGTAAATGTAATGAGAAGTGCAATCACTTCTGTCGGACTTCCTGCAGATATTGTGCAATTGGTTTCATCCCATGATCGGGCGAAAGTGCGTGAATTATTAAACGCTCGCGGTTTAGTTGATTTAGTGATCCCACGTGGAAGTGCGGCATTAATAAGAACTGTAGTTGATGAATCAACAGTACCTACCATTGAAACCGGTGCAGGTGTCTGCCATGTTTACATTGATATAGATGCTGACTTTGATAAAGCAATACCAATTGTTATTAACTCAAAATGTCACCGACCAAGTGTTTGCAATGCCGCTGAAACATTATTAGTTCACCAAGCAGTGGCTGCCAACTTTTTACCGCTGGCCCTAAAAGCTTTAGTAGAACAAGGAGTTCGCCTGCACGGTGATTCACAATCAATTCAGATTGCCAAAAGTTGTGGTGTTGAAATGGTGTTGGCCAGTGAGGAAGATTGGTCAACAGAGTATGGAACTTTAGAGATGAATGTTGCCGTAGTGGCCGACAGACAAAGTGCAAATGACCACATAAATAAATATGGCACTCAACATACTGAATCTATTGTTACCGAATCAAAAAGTACGGCCGCCGCATTTATTGCGAATGCGGATGCAGCTGCAATCATGGTAAATGCATCGACACGGTTCACCGATGGGGAGCAAATGGGTTTTGGAGCTGAGATCGGTATCTCGAATCAGAAACTGCACGCACGCGGGCCAATGGG
>CAIUXE010000146.1 GCA_903902965.1 uncultured Actinomycetes bacterium
GCGCAACAATTTCCGGCCACGATGAAGACGAGACATAACCGTTCCTGAAGGTGTATCCATGATCTCTGAAATTTCTTTATACGAAAATCCTTCTACATCTGCTAAGTAGACAGCAAGACGAAATTCTTCTGGGAGTGATTGCATTGCCCGCTTAATATCGCCATCTGGAAGATTTTCCAACGCCTCAACTTCTGCTGATTTTCCTTGATCGCTCGTATGTGAAGCAGATTTAGCTAATTGCCAATCTTCAATCTCGCCATCTGAAATTAATGGCTGTCGTTGGTTTTTTCGATAAATATTTATAAAAGTAGTTGTCAAGATTCGGTACAGCCAGGCTCTTAGATTTGTACCTTCTTCAAATTGATGGAATGAGTTAAAAGCTTTTGCGTAAGTTTCTTGGACTAAATCCTGGGCATCCTCAGGATTTTTTGTCATCCGAAGAGCGGCACTATAAAGAGCATCGAGGAACGGGAGTGCACCTATTTCAAATCTTGCTTTGCGCTGGCCTACACTTTCCTTGCTTTTCGCAACCGCCTTGTTACGCGCTAATGGTTCAAGAGAGCCTTCTGATCGGCTTTCTGTCCCCTCAATATCTTTTGCGCGCGTCACAAGAGATGACTTTACACTCATACTCAAATCAACAATCTGGTGGTAGGTCTTATTCCCTGTTCCTCCCGATTATTTCCAGCCACTACCTGCTATTCCCAGCTACTCCGGTTGCGCTCAAGTCGCTGCTCAGGAGAGCCGGTTTACAAAAGTGTTTGTGCTTCTCCCAATGGGATTTCAACTAGCAGCGAAGCAGAATTGTTTCGAACAAAGTTGACTTGATTAGAGACTGGATGCGCATTCAACCCAGCGCTCTCAGGGGATAAACCAAGATTAATTAAATCTCGAGCACTTGCTTCATCATTTATTTTTGGATCTAACCATCTTTGCCAATCATCACTAGGTAAAAAAAGTGGCATACGGTGATGGATACTTGCAAGAAAACCTTCTGCTTCTTTGGTAATTATTGCTGCAGTTCCATTCTCATAAATTCCAGCCATCGCTAATTGTTTTTTATCTTTTCGCTGAATAAAAAATGGTTGCTTACTTGGGTATTGACCTAATTCGGTAGCCCACTCAAAATATCCAGTTGCTGGAATTAAACAACGGCGAGCGCGGAATGCAGATTTGAATGATGGTTTCTCATGAACAGATTCACTTCGAGCGTTAATGGTATTTGCGCCTGTAAATCCACTTTTTGCCCAAGTTGGAATTAATCCCCATTTCATAATCTCCAAGCGCTGTTCGACAATTACATAAATATCTGAGGTCGGTGCAACATTCCAACTTTGATTTAATTCTCGCTCTGGCACTCCAACTAAAGCAAACTGGGTTGCAATCTCATCGATACTTGCCGTTGCGGCAAAGCGTCCACACATATGCCAAGCCTACGACGCACAAGCCGCAGTACTCGTAATTCTCGGACCACTTGCACCACTTGCACCACTTGCACCACTCGCACCACTCGCACCACTCGCACCACTCGCACCACTCGCACCACTCGCACGACTCGCACCACTCGCACCACTCGCACCACTCGCACCACTCGCACCACTCGCACCACTCAGCCTCACCTTTGTTTCTGAACCATCGGCGCAAATACGCAGGTGTTACTCATCCATGCGCTGAAAAACTAGGTGGTTTTAAATGGGTATCCTTAGCAGGTGCCAAATACATCGAATGAGCTATGGCTTGCCCCCCAGGCTCGCGAGATGTTAGCCGCGTCAGTTTCAATCCCCAGCTCAAAATCAGTGATGAATCGCGCATTAGTGCTGGGTGCACTTGCGACTACACCCTCCACTCTTTACCGACCGCTCTATTCGCGCGACAGCTCACTCATGGTCGCCGGATTGCGGGCCATGGGCACTTGGATTGATGAGCAACCAAAATCGATCTCCATCTCCCCACGTCCTTTAGTGGCAGTAAACAAAATTGATGTTGGTAACGCTGGAACCGTAATGCGCTTTTTGCCACCACTAGCGGCTCTGGCCCTTGGTGATATCGCTTTTGACGGAGATGCTCGCTCGCATGAACGTCCACTCGCTCCAGTCATTAAAGCCCTTATCGAGTTAGGTGCGGACATTGATCACGGGGGCCGTTTCGGTTTACCACTAATCATTCATGGCTCTGGTTCATTGAAAGGTGGCGAAATTTTAATCGATGCGAGTGCATCAAGCCAATTTGTTTCTGCACTTTTGTTAGCTGCACCGCGAATGGATAAAGGTTTAACAGTTAAAAATATTGGCCCATCACTTCCTTCTGCACCTCACATTGAAATGACTGTTGCAATGTTGCGTGAGCGCGGAATAAAAGTTGATAACTCAGAACCAAATATTTGGAAAGTTTCTCCTGGGGAAATATTTGCAGTAAAAAGTATTATTGAACCAGACTTATCAAATGCTGCTCCATTTATGGTGGCTGCAATGATTGCTGGCGGGTCAGTAACAATTTTGGATTGGCCAACTAAAACAACTCAACCAGGTGATCAACTTCGTGGAATTTTCACGCAGATGGGCGCGAATTTAGAGTTTTCAAATGGTGGTTTAACTGTAACTGGCTCTGGTTATATAAATGGAATTGATATTGACTTGAATGAAGTTGGCGAGCTAACGCCATCTATTGCTGCACTTGCTGCCTTGGCTTCATCCCCTTCACATCTACGCGGAATTGGACATTTGCGATTACACGAAACTGATCGCCTCAAAGCATTAGCTGCTGAAATAAATGGATTAGGCGGAGATGTTATTGCCCACGCTGATTCACTTGAAATTAAACCGCGCAAGTTACATGGCGGAACATTCCACACTTATGAGGATCACCGACTTGCAACCGCGGGAGCAATAATTGGATTAGCAGTTAAAGATGTTTACGTTGAAAATATTGAAACAACAAAGAAAACAATTCCTGATTTCACGGGACTTTGGACAAGCATTCTTGAGACAAGTAATTAATTGGTGATTATTTAATGGCCAATGTGGGTAGAGGTCGTATCGACAAACTTGATGAAGATGATGTTCGAATTAGACCGTCCAGATCCACTCGCCCACGTACAAAAGATCGCCCTACGCATGCAACTGCAATAAGAGCCCAAGTAATCACAGTTGATCGTGGACGCGTTACTTGCATTGATGAAAACGGCGCGCAATTGGATGCGATGAAAGCCCGTGAGTTAGGTAGAAGATCTATCGCTGTCGGTGATTGGGTTGGAGTCATAGGCGATTCAGAATCACTTGCTCGTGTAGTTCGAGTAGAAACTCGAAAAAACGCATTAAGACGTTCAGTTGAAGATGGATCTGAGCGAACAATTGTGGCAAATGTAGATTACTTAATCATTGTCTCCGCTTCAGCCAGTCCGGACCCTCGCACCGGATTCATTGACCGCGCACTTGTTGCGGCATACACCGAAGATATTCAACCAATTATTGTTATGACGAAAAGTGATTTAGCTGACCCTTCGGAATTTTTGAAACAGTATGAAGCTCTGCATATTCCAAATTTCTCAACTAACAAATTTTCACCCGATAGCGAACTTGCAAATCTAATTGCCGGAAAAGTATCTGTATTTATTGGTCATTCTGGTGTCGGTAAATCAACTTTGATTAATACTTTATCTCCAGAATTTCGACGTGAAACTGGAGAGGTAAACGAGGTAACTGGACGAGGAAGACACACCTCATCAAGTGCGATTGCATTTAAATTAGCAACCGGAGGTTGGGTTATCGACACCCCAGGAGTTAGATCCTTTGGTCTTTCACATGTAAGTCGTATAGAAATAATTGCGGCATTCCCTGATTTAAATGAAGTAGTTACAGATTGCCAAAAAAACTGTTCTCACGATGAAGTTGAATGTAAATTAAATATCTGGCAGGCGGAATCTAATGACTTGACTGTGAATTTAGAAAGAACAGGTCGAGTAGCTAATTTACGTAGAATATTGGCCTCACTGGATGAGTAAATAAGTAATATCGATATCAGTTCCGCGAGGATCAACAGCAATCCGCTAATCTAAGCTCATGTCCCTTGATCCAATAGGCGAAACTTTGCAATATTCCAATGATCTGAAGTTAGCTCATGAATTAGCAAATATTGCTGACAAAATTTCGATAGCAAGATTTCTTTCAGCAGATCTTAGAATTGAAACTAAACCGGATTTAACGCCAGTAACTGATGCAGATCAGGAGATTGAAAGAGAACTTCGAAAAAAATTAGAACATGAAAGACCCGCGGATGGAATAACAGGGGAAGAGTTTGGAAAATCACCAACCGCGACAAATCGACGTTGGATTATCGACCCAATAGATGGAACGAAGAACTATGTTCGAGGGGTTCCAGTCTGGGCGACGCTTATTGCATTGATGGAAGGCGACGAGGTCGTAGTTAGCGTGGTCTCAGCACCAGCATTGTTCAGAAGGTGGTTTAGCCAAAAAGATGGTGGCGCTTTTCTACAAGTAGGTGCTAGCTCTCCTTCACAAGTCGGTGCTAGTTCTGTTCAATCTGTTTCAAATCCTTCGTCGCAAATGCAATCTTTGCGCAAACTAAGAGTCTCTGGAATTTCAAAATTATCAGATGCTTCGCTTTCGATTTCAACCTTTGCAACTCCAAATGTATTAGGAAGAAATGATGGCTGGGGAGATAAACAAGCGAGTTTGCTATCCCTCGCTGACCAACTTTGGCGCGTGCGTGGTTATGGCGATTTTTGGTCTCATTTACTTGTTGCCGAAGGCGCAATTGATATTGCCGCTGAACCTTCGCTAGCCCTTTGGGATATGGCCGCTCTCGCCTTAATAGTTAAAGAGGCTGGCGGTAGATTCTCTGATTTTGCTGGTGTGGATGGACCAAATGGGGCAAACGCCGTCACCACTAACGGCTTGCTTCACGAAGAAGTTTTGGGAATTTTCGCAAAGCGATAACCTCTAGGCATGGATGTTCGTACTGTTGATTTAAAAATTGAAGGAATGAGCTGTTCCTCTTGTGTCGCCACCCTTGAAAGAAGTTTGAATGCAATCCCAGGTGTAAGTGCAACTATCAATTTTGCAACAGAGAGTGCGCACGCAACAATTCCTGAGAATGTTGATGCAGAATTTTTAATTAGCGCAATTGAAGGTAGCGGATACCGTGCTTCGGTTCTCTCACTTACCGGAAATGATTTACTTGCCGCTCCCAATATAGGTTGGCGATTAACTTTAGCGATAATTTTTGCAGTACCAACAATATTAATTGCCATGGTTTCTGCATTACACAAAAGTGTTGATGAAAATATCAACTCGATATTAGATAGTTTAAATATTTTGCACCCTGCTTACGCGCCTTGGGGTTGGCTAGCTATTGCACTAAGCGTTCCAGTTGTTTTCATCGCTGGTTGGCCAATTCATCGAGTTGGGCTTAGAAATTTAAGACATCCGCAAATGGATACATTGATTTCACTTGGAACTCTCGTTGCTTTTTCCTGGTCGGTTTATGTTAATGCGACTGGCAATGGCGAAATATATGTAGAAGTCGCGGCTGGAGTAATGCTCTTTATCTTGATTGGTAGATTTCTTGAGGCTCGGGCAAAACAACGTGCTGGCGATGCAATTCGCACTCTACTTGCACTTGGAACTCAGGAAGTTTCAATATTGCGCAATGGCGAGGAAGTGCTTGCACCAATCTCTCATTTGCAAATTGGAGATTTATTTATTGCACGACCTGGGCAGGCAATAGCAACTGATGGAGTGATCGTTAAAGGATCAAGTTCTGTGGATACTTCTCTTGTAACTGGTGAATCACTTCCGCAAGCTGTATCTCCAGGAAGTAAAGTAATTGGAGCGACTTTAAATCAGGATGGAAGATTAGTAATCCGGGCTGAACAAATTGGTGCTGATACTCAGCTCGCCAGAATAACCCGTGCCGTAATCCAGGCTCAAGGCGAAAAAGCACCATTGGCTCGTATGGCTGATCGAATTAGTGCAATTTTTGTACCGGTAATAATCGCACTTTCATTAGTAACTTTTTTAAGTTGGTATTTCTCAGGTTCTTCGCTTTCGGAAGCAATTGTTCCAGCAATCACTTTGCTAGTAATCGCTTGTCCATGTGCGTTGGGATTAGCAACGCCAATTGCTTTCCTAGTTGCCTCTGGTCGTGGAGCTCAACTGGGAATCATAATTTCATCACCAGCTGTACTTGAAGATACGCGTGAAATTGACCTTATAGTTTTAGATAAAACGGGCACTGTAACTACTGGCGACATAGATATTTTGGCCGCTGAATATTTTGATTGTGATCAGAATTTAGCGCTAACGATTATTGCTGCACTTGAAAATCACAGCGAGCATGTAATCGGACAATCTCTTGTTAAATATGCATTAAATAATGGAGCTAACAAATCTGCTCTTGTTTCAGTAAGTGATTTCTTGGCAACCCCAGGAAGAGGTATCGCTGGGCGAGTAGAAATTGAAGGTATTAAATACACTGCTCTAGTTGGCTCACCAACTGCAATTTCTTACGGGACTGCACCATTTACCAATTCAATATCAGAGATTTTAAACTCAGCGGCTTCTGCGGGGAAAAGCGCAATTCTCTTAGCGTGGGATGGTCAGACTCGTGCAGTATTTACAATTGGTGACTCCATAAAAGTTGATTCAGCTCCCGCAATTGCAAAATTTAGAAAATTGGGAATTACTCCATGGTTGATCAGTGGCGATTCTTTGCAAGCAGCAAACACAATTGCACAAGAAGCAAATATTGCAGCAGAGAATGTCAGAGCCGCAGTCCTACCAGATCAAAAAGTCAACGCAATCAAAGAATTGCAAGCGCAAGGTCATCATGTATTAATGATTGGTGATGGAGTAAATGATGCAGCAGCATTAGCTAGTGCAGATTTAAGTATGGCAATGGGAACTGGTACCGATACAGCTATCGCTGTTGCGGATATAACTTTAGTTCGCTCAGATTTAACTTCTGCAATCACAGCTCTCAAACTTTCACGCAAAACTTTACGGATTATTAAAGGTAACCTTGCTTGGGCGTTTGTATACAATGCGATTGGAATTCCTATCGCAGCAGCAGGATTACTTTCGCCAATGTACGCAGGCGCAGCGATGGCGCTTTCAAGTATTTTTGTGGTTACTAATTCACTGCGACTAAGAAATTTTAAATAACTAAACAGATTTCTGTATTGGTAGCGGGGGCAGGATTTGAACCTACGACCTCTGGGTTATGAGCCCAGCGAGCTACCGAGCTGCTCCACCCCGCGTCGGTATCCACCTGCGATCACTCGCTCAAGCTGTGAATATGTACCCATGTTAGGCGGGGGCTATCCACTCCAGCAAATTGCCCCCACTTAATCCAAATCAGATTACTTCTTAGCGGAGTTACTCTCTGCTCTGACGGCATCACCAATAGCCTGTTTAAGGGCATCTTGGGCCTTACCGTAAGCGGTGAAATCACCCTTAGCCAGTGCCGCTTGACCCTCTGAAAGAGCCTGCTTGGCCCGTGCTAACGCTTCTGCAACGGTAGCCGTCACAGGAGTGTTGCCCTTGGTTCCTGTAGTGGTTCCAGTTGTGGCTCCGATGCCTTGACCCGCATTGCCTCCGAAGACCTGATCGAGCGCACCTTTTACGGTGTCTGCATAACCGATCTGATCGCCAAACGAGACCAATACTTTTTGGAGCAATGGATACGCAGCGGTGTTTGCTGTTGCACGAACATAAACTGGTTGGACATATAGCAATCCCCCACCAACAGGCAGAGTCAACAAGTTTCCTAGTTCAACATTTGAACCACCTTGGCGCAAAAGTGAAAGCGATGTTGCGACTTCAGGTTTGGCTTCAAAGTTTGACGATACTTGTGAAGGGCCAGCGATATTTGTACTGCGCTGTAATTGCAATACTTTAATTTTTCCATATTCAGGACCAGGGTCCGAATTAACTGTTGCAAAAGCTGCCAAGTTTTCGCGGCCACCGCGAGGAACAAATGGTGTAGTTAAAGAAAAGGCTGCGTTCTTCTCGCCCGGCATCTTCAAAGTTAAGTAATACGGTGGCTGTGCACTCGCATTATTTCCAAATGTTGATGGATCGCGCGGAACTCTCCAAAAATCTTGTCCTCCATAAAATGCAGTTGCATTTTTCACATGATAAGAACTTAAGATGTCTCGTTGGACACGGAAAATATCTTCTGGATAGCGAATGTGAGAAAGCAAATCCTTCGAGATGGAACTCTTTGGTTTGACTGTCCCTGGGAATGCTTTTGACCAAGTTTGCAAAACTGGATCTTTTGCATCCCATTGATACAAAGTCACTGTTCCGTCATAGGCGTCGACAGTTGCTTTAACAGAGTTGCGAATGTAATTAATAGAAGTATCAACTTGAGCTGTTACGGCAGCTGAGTTTGCTGTTAGCGCATCTGCAGTTGATCCTGAAAGACTGACTTTACGTGAGTACGGATACCCGGCACTTGTTGTGTATCCATCAACGATCCAAAGCATTTTGCCATCAACGATTGATGGATATGGATCTCCGTCAAGAGTTAACCAAGGCGCAACTTTTGCAACACGTTCACGTGGACTACGTTCAAAGAGAATTTTCGACTTTGAATTTATCAAACTTGAAAGCAAAATTCTTTGTTCTTGATACTTGATAGCGAATACAGCACGCGCGAATAAATTACCCATTGGCACGCCACCTTTGCCTGTGTACGTGTAATTTTTCTGACCGTTTGCTGATGAATCGTCTGGGTAATCAAATTCAACTTCAGTATCTGAATTTGCACCGCCGATAATTGAGTAATCAGGAACATTTTCGCCGAAATAAACACGTGGCTGGAAAGTACCTAAAGTTTTTGTTGGCGGGATATCACCAACGAAAAATATAGGTTTTCCGTCGGTGTCTTGAGCATTGCTATAGGCGCCAGCAAAACCAAACCCGTGTGTGTAAACCAAATGATCGTTGATCCAATTTCGGTTTGGGTTGCCATCAATATTTAATTCGCGTACTGCAACAACTACATCGCGAACCTTCCCATTGATTTTGTAACGATCAACATCTAAGGAATCTGCGAAAGTGTAATAGGGCTTGATTTGTTGCAATTGACGGAATGTTGCTGAAATAACATTTGGATCCATCAAGCGAATATTTGAAATGGTTTCTGCATCAGAAGCTAATTGACCAGCTGCAGTGTTTACAGTGGCTGCGTATTCAGAAACTTCTGCTTTATCGATTCCATAGGCAACTCTTGTTGCTTCGATATTTCTTTGAATAAAAGGTGCTTCTTTAGTTGACTCACTTGGCTTAACTTGGAATTGTTGAATCGCAGCAGGATACAAACCCGAGATTACAACTGAGCTAACAACCAAAAGGGCAATTCCTGCACCCGGCAGTACCCAGGAGCGACGAATAATATTTGCAAAAAATAACAGCGAACAAACGGCAGCAATTCCAGCAAGAATTGCTTTTGCTGGCAAAACAGCATTTACATCTGTATAACTTAAGCCGGTAATTAATCTCTCATCTTTTAACGCCAATTGATATCGGTCAAACCAATATGCAAAAGCTTTTACTAAAACAATTAAACCAAGCAGCACGGATAATTGAACGCGCGCAGCAACCGTAGTTTTTTCGCCAACACTTTGCGGTCTGATTCCGCCGTACAAGTAATGAACCACTGAACTTGCAAGAGTTGCGAGAACCAAAGTTGAAATTGCCCAGCCGATCAAGGCTTGGTAAAAAGGAAGCGAGAATGCAAAAAATGAAATATCTAAATTGAATTGG
The DNA here is from genome assembly GCA_903902965.1 of uncultured Actinomycetes bacterium. Lineage (GTDB taxonomy): Bacteria > Actinomycetota > Actinomycetes > Nanopelagicales > Nanopelagicaceae > UBA3012. Next base: position 9,789 of record CAIUXE010000146.1, read on the forward strand.
GGATCTTTAACACCAAATGGAGTCGCATTCTTCCAAAGTAACCATGGTTCCCAGAGCTGTGACCCTGCTGATCCAGCAAAATAGAAAAGACCTAAAGTTAATGCGAGGAATCCCATGCGCTTAACAGGTTCAATTTGTGCACGATATCGTTCTAAATTATCAGCTTCGATTGTTAACGGTGCAAAAATTGGTCGTGATCGATATGCAATCAATACATTTGAAATTATTATTAGAGATGTAACAAAACCAAAAAGAACAAAGAGCCATGCTTTTGTGAAAAGTGTTGTTTGCCAAACTTTTGTAAATGAAACAGAGTTAAACCAGAGCCAGTCTGCATAGAAACCACTCATGCTCACTAATGCGATTGAGAGCAACACCAAAATGGTGATGGTTAGTGGAAGTGGTCCGCGACGGCGGTTGGCACGAGGGGCAAAAGGAGTGTTAAAGACCATAGGCGTACGGTACTGAAGGAATGGCTATAGGTCGAAAGCAGGGTGAGGATTCGCTGGTTGTTGGAGGCGCAAAGAGCGTCGAGTGCACCGAGTTCGTTGAGTTCGTCGAGTTCGTCGAGTTCGTCGAGTTCGTCGAGTTCGTCGATTGCAGAAAGAAAGCAAAGCGTTTGCGATAGCCAGATTCAGCCGCAAGCTGGCAATGACTCCAAATCTTTACTCTCTAGTGCAGCAACCGCTTCTCTCAGAGTTTCCACAGCAACAACTTGCAAGCCCGGTGGGATGTGATGAATATCTTCGCAATTTAACGCCGGTGCCAAAAATAGTTTTGACCCAGCCCGAGAAGCCCCAATTAATTTTTCTTCGATTCCACCTATCGGCCCTATTTTTCCAAAGGAATCTATTGTTCCAGTTCCTGAAATATTTCTACCTCTTGTTAAATTCTCAGCCCTTAATTTTTCAATAATTCCAAGTGAGAACATCAAGCCAGCACTTGGGCCACCCACATCTTTTAATCTAATTTTTATCGTGAATGGGTATTGATATTTTGACTCAACCATTAAACCTAGTACTTTTTGCTTAGTTGCGACTTTGTACGTACTCACAGAGAAAACATTTTCTATCCCATGGCGCAAAACAGTTAATTGCATTTTGTCACTTGATGTTTTTGATGCCGAAATCGCAGCTAAGAGTTTTTTAAAGCTAGTAGCTGATGTGACCCGGATTCCATTTAATTTAATTATTTCATCGCCCTTTTTTAAAATTTCAATATTCGGAGATTCTTTAGTGATTGCAGAGATGATCAACTGTTCTGGAATTTTGTAACCTAGGTAGTGAAGCGCTGAAACTTTTGCATGCTCTTGGGATTGCCGCATATCTAAAGAGTTTTGTTGATCAACTTTTTTGTTAGAGACGCCATTGGGAAAGAAAACTTCTCGTGGCTGAACACTTCGCTCGCCATCAATCCAAGCTGTTAAAACATCGAAGCCTAAAATTTTTGCTTCAGGGCTTGAAACATAAATACTGGTTAAATTCAATTTTCCTGTTGTTGCAAAAGTTTTTACACCAGTGATTTCAATAAGTCTCTTGCTACTTCCTTTTTCAATCTTTCCTAAAGTATTTTGCGGATCTCCTGGTTCGATAATCACATAAGGAAGCGGGATCACAAAAGCGGTAATGAGTAAAATGAGCGAAAGAAGAATCGGCACTCGAGGGAAACGACGAACCATTTACGTTAACTCAATCTTTCTTTTACAAATCTTCAGATCGATGTTGAGAATCAAAAGTTGATCGAAATCTTTCGTACTCTGCGATTGATTTTTCAACATTAGTTTCGCGCTTATTGCGTCCCACTCGCCATACGTAAAACAAGGCTCCAGCGGTGCCAAGTAGCGGAATAAACCACCAGATAAGTGCGGACATAAGACAACGATAGAGTTTTTTCCAACTTTCCGAGCAATCCTGAGAGAACGATGGGAGTGTGGGAAGAGATTCAGCCTTGTTCTACCTATTACTCCCGTTCTGCCTGTTAGCCGTGTTGCATCTTTTTACTGTGTTACATCTATTGGCCATGCGTGTATTGGCCGGGCGTGTATTGGCCGTGCGTGAAGAGCAAGACATAAAAAATCTTGGGAATCGAATGCACGTGGATATGGTTATATGACTTATTGAAGTACACGCTGAAGTTGGCTCAAAATAAATTAGCTACTGGATTGGAAAATTAACGTGAGTATTCCGGGTGGTGGGTTTGGGGCAGGGGATTTTGGCGACATGAATGGTTTTGACTTTGCCAAAATGGGAGAAGCGCTATCGCGTCTGGGCAGAGCAATCTCTGCAAACGCAACAGGTGCCGGACTCTCCCCAGATACGGTCCGCGAAATGGCGACCCTTACAGATGACCAATCACCGAGTGCCAGCGAAATTGCTGCAGGCCTTGAAGCACTTGCTGTAGCTCAACTTTGGCTAGATCCAAAAACAGATTTCACAGCACCCTTAGCGCCGGCACAGATTTGGTCGCGCTCCCAATGGATTGATGAAACATTGGTTGGTTGGTGTGAAATCGTTGCGCCACTTGCTGAATCTCTCTCCGGTGCAGTCTCGGGAGCAATCTCTGGATTAAGTAATGAAACATTTGGTGATGCGTTTGGCGGTGCATTTGGTGATTCATCCGATGGAAATCCAGAAGATGGGCCAGCAAACGAAAATGGGAGAACTTCTAACCCCTTTGGTTTTGGTCCGGCAACTAATTCAGAAAACTCCAAAAATGATGACTCCGCAATTAATCCAATGGCTGGGATCTTCAATCAAATGAGTAATGCGATGCGAGCTTTTGGTGGAGTGATTTTCGCAACTCAACTTGGCGAAACAATTAAAACAACTGCTGGAAGTGTCACAGGTGGGGCGGATATCGGGATTCCCTTATTAATTAAAAACCGTCCGGCATTGATCGCGTCTAATTGCAATGCCTGGGGTGCTGATCTCGGAATTCCAGAAGCTGAGTTACGTTATTACTTGGCTCTTCGTGAAGTAGCGGGCGTTCGACTATTTAATAATGCACCTTGGTTGCGTGAATACATCGCTAATGCGATTAAAAGTTATAGCGCTGGAATTAAAGTTAATATTGAAAAAATTCAAGAAGGTATGGCTGGAATTTCGGGCATCGGCACTTCGCCAGAGGCCCTAAATGAGGCGATTGCAAATGGATTGTTCACAACAGATGAGACCTCTTCGCAAAAAAGTGCACTAATCAGGCTCGAAACCATTGCAGCATTGATTGAGGGTTGGATCGATGAAGTAAGTGCCAGCGCTGCTTTAGAACACTTGCCATCATTACCAGCATTAAGAGAAAGTGCACGTCGTGGCAGAGCAACTGGTGGGCCGATGCAAAAAGCATTTGCAGCATTAATTGGTTTAGAAATTTCACCACGAGCTTCGCGCGATGCAGCAACTTTCTTTAATTACATAACAACTAATGAAAGTATTTCGCAGAGAGATGAATTGTGGAGCTCTCCGGAGTTGTTGCCAACAATTGACGAATTAAGTAATCCAAGTGAATTTAGAAAAGGAAGAAGTGCGCCAGATGATTTATCAACGCTTTAATTTAACTAATTTAAACAAATAAAAAGCGAAGCCCCCGGGGCGCACGTTTACTTATCTGCCTTCCCCTTGCAGATAGGTAACCGGTTATCCGAGGACTTCGTAGCGTGAAAGTACGGCTCTATTAAAAAAGATGCAAGATAGAAATTTAGTAATTAATCTGCTAGTAAAATTCTAGTTTTTTACCCCTGTGTGTAACTATCCCCATTTCTGTGCATAGTTTTGATCTACCTGTGGAAACAGCAATCTGGACTGCCTCCAATTCTCTGCTGACCTGCGCCGATGCCCCAAAAAGACGACACTCGGCAGTAGCCAGTACTTACCCACAACCAGTGGAAAAGTTCGCGGGTATGGTTAGTGAAACTCTCGAGCAGTAGGTGAGAAATGGGGCAATTTTGGAGCGCGCGTTCTTAGTTGAAGTGCGCAGGAGTACTAAGCGTCGCAAAACTATTGAGGCATACCGCAAAGGCGACACAATTATTGTTGCAATCCCTGCACGTATGAGCAAGCGCGAGGAAGAACGAGTTGTTGCAGAAATGGTTTCTAAATTGGGTAAAGATGATCTGCGTTTAACTTCAACTGAGTTAATGTCACGTGCACTTGAATTAAATTCACTTTATCTTGGCAATAAAGCAACTCCAATATCTGTCGAGTGGAGTTCGCGCATGGAAAGAATTTGGGGTTCTTGCACAATTGAAGAACGCGCAATTCGATTATCAAATCGACTAGATGATGCCCCGCGTTACGCACTCGATTACATCTTGCTGCATGAATTGGTTCACTTGATTGTTGCCGGCCATGGTCCTGATTTCAAAGCTTTGCTTGCTGTCTATCCACAATTGGAGCGGGCGGAGGGTTATTTGGAAGGACGGCAAATTCGGCTTGATGAAGATCTAGAGGTCTCCCTTGAGTTAGCCGAGAAAGTGGGAGTAACTGAGGCGCCAGAGCTTTCAGCACATAAGCACGCAGATGTAGCCGAGCACGCAGATGTAGCCGAGAAAGCAGACGCAGTTGGGAACGCAGATGGGAACGCACTTGGGAACACAGTTGGGAACGCTGACTTAGCCGCAGCCGAGAAGGTTGCCCAAACCGTGATTGCGCGCCCCCGAGAGTCAGCAATTACCCCGGCGCGTGCAAAAGGCGAGGGGCAGCTGGAATTGATCTCCTTGGGCGAGATTTCTTCCTAAAGAACCGGGAAAACCGACAAAACGGATATTTATCCGATGGTGCGTGTGGAAATCGCTACTTTGAGCCGAAGATTTCCCAGAAAAGCAGGTCGTCGAGGGTAAATACCGAGGTTTGAGCGTGGCTCAGGCGGTACCGTGCTCTTTAGTTGTTTCACCTTGTTCCAACTTTCAGGAGGATTCCATGGCAGTAGAGACTTATACCGGCGAGGCATATTGCGTTAAGTGCAAAGCAAAGCGCAACTTCACTGGTGATGTAAACGTTTCAGAATCAGGCCGTCGCATGGCAAAGGGCAAGTGCCCAACATGCAACACCACCATGTGTCGTATCTTGGGTAAGGCGTAAGCCCTCCAAGCAAGACGCAGGAGATTGAAATTTCACCACCACGCAGGGCGAATCTCTAGGCACAGCAGATGTGACAAAGATTCACTTTGAAGTTGGTTTGTGAGTAAAAAGTATGAAGGAGTCTGGCAAATGCCAGGCTCCTTCTATGTTTAACGACAAAACAAATGGCAAGTTTAATGAAAAGACTCCAAGTGGCGACAGCTCGAAAAAAAGTTCAGAAATAAAAATCGGCCAAGACTCCACTTCAAACCAAACCGAAGCGCACGAGAAAATATCTACAGCGGATTTCCCAAGACTAAAAGTTGGGGTATTGGTTTCACCAAGAGCTGATGGACTTTTTGTTGGGACTTTTGATGATGCATTGATTGTCGATCTACCTGGTGCACGTGCAGCATTGGCATTATGTGATGGAAGCAAATCGATCAGCGCTATTTCAACTTTAGTAGGCATTTTAGAATCAGATTTAATCGAGTTGGTACTTCTTTTGAATAATTCTGCGTTGGTAACTTTCGAAAAAATTGCCAATCCAAAACTACTTTCTGAAATGCAACTCAATGACTGGTATCAACAATCTACAAGTGCAGATCAGCTAGAAAGCATGGAAAAGCGTACAAACGCAACTGTCTACATTTCTAAGTTAAATCGAATTGGTTTTGCGCTATCCGGAACACTTTTGGCTAGTGGAATTAGTGCTGTCGTTAGTGATGATAATCGTAAAATTACCCTTGAAGATTTAGTTGGCGGCTACTTGCGGCTTTCTGATGTCGGTCGCACAAGAAGTGAGGTACTGGCCGATCAATCTCGTGAAAATACTAAAAATAAAAATTCAAGCAGTCTTAAAAATCCAACTTTGATCATTTCAACAGCACCACCAGATCCGGAATTGCTTGCAGAATGGATGCGAGGAAGTACTCCATTTTTTCTCATTGATGGGTTGGATCGAGACAATTTAACTTTCGGCCCATTCGTGAATCCGGGCAAGGATGCATGTCCACGCTGCATTGATCTGCACTGTCTTGATCGAGATCCAAACTGGAACAGCGTAACCCTGGCGCATTTTCTAGATCGAAGGAGGGAGATATCAACACCGCTGGCATTGCTTGGGGCAAGCATTGGTGCAATTTTTGCACTTGCTCAAATAGAGGATAGAACTTCATCTCAATTTCCATTACGGGGAAAAACTATTACCTACTCAGCTTCCGAATTAACTCACCCGATAATCCGCAGATGGAGTAGACATCCGCTTTGCGGTTGTTCTTGGCAATAATTCTTAAAACGGAAATGTGGAAACACAGGAATACCTGAATACCGGATTGCCAGAATATGTAAGTGAGGGCGAGATCACATAATCATTTAATTCCTCGCTTAAAGCAGGAGTCAATATGGTTGATTTTCAGTTGGCGATCAATGTGGGTATCTAGCACAATTAGCCAAATGGCCAGCGATGAAAAAAACGTCAAAAAAGACTCATTGCAGACCAGCACAAAAATTCGCAGTGCGCGGTTAGCCTCGTTACCGCTAACCCTTGCAGGACGTAGTGCGGTCGGCTTAGGCAAACAATTAATTGGGCAGTCAAACTCATTAGTCTCATCTGAAATTCAAGAAAAAACTGCACGTCAAGTTTTCCAAGTATTAGGAGAACTAAAAGGCGGAGCAATGAAATTTGGGCAAGCGCTTTCGGTTTTTGAAGCTGCCTTACCGGAAGAAATTGCTGCTCCGTACCGAGAGACTTTAACTAAATTGCAAGAATCTGCACCGCCGCTTCCAGCACGAGTTGTACATCAAGTGCTTGCAAAAGAATTGGGCGAAGATTGGCGTGATAATTTTTCATCATTTACCGATAAGCCTGTTGCTTCAGCATCTATCGGACAAGTTCATAAAGGTATTTGGAAAGATGGACGAGTGGTTGCAGTGAAAGTGCAATACCCAGGTGCAGCCGAAGCGCTGATCTCGGATTTAAATCAAATTCAACGTTTTGCAAAAATATTTCAATTATTTATGCCGGGCTTGGAGATGGGGCCATTGCTTGAGGAGTTACGTGCGCGAATTATTGAAGAGGTTGATTATCAATATGAGGCGAAAGCTCAGCGCGCTTACGCTCTTGAATTTGAGGGCGATCCAGATATAGCTATCCCAAAAGTTGTAATGGCTTCCGACAAAGTTCTAGTTAGCGAATGGTTAGAGGGAATTCCACTATCTCGAATAATCGCAAAAGGAACTCGCGAGCAAAGAAATAACGCAGGACTTAAGCTTGCTCGTTTTCATTTCACTTCTCCAACTCGAGTTGGTTTGCTTCACGCAGACCCACATCCGGGAAATTTTAGATTGCTAGAAGATGGCCGACTTGGAGTCTTAGATTTTGGTGCGTGTAACAGGTTGCCTAATGGTTTTCCAGAGCCCTTAAAGAACTTACTTAAACATGCATTAGATGATGACGCAATTGGATTATACGAAGGCTTTAAAAAAGATGGATTTATTCTTGCTGATGTTGATGCAGATGCAAACTTAGTTTTAGATTATTTATTACCACTTGTAGAACCGCTAAGAACAGAGACCTTTAAATACTCACGGGAATGGTTGCGAGATCAGAGCACGCGTGTTGGTGATCCAAGAAATCCAACTGCAAAAATTGGTTTCCAATTAAATCTTCCGCCAGAATATGTCTTAATTCACCGGGTAACTCTTGGAACTACTGGGATTTTCTGCCAATTAGGTGCAGAAGGTAATTTTCGTGATGAAGCTCTGTCTTGGTTTCCAGAAATTGCACCTTCTCAGGGCAAGTAATTTAGCTTTATCACTTTGAAAGTAATTTTTAGAGTAAATAATTTAGTTAAGCACTTATTAAGTAATTTTATCAAGCAAGTATTTTCAACATTTAGAATGTAATATTTTTTATAAGAACTTTATTTGTACTGCTGTTTTCAGCGCGCTTGCTTTCCCACTGCGACCTATCTGATCTTTTAATTGATCCCTTCAAATCAATTGTGGTAACAAGTGCGCTGAAAATTTATGCCGCAGTGCGTGGGCGTCCGGGTGAACGCTTCGCAGCAACTATCTGTCCGTCTTCAAATATCTCGCCACCCCAAACACCCCATGGTTCTTGACGTGACAATGCTCCTTCAAGGCAACGTGCGCGCATCGGACAAGCGGTGCAAAGATCCTTAGCGGTCTCTAACATCGCTTGTGATTCTGAGAAGAAGAGCTCAGGATCAACTCCGTGACATGGAAGTGAAAAACCCTCATCCTTCTTGTGCCCTGAATTCTCATTACGTGTTAACTCGTACACACCTACCTTTGTCTCTGCCCATCCTGGAACTAACAGTTCGTGAAATAAAACCGTCATTGCTCTCACCTTCCCTCATCTTGTGTTGCGCGGCTCTTGCAATTTGCAAGTTCTCCGTTTCTGCTTTTCTGCTTTTCTGCTTTTCTGCTTTTCTGCTTTTCTGCTTTTCTGCTTTTCTGCTTTTCTGCTTTTCTGCTTTTCTGCTTTTCTGCTTTTCTGCTTTTCTGCACTTACTATTTCGATTTTTCTTGTGCTGCCCCACTGACTTCTCTGTGAATCTCCCTAATCTCTAGCTCCGGATTCCCTTGCCTTTCGCTCAAGGTTTTCTCCCGGAAAAAGAAAAGAGGGCCTGAATCCTTTTGGATTCGAGGCCCCCTGGGGTTTTCACTGGTGCTTAGCCAATGAACTCCAGGGTGCCACTGAATCCAAAATGCTTTGGATTGCCGGTGGCGTATGAATATGAACGCGCGAAATCGTTCGTACGCCAATTGGCAGTACGAATCGGTGTTGATGTAAGCGCTAGCGCTACAGACACAGTCGACCTCTTTCGTTTCATCTTCAAGCTCTGTTTAAAGGATTTCAAGCCATTTCTGGCTCAAAATTCAACTCAAACATAACTCCTTGGCATCAGGGTAAAGCAGGGGGTATCGATCTAGCAACTCAATTAAATCTTCCAACGGGATCCCCGCTCAGCACCCGCTTCACTTGAGCGGCAGGCCAGCCAAGAATCTGGATGGGGTGCCGGTGAAGGAAAGGTAAATCTCATCTTTTGCCCGAGTTACGCCAACATAAAAAAGCCTGCGTTCCTCTGCAACAGCCGCAGCGCCAGCCTCTTCACTTAATGAGCTACTTATTGATTGTGAGATAGGAAGTACTCCCTCACGTAATGCCGGTAGAAATACGTAATCCCACTCCAAGCCTTTAGCGGTGTGAAGAGATGTAATCGATACACCTATTGCTAATGGCTCAACTGCATCTCTTTCTCGATTATCAAATTCATCTACAAAAGTTCGCAAATCTGCATCCGGTGCATCTTGAACTAAGTCATACGCTAATTCATAAAGTAACAATCTTGGATCATCACCTTTTGCAGAACTTGGACTCCAACCAATTGAAGTTAAAACTTCAGAGATTGCGGTAAACAATGGTTGATGATCTGAAAGCTTTGACCCAACTTTTATTTGTTTCGCGTTTTCAGCCGGCGTGACTTTTTTCCCTAATGAAGCAAGTGCTGCACCGCGTAATAATCTAATAGCCTCGCGAATTTCTGGAAGTGCAAAAAACGGACGCTTACCAGCAAGCACCACTGGAGTTCCAGCAAGTGTTAAAACTCTTTCAAACTCTTGTACTTGATCATTACGCCTAAGCAAAATAGCAATGTCTCGCGGTCGAACTCCCGAACTAATTAAATCTGAGATCTGATGAGAAATAGTTTCGACCTCTTGCTGTTCATCTCGATACTCCGTTAACTGCGGAGCGCGATGTGCTTTTGCAGTGGCAGTTCTTGCCGCAGACAGCTCACGATCTTCAATTGAATTAGCCAGGTGAATAATGTGTGGAGTTGATCGATAATTGTTTGTTAGTCGTAAAACTTTTGCTTCCGGAAATTTCTGTGAAAATCCAGTCAAATACTGCGCCGTTGAACCTGCAAATGAATAGATGTTCTGGCTTGGGTCGCCTACAACACAAATTTCTTTACGTTTCCCTAGCCAAAGATCCAAAACTCTTTGTTGCAATGAAGAAACATCTTGATACTCATCCACTGTGAAGTATCGATATTGGTCTCTAACTCGATCAACAATAGAAGTTCGCTCTTCTAGAATTGCTGAAACGAATAACAAGATATCTTCAAAATCTACTAAACCTCTTGATTGTCTGCGTTGATCATACAAAGCATAAATTCCTGCCATCGCATCAACTGTTAATCCACTAGTTAAAGTTCGTTCGCTGGCCATTGAAATGAAATCATCATGGTGAATCTGCTTGCCTTTGGCCCACTCAATTTCATCACTTAATTCCCTGATAAACGCTGGCTTCCCACTCAATCCCTCTTCACGAGCGATTTCGGAAAGGATTTCATATTTACTATTTAGAATTTTTGGCAATGGTCCACCAATAGCTTCTTTCCAAAAAAAAGTTAACTGGCGCCATGCTGCACTATGAAAAGTATGAGCTTGGACATTCGGTTGCCCTAAACCTCTCAATCTATTTCGCAATTGAGCCGCGGCTTTCGCAGTAAATGTCAGCGCAAGAACGCGATTAGGGTCCATCACTCCACTCTCGATTGCGTATGCAATTCGATGAGTAATTGCTCGAGTTTTTCCGGTACCTGCGCCAGCAATAATTGCCACTGGCCCGCGGATAGCAGTTGCTGCTTCTATTTGTTGCGGATCGAGATTAATTAATAGGGATTCTGCATTAATCTTTGAACTTTTTGATACTGCATCACCTGAACTTGCAGAATCGTCAGAACTGTCTGCATTACCTTCACTGTCTAACGCCACGCTTCCACACCTTCAAGTGGTTGTCCGTACCAAAGTTCAATCATTCTGCGCGCAATACTTATTCCTGGTGGAAGTAATAACTCACCAGATGCAATATCTGCAGCTATCTGTTCTCTTGAGTACCAACGAATTGCTTCAATCTCTTCACCATCAGCTTCGGCATCTTCAGGATTATCTGTTACTGCTGTAAATGAAAGCATGATCGATGCAGGGAATGGCCATGGTTGAGATCCTAAATATCTGATTTCACTAAGAGAAACACCTGCTTCTTCTGCAACTTCACGCTCCACACAAGCTTCAAGAGATTCACCAGGTTCTAAAAATCCAGCAAATGTTGAAAATCTCTTAGCAGGCCAAATTTTCTGGCGACCTAACAAAATCCGATCTTCTCTATCTCTAACTAAAACGATTACTGCGCTATCAGTTCTTGGATAGTGCTCTGCTTCGCATGCAGGACATTTACGAGTTGATCCACCCAAGATAGAAATAGTTGGTTCGCCACACCTTGCACAACGTGGATGCACATCATGCCAATTTGCAAGAGCGACAGCGTGCATGACTGCACCGATCTCAAGATCACTTAGTAAAGTTCCGACATCTCGAAGTGAAACTAAATTTTCAGTTCCTTCTGGGAAAGGTGCATTGATTGCAAAAAATGGTTGGCCGTTTGGAGCAAGTCCCAGAAAAAATCTTTCAGCTACTGATGCTGCAAATTCAGGTGATTTAATTACCGTGCTATTTGGATCTAGGTAAATCAAGCCGCCAGTTGAAGATGCAGAAGTTCCTACAGGGCCAACCGCGCCATCACTCCAAATAAATTTTCCTTGATTTACTTGAAATATTTTGGCATTAGCAAAAAGCTCATCCAAAGTTTGATCCGAGGTGCGCAAATGGGCCGCACGATCAAGGAGTGAGCGTGCGA
>CAIUXE010000147.1 GCA_903902965.1 uncultured Actinomycetes bacterium
AGTTACATTAGAAGATGGTCGCGATTTCGAAGCAGATATTTTGTTAGTAGCAGTTGGCCGTGGACCTTCTTCAACCGGTGTTGGCTTTGAAGAGATCGGTTTAAATATGGATCGTGGATATGTTTTGGTTGACAACAAATGCCGCACAAATGTTCCGGGTGTATGGGCTGTCGGTGACTTGATTCCAACTTTGCAATTAGCACATGTTGGTTTTGGTGAAGGTATCTTGGTCGCAGAGGAAATTGCTGGATTAAATCCACGTCCAATCAATTACGACGGTGTCCCCCGTGTTACTTACTCAGAGCCTGAAGTTGCTTCAGTTGGTTTAACAACTGCACAAGCAAAAGAACGTGGACATGATGTCGTTGAATTAAATTACGACCTTGCCGGAAACGGAAAATCTCAAATTTTGCGCACTGCAGGTTCAATTAAATTGGTAGCGGAAAAAAATGGACCAGTTTTAGGTGTGCATATGGTTGGTAGCCGGGTTGGTGAATTATTGGCTGAGGCGCAATTGATCTTCAATTGGGAAGCTAGCGCTGATGATGTAGCACCACTAATTCATGCCCATCCGACGATGTCCGAGGCTATGGGCGAGGCGCATATGGCACTTGCTGGTAAACCGCTACATGCACATGGCTAAGTTAATTAGTAGGCTAACCCTGCTTAACCCACGGGATTAAGACCGGATTTTGTAAGGGAGACGAGATGTCAGCAAAGGTAACAATGCCAGCACTTGGCGAGAGCGTGACTGAAGGTACGGTCACTCGTTGGCTCAAAGCTGAAGGCGATACTGTTGCAATTGATGAGCCGTTGCTAGAGGTCTCTACCGACAAAGTTGATACCGAAATTCCATCGCCCTATGCCGGCGTTATTGAAAAGATTTTAGTTCCGGTAGACAGCACTGTTTTAGTTGGTGCCGACTTGGTAATTATTAATGATGGATCCGCTGGATCTGCTCCAGTTGCTGCTCCTGTCGCTGCTGCTCCCGCACCAGTAGTTCCCAAACCAGCTCCTCCGGCCGCTGTGCCAGTTGCTCCGGTTGCTCCGGTTGTAGTTCAAGCAGTCGCATCCCCAGTAGTTCCGGCTGCTAGTGGCGCCGCAACAATTATTTCAATGCCGGCACTTGGTGAATCAGTTTCTGAAGGCACAGTCACTCGCTGGTTAAAAAATGTTGGCGACGCAGTGGCAGTTGATGAAGCATTACTTGAAGTTTCTACTGACAAAGTTGATACCGAAATTCCATCACCAGTTGCTGGAACTCTTTTATCAATTGACGCACCAGCAGACACAACTGTTCCAGTTGGCGCGCGGTTAGCATCTATTGGAACTAGCGGTGCAGTTTCTGCACCAGTTGCGCCTGCACCTGTTGCTCCGCCTGTTGTTCAAGCGCCGGTTGCACCTCCTGTTGTTCAAGCGCCGGTTGCACCTCCTGTTGTTCAAGCGCCTGCTGTTGCTCCAGCTGCTGCTCCATTTAATTCAATGCCAGCACCAGTTGTGAATAATTCTGATCTTTATGTAACTCCTTTGGTTCGTAAAATTGCCTCTGATGCTGGGATTGATTTAGCAACAGTTCGCGGAACAGGTGTTGGCGGAAGAATTCGTAAACAAGATGTATTCGATGCTGCTGAGCGGGCTCGTGTTGCAACTCCTACAGCTCCTCAAATTCCAAGTGCACCAGCTGCAAGTGCTACTCCAGCTGCTCCAGCTGCTCCAAAAGTTGCTGCCGCTGCATCACCACTTCGTGGAACTACAGTTCCAATGTCACGTCTTCGTAAAGTTATTGCATCTCGAATGGTTGAGTCATTACAAACTAGCGCTCAATTAACAACTGTCATCGAAGTTGATATTACGAAGATTTCAAAATTGCGCGATCGGGCTAAGAAAAGCTTTGAAGAGCGCGAAGGTGTGAAGTTAACATTCCTACCGTTTTTCGCAGTAGCAGTTTGTGAAGCTCTTAAACAACACCCGGTTTTAAACTCTTCAGTTGATGGCGAAAATATCATTTATCACGGAACTGAAAACCTTGGAATAGCAGTTGATACCGAGCGTGGATTGCTAGTTCCCGTAATCAAAGATGCCGGTGACTTGAATTTGGGTGGCGTTGCTCGTCGCATCGTTGATGTGGCTGCTCGTACTCGCGATAACAAAATCTCCCCTGATGAATTAAGTGGCGGAACATTCACCATCACAAACACTGGTTCACGTGGAGCGCTATTTGATACTCCAATTCTCAATCAACCACAGGTTGCAATTCTTGGTCTAGGCGCGATCGTCAAGCGCCCGATTGTGGTTGCAGACGGAGATGGTGGAGAAACTATTGCAATTCGTTCAATGGTTTATCTTGCAATTTCATATGACCACCGAATCGTTGACGGAGCAGATGCCGCTCGATTCCTTGCCACATTAAAGGAACGACTTGAAGAGGGTCGTTTTGAATCGGATCTCGGGATCTAATGAGCAAAATTGCTATAACAGGTGCATCCGGATTGATCGGAAGCGCCTTAGTAGGTGATCTTCGGGATAAAGGTCATGAGGTTTTACGGTTAGTTCGTCGCCCAGTTGCCAGCGCAGATGAAGTTCAGTGGGATCCTAAAAAGGAAAGCATCGATATCGCAGCTCTTGCTGGAGTTAGCGCGGTTATAAATTTAGCTGGAGCAGGAGTTGGAGACAAGCGTTGGACTTCTTCTTATAAAAACGAAATCCTAAATTCTCGAGTAAGTAGCACTCGTACAATTGCTAAGGCAGTTGAAGAGTTAAAGCCTGATGTGTTTATCTCAGCAAGTGCAATCGGCTGGTACGGGGAAACTGGAGATCGCGGCGTAACAGAAAGTGATCGTGGTGGAGATGATTTTCTAGCTGGAGTTTGTGAACAATGGGAAGCAGCAGCAGATCTTGCGCCTTCTGTTAGAACGGTAAAAATCCGAACTGGAGTGGTACTTGATCCAACCGGTGGAGCCTTAGGAAAAATGCTTCCTTTATTTAAATTTGGTGTTGGCGGAAAAATGGGCTCTGGAAAACAATGGTGGTCTTGGATTACTTTGCATGATCAAATCCGCTCAATTCAATTTCTGATGGACTCTGATATTTCTGGCCCGGTAAATACCACTGCCCCAAATCCGTCCACTAACTCAGAGTTCACCGCAGCTTTAGCTCGCGCGTTACATCGCCCAGCTTTGCTACCAGTTCCAGGAATTGCGCTTAAAGTGGCATTAGGTGGTTTTTCATCAGAGTTGCTTGGTTCCAAAAAAGTACTACCCGAGGTATTAACTTCTGCTGGATTTGTCTTTGATTACCCACATGTTGCCCCAGCATTAACCGCTTTAACTGTCTCCGATTAAAACTCTTTTACTTTAATTCGGCAATTAATCCTTCAACGAGTGCTTTGATCTCATCACGTATTGGCCGAACGGATGCGACTCCCTGACCGGCCGGATCATTTAACTTCCAATCTAAGTACCGCTTGCCTGGGTAAAACGGACAAGCATCGCCACATCCCATAGTGACTACAACATCTGATTCGATTACCGCCTCTGTGGTCAAAACTTTAGGCACCTCATGCGATATGTCGATACCGATTTCTTTCATCGCTTCAACTACTGCGGGGTTAATCGAATCTGCAGGTGCTGATCCAGCTGATCTAACTTCGACTGCCCCATTAGATAAGTGAGTTAGAAACGCTGCTGCCATTTGTGATCTGCCGGCATTATGAACGCAAACAAACAAAACTGATGGTTTGCTCATGGAATTACTTTCCTTTCAAAACCGTAGCTAAGCCTAAGCCAATTGCGCCGCCAACTACTTGGGCAAAGATAAAAGGCAAGACGCCATTAGGTGCTATCCCAACAACGGAATCAGTAAATATGCGACCGATGGTCACCGCTGGATTCGCAAGAGCGGTAGAGGAGGTGAAGAAAAATGCAGAGCCAATCCAGGCTGCAACAGCTGTTGGGATTTTTTTACCGCGATCACTATTTACCAGCAAAATTATTAAAAAGACCAAACCAGCTGTTGCCACGATTTCA
>CAIUXE010000148.1 GCA_903902965.1 uncultured Actinomycetes bacterium
GCTGTAATGAAACTACTTCACTGGCAAATGCACTTTGGAGGCTCGCATCTGTCATCGCATGGCCGCCATATTTGATAACTATCATGATGAATACGCCGAATTCTCATGAACGTACATGGTACTTAAATCATTTGTCCAAACAGTTGCTTCTGATTTTCCGCTTTTTAAATCAATTAAAATCGAGACATCTTTTCCACTCATATCTACAAGTGCCCGATCAGCCCAAGGTGCACTGTTCTTCGCAATCATGACTCCATTGATTGATACATCTAAATCTGCTGGATCGAAAATCGCATCTGTAATTCCAACCGCTGCCAAGATCCGACCCCAATTTGCATCTTCGCCAAAGATTGCACATTTCAATAAGTTATTACGTGCGCAGGCCCGACCGACAGATACTGCATCGCTTTCATTTACAGCGTTTATAACTCTTACAGCGATTATTTTTGTATGACCCTCTGCGTCACTTATCAATTGATGAGCCAGTGATGCGCAGACCTCTACCAACTGTGCCTTTAAACTCTCCAGAGAAATTTTCACTCCTGAGGAACCTGACGCCATTGCTAAAACGGTGTCGTTGGTGGAGGTACATCCATCTGAATCTATTCGATCAAAAGTTTGTTCAGTAGCAAATTCAAGAGCTGCCTTTAGCTCATCTTGCTCAACAACTGCGTCCGTTGCTAAGACACACAACATAGTTGCTAAAGATGGAGCCAACATTCCAGCACCTTTTGCAATTCCGATAAATGAAATACCTTCAATATTTGATCTAGCGATCTTTGGTTTGGAATCCGTTGTCATAATGGCATTTGCTGCGCCATCCCAATCATCAGAGTTCAGATTGCCTACGGCTAGAGAGACGCCTGATTCAATCTTCTCCATTGGAAGACGAACGCCAATTAATCCGGTAGAACAAATAAAGGTATCTGAGGAGGAAATCCCTAAACTTTCCGAAACGATTTCAGCACTTTTATGCGTGTCTGCAAAACCTTCAGGACCGGTACAGGCGTTAGCCCCACCAGAGTTCAGCAGTACAGCTTCTATTTGTCCATCCTTAATTACCTGTTTGCTCCAGACGACAGGGGCTGCAATAACTCGATTTTTTGTAAAAACTGCAGCAGCACTTTTTAGCGGACCAACATTTTGGATCAAAGCCAAATCAGGTAAGCCACTACTTTTCAAGCCAGCAGCAACTCCTGTGGCCAAAAACCCTTTTGGATTGCTGCTCATGAGTGCAAGCCAACTGGCGTCAGCCCTGTATTTTCGGGAAACCCACACATTAAATTAGCATTTTGAATCGCTTGTCCGGCAGCACCTTTTCCTAAATTATCAATACTCGAAATAATTATTGCCTTGTTGGTGCGTTTATCTAAAAAGATTTGTATTTGCAATCCGTTACTTCCTGTCAATGAAGATGTTTGCAATGTGTCACCCTGATTCAATACATCAATAAACAATTCATTGCCATAAGCAACTTCAAAAGCATTCTGTAATTTACTTAATTCTAAATCGGCAGAGACAGATGCACTAATCGTTGCCAAAATTCCTCTTGGCATCGGAGCTAAAATCGGAATGAAAGACAGCGCTATTTTCTTCTTAGTAATCCGCTGTACGTTTTCTTCAATCTCTGGAGTATGTTGGTGAACTCCCCCAACTTTATAAGCTGAGAGTGAGCCCATTACTTCACTTGCAAGTAAATTACTTTTTAATGATCTTCCGGCTCCGGTAGTTCCTGAGGCAGCAACAACAGTAATTTCTTTCAAACCTTGGTCTGTTATAAAAGGAATCAACGGCATAAGTCCAACCGAGATTGCGGTTGCATAACAACCAGGATTTGCAATATGTGTTGCATTTTTGATTTTCTCTCTTTGCCCTTGCATTTCTGGCAAACCATAGGTCCATGTACCGGCATGTGTTCCACCATAAAATTTATTCCAAGATTCCCCACTTTCTAATCTGAAATCTGCGCCAAGATCCACAATCTTTGGAGTCGTTAACTGAGAAATTAATTTTGCTGATTCTCCATGTGGCAAAGCTAAGAAAACCAAATCCAAGGAGTTAAGTAACGCTAAATCAACGGCTGTAAATTTTTGATTCGAAAACAAACGCAGATGCGGATGGATTTCCGTAATCGGAGTTCCAGCAGATGATGCCGCCATGGCCGCGCTGATTTCAAACTCTGGATGCGTGCTCAATAAACGAAGCAGTTCCCCGCCGGCATAGCCACTGGCACCTACAACACCGATTTTCATACCTGTAATATACAGTATTTATGCATTATCTTGCAATTTTATACATATGAAACGGGCTCAAAGAGTTGTTTTAGCTTCGGAGTACCGCTCCACAAGCCTTGTTTGCGCTCTCAATCGCACTAGCTCTGTAGCCAGAGACCTCTTCAGCTGTCAAAGTACGGTCGGCGGCCCTAAAGGTGAGGGTGAAGGCAAATGAAACTTGGCCCTCTGGCACACCGGCACCTTGATATCGATCGAAGAGTTCAATTTTCTCTAAAAGTTCGCCAGCACCTTGAATTAAAGCAGCTGTTAAATCAGTCAAAACCACTTCACTCTTAACAATCAGCGCGATGTCTTGAATCGTTGGGACCATCGTTGTGATTGTTTTGGCTTTAACGGATTCAGGATAAGGAATCGCATCGAGATTAACCATAAAAGCCCCGGCACGTTCTGGTAATCCCAGCGCAGAAATAACTCTTGGGTGCAACTCTCCCGAATGTCCAACCATCGTTCCGTTTACGCGCAACTCAGCGCATCGGCCCGGGTGCCATGGCGCGAAATCACTTGCATGAATTGTTGGCTCCCATCCGCAACTTCGGACAACTTCAACAGCAGCCTCAGTGGCGTCACTCCAATCGAAATTGCGACCTTTACCCCACCAACTCTCCCGTTCTATCGCACCTGCAAAAAATCCTCCGATGCAAAGCGGTTGTTTAGGGACGTGAGCCAACAACTTGGCAATTTCTTCGGCAGATGGTTTTGAATCTACTCCAATGACAGGTGAATTCGAAGGTTCATTGATCGCTCGATAAATATTTCCGATTTCGAAAATTCCAAGCGACCTAACTCCTCGGCTAAAATTCTTTACTCCTGTTTGAATTAATCCTGGAACTAGATGAGTCCTTAGGAATGGTTCTTGTTCTGAAATTGGATTTGCTAGTCGATAAGCCTTCGCTCGATCTCCAGTGAATCCCATTATTGAAATAGTTTCAGCACTCACAAATGGATAACTTTGAACTTCGGTTAATCCTCGATTAGCCAAAAGTTGAACTACGCGACGACGGCGGCGTTGAGCCGGTGTCAATCCCCTGCTAAGAGGTGAAGCAGGAAGGATTGATGGAATATTTTCATAACCATTTAATCTGGCAACCTCTTCGACTAGATCAATACTTACATTTAAATCTGGTCGCCAAGAAGGACGCGTAACCTGCCAAAGCTCTTTTTTACTATCACTAATTTCGCAACCAATTGCGAGCAGAGCCGTGCTCACCACTTCATTAGAGTAATTTCCACCGATTACTTTGCTTGGTGCTTGTGGATCAAATTCAATTTTTTGAGTCGGTTGTAAATTATCTACAGAATTAAACCCGATGTATTTAGCTCCCGTGTATTCGACTAATAAGTTGACCGCTCGCATCGAAGCAATATGGGTAAGCAGTGGGTCTACGCCGCGTTCAAATCGTCGTGATGCTTCGGTTGATAATTTATGTGATCGAGCATTTTTCGCAATCAATACCGGGTCAAAATGCGCAGCTTCAATCGTTATTGCTTTGGTTTTCGAGGTGACCTCAGATTCAAATCCACCCATTGTTCCGGCTATCGCTAGAGCTCCTGAATCATCGGCGATCAATAAATTCTCGGCGAATAATTCACGATCTTGCTCATCAAGCGTCTTGATAGTTTTGATCTCTTTTGCCAACCGAACAGTGATCGAACCTTTAATGCGGTCAGAATCAAAAGCGTGCAAAGGTTGCCCTAATTCGATCATTACATAGTTCGTCACATCAACTGCGATGGAGATCGATCTCATTCCACACATCTGTAATCTGCGAACCATCCAAAGCGGTGATTTTGCATCGGGATTTACTTCACTGACCGAGCGAAGGTGAATTCGGTCGGCTCCCTCTTTGATAGCTACTTTGACAGGACCAGACTGACCCTTTGTATCGTTCACTTCTACTAATGAGACTGGATCTTGAAAATCAAGTTTAAAAGCTATTGCAAGTTCGCGGGCTATTCCGCGAATAGACATGGCGTAACCACGATCTGGATTAATCGCGACATCAAAAATCATTTCGTCTAGACCTAAGGCCGCAATCGCATCGCTGCCGATTGGTGAATCTTCTTCATCCATAACCAAGATTCCAGAGTGGTCATCTCCCATTCCCAATTCTCGAGCACTACAGATCATGCCATCGCTGGTGCGACCATAAGTTTCTCTAGCGGTAATCGGAAAAGGTCCTGGCAATAAAGCACCAGGTAAAGCAACAACGACGTGATCCCCCACTTTGAAATTTTGTGCGCCGCAAATTACATTACGAATCTCACCAACATCAACACTTACCCATCTGATCGGTTTTTTGTATTCAGTAATCTCTTCGATAGAAATTACTTTTCCGAATTTGATTGGACCATTAATTTCCTGAGCTAAATTTTGAACACCCTCTACTTCGAAGCCAGCGCCAACAAGTGCTTGAGTGATGGAATCAGAATCTAAACCTTTAGGAAGTTTTACAAATTCGCAGACCCAGGAGATTGGAAATTTCATATTCCAGCTCCAAAGTGTTGAGTAAATCTAATATCGCCTTCAACAATATCTCGCATGTCAGTTATTCCATGACGGAACATGAGTGTTCTTTCTAATCCCATTCCAAAAGCAAATCCAGAAAATTCATTTTGATCTACTCCGCAAGCTTGTAAGACTTTCGGATTAACCATTCCGCAACCGCCCCATTCAATCCAGCCTTCTCCACGGCAGGTACGACAGGAATCATTCTCAGGAGTATTTTCTCCACGACAAGCAAAGCATCGAATATCGACTTCAGCACTCGGTTCAGTAAAAGGGAAAAATGATGGACGCAATCGCGTGACGATTCCTTGACCAAACATTGCAGTAGCAAAATGGTCCAAAGTTCCTTTCAAGTTAGCCATGGTGATTCCGCGATCAATCACTAAGCCTTCAACTTGATTAAACACCGGAGTATGAGTTGCATCTAATTCGTCAGATCGAAAAGTACGTCCTGGGCAGATTACATAAATTGGCGGCGTGCGTTCGAGCATGGTTCGGATTTGAACTGGAGATGTATGTGTCCGCAACACCAAACCAGCGGAGATTGGCTCAATAAAAAATGTATCTTGCATCGTTCTTGCTGGATGATCAGCTGGAATATTCAACGCATCAAAATTTAACCACTCAGCTTCGATTTCAGGACCTTCAGCAACTTCATAACCCATGCCGATAAACAGATCACTAATGTCTTCACGAAGTGATGTCAGTGGGTGAATCCCACCGGGCGATCTACGATCTAACGGAAGAGTTACATCTACCCGCTCTTCGACAAGGACACGTTGATCTCTCTCATCTACAAGTAATGCTTCGCGGGATGAAGCGGCTTGATTGATCCGAGACCTTGCTTCGTTTATAACTTTCCCGCGTTCTGATTTTTCACTTGCTGACAAAGTAGCGAGTTCACGATTAGCCATCGCAATTGCAGATTTATCTCCAGCATGAGCCAATCTCGCGCTTTTAAACTCTTCCAAATCCGATGCTTGGCTAAAAGCGGTTAAGGCAGCCGAAACTATGGCTTCAAGATCTGCAGACACAATATTTATTCTATCTGCGTCTGGGCGTTAGATGCTGCGTAAATGACAAGAGCTGCAGACGTGGCGAGGTTCAGGCTCTCCGCGCCAGCCTTCATCGGAATTCTTACCTGCTCATCGCATTTTGTGATGATCTCTTTAGGTAATCCATGAGCCTCATTACCGAAGACAAAAACAGACTTTTTTGGAAGCAACTTGATGTAATCGTTTAATTCTTTTTTCCCGCCACCGGTCATTGCAATACTTTTCATATCAACTTCTTGAGCAGATCTACGTAATTCTTCGAACTCAATATTTATTACAAACGGAAGTTGCCACAAAGATCCTGCTGATGCGCGGACAACTTTCGGAGAAAAAGGATCAACGCTTCCTGGAGATAAAATCAGACCTTGTGCACCAAGAGCATGAGCACTTCTGATTATAGTGCCGAGGTTGCCTGGATCATTTATCTCATGGCAGTAAATCAATAAGTTTGAAGTTGAAGTTAACTTATTCAAATCTGGGAGTGCATCTTTAATGCAAACTGCCAAAATTCCTTGTGAATTTTCAACTGAACTCATTGCGGCCATAACTTTTTCGCTAACAACAATTGGATCAGAAGAAATCAATTTACTAAATTGATTCAAAGCAGTTTCAGTCACGTACATCTGGGTAACTTTGAATTTTTTTGATTTTGCGGCGGCTTCAACCGCTTGAGGTCCTTCGGCTAAAAATTCATTAGCTATTTTTCTACCCTTAGAAGTATGAAGAGCCTTCACTCTCCCGATGTGGGGTGAGCGAAGGCTCGTCAAAACGCTATTCATTAGCGATCAATTAACTATGCAACAACAGCGTGCTTGCGTGCTACTTCCACCAAGGTGCTAAATGCTTGAGGATCATTAATCGCAAGATCTGCAAGTACTCGGCGGTCAACTTCAACACCGGCAACTTTCAATCCTTGGATAAAACGATTGTAGGTCATGTCATTTTGACGTGCAGCGGCGTTAATACGCGCAATCCACAAACGACGGAACTGACCTTTCTTATCTTTACGATCGTTGAAGGCGTACACCATCGAGTGGGTAACTTGTTCCTTCGCACGTGAAAACAGACGAGAGCGTTGACCGGTGTAACCACTTGCACGCTCGAGAGTTGTACGACGCTTCTTTGCGGCATGGACACCGCGCTTAACTCTTGCCATCTAGATCACCCTTCCCTTACTTCAAACGGAGTAGACGCTTGGCGGTATTTGTAGTTGCATCATTAGCAACAACATCACCGGAGAGACGACGTGTACGACGTGAGCTCTTACCTTCGAGAAGGTGGCGCTTTCCAGCGCGCTCGCGCATAATTTTTCCGGTTCCAGTTACCTTGAACCGCTTCTTTGCCCCACTATGGGTTTTCATCTTTGGCATTTCTACTCTCCTGCTTTCTACTTAAATCTATTCCGGTGAATTCTGGGTTGAATTCTCGGCTGAATTTTGAGCGGCTTGTCTAGCTGCTCTTGCTTCAGCAACTGCTTCGTTCTTGCGCTTTGTAGGCGCTAGAACCATCACCATATTGCGACCATCAAGTTTTGGTGCAAACTCAACAGTTGCGCAATCAACTACATCCTCTGCCAGTTTCACTAATAAGCGATAACCGGTATCTGGACGAGCTTGCTCACGACCGCGAAACATCATCGTCACTTTGACCTTGTCCCCTCCGCGAAGGAAACGTTCGATATGAGCTTTCTTGGTCTCATAATCGTGCGTATCAATCTTTGGACGCATCTTCATCTCTTTGATCAAAACATGTGTTTGGTTCTTTCGCGCACTTCTCGCTTTTTGAGCGATCTCGTACTTGAATTTTCCAAAGTCCATAATTTTGCAAACAGGTGGATCAGCTTCCGGTGCGATCTCGACTAAATCTAGATCTGCATCAATTGCCATTTGAATCGCCTCAGCTATTGCGACGATTCCGATCTGTTCGCTATTTGGTCCAATTAATCGAACAGCAGCAACTCGGATTTGATCGTTGATGCGGGGTTCTGCGCTGATAAGTGCTCCTCTGTCCCTTGCTACTGTGAATGCAAAGCAGGAGGAGACCCATTCAAACCGCTATGCCCAGAGGCCAGACGGTGGGAGTGAACTCCACTTGCTATGAGCCCAGGGGGTAACCCGGACTCCTTGAATCCTACCTGAGCCCACCCTTTAAACCAATTTGAGCATAAATTGGCAGCCAGACCGTTAATTTACGGGTTGCCCGATCTTGCCTACAACTTTTTGCCCAGCCCCTACTTTGATTACTCCACCAGCGCTGTCAACTAATGCTTTTTTGGTTGAATCTACGAATATTGGATTGCCGTTAGCGGCCAAGATTTGTAAACCACTTGAATCAAATAACTGTCCATTTAATGCAACTCTCACAGCCTTGCTGTTAGGAGCCAAGACTTCCTTGCCAGCGATCTTGATAGCAAGGATTTTGTTATTTGAACTAATACTCAAAGTTTTTCCGGTCAAAGATTGAATCTCTTTGCCGACTCCATCAACGATGTTTCCGTTTTCGGAAACACGGACCGCTTTACCTTTTCGGTCCAGCAAAAGATCCCCCGCAGGATTTAAAAGTAGACCACGACTATTAATGAGAACATTGCGTCCGTCCGTGCCTAAAAAGTTTTTACCATCTTGATCGGCGATAGTTCCGTTGTAACTAAATTGCAAATTTGATCCTTCTATACTTTTTACAGTTTTACCAGTCAAACTAACTACCGGCATTCCAACTGCGCCTACAAATACATTCGCACCTTTGAATTTAATTTCTGCGCCTGAATCCGTTACGAGAGGTTGACCGACAAATGGCCTTCCGTCTGGAGTTAATGCAATGCTTCCAACATTATCCGCTAAGGGTTGCGCTAATTTTGGAGAGCCGTTTGTTTCGAGCATAACGGTGCCCTTTGAATTTAGAACCGGTGGCACGTAAACAACTTTCCCGTTGCCAGCTTTTATTGGCATTCCACTTGAGTCCAAAAGTGGAACGGTCATCAATGGTGCACCAGATGAATCCAATAACGCTTCGTTAGCACCAGAGGTTAGCAATTGAGTCATTAAAATTTTGCCTTCATGCAAAACTGGCTGACCACTTGGACCGAGAACTGGTTTAACCATAATTGGAGTTCCATTGCCATCTACAAAAACAATATTTCCAGATTTAACAACAGGGGCGGTTGTTAGAGGTTTCCCATCTGGGCCGAGCAATAATTGATTGTCTCCAGATAAAACATTCATAACAATTACAGGAGCCGAACTCTTTTTCTTACTACTAGCAATTAAAACTTCACCACTTGAAGTTGTTGCCAGCGAAGCACGTGCGACTTGCCCATCCGCAGTTCTAATTGCTTTTCCATCATTACCCACTATCGGGGCCAGTAAAATAACTTTTCCATCTCCGTCTTTAATATCTTTACCTGATGAATCGACCGCTGTGATAGCGCTAACTTTTACTCCTTTAGCATCTTCAACTGTTGCGGTAACGTCAGCAATTTTGGCTACATTTGCAACTGTCGCCTCTTTAGATTTAGCCGTAATCAATTCCTGCTTTTCGGCTTCAGCTGATGCAACTTTTGAAAGTAACTCTGTAATCTTTTTGCTTGCCTCAGCTAATCTTGTATTAGCTTCAGTAAATTTTTCATCATTACTTTTTGAAGATTGTTGCAGTTTCTCGATTTCAGATGCCTGGGATTTGGATTTCTCAGCGACAACAGTTTGTTCCGCCAGTTTGGATTTTAAGGCCGATAACTCTTCGCTTAATTTTTTGACTTCATCGGTTAACGAAGCAATCTGAGCGACATCTTTAGGGTTGCGTGAAGCTGCTTCTTTTGCTGCCGCTGCTTGAGCTGCTGCTTGCGCGTCAGCTTGGGCAGCTGCCTGAGTTTGTGCTTGATAAGAAGCTGCTGCCGCTGCATCAGCTGCTGCATTTTCTGCATATCTAGCTGCATTCTCAGCCTGGGAGCATGCAACATAAGCATCAATTTGTGGTGCGAGAGCTGGATTCAAAGTCCCATCAGGTAACCAAGTCTCAGCAGTCGGTCCAGGACAAACAGCAAATGCCACAGGAGTTGTAGGGAGAAAAATTGACAGAGTAATTACCCCAGCCGAGAAAACTCTCAAAACTCTGTGGCCGGCATGATTTTTACCTTTTTGAATTCTCAAAACAACTCCCCTGGATTTTGAATGCAAATTCGTAATTTATTACGGCGAATTCTCGCATTACTAGGTTGAAAAGTTGTCTTAGATTGCCGATCAAGCGTTAAAAGGTAGGGAGATCCCTACGCACCCAACCTCTAGCCCGCTACTAAGCGCCCATTCCATGAACGCCGCCATCTACATGGATGATCTCAGCCGTGGTTTTTGGGAACCAATCTGAAAGTAGAGCTACAGTCGCTTGAGCTGCAGGCGTTGGGTCAGAAACATCCCATTTCAATGGTGCCCGCTCATTCCAAACTGATTCAAACTCTTCAAATCCAGGAATTGATTTCGCTGCCATAGTTTTAATTGGTCCCGCAGCAATCAAGTTAACTCTAATATTTTTCGGACCAAGATCTCTTGCCAGATAGCGGCTAGTTGATTCAAGAGCTGCTTTTGCAACCCCCATCCAGTCATATTTTGGCCAAGCAACAGTGGCATCAAAATCTAAACCGACTATTGATCCACTTTCTCCAAACAACGGTAAAGCTGCCATAGAAAGTGAC
>CAIUXE010000149.1 GCA_903902965.1 uncultured Actinomycetes bacterium
AGGTGCTAGGTAGCCTTCTTGTTTCATATTGCCACGATAGCCCCGACACTCCAAAGCGTCAATAGCACACCCTTTTGCTCGTTGTGCGTGCCAAATTGAAAAAATTTGCACATGGCAGTCCTTGATTTCTTTCGCGGCACTAAAGCCGATGGTTCGTCTCCAAAATCAGAAATAAAATCTCAATTTGCACCGCCCGTAATGGATCAACCATTCGGAACCTACTGGGGCCAGTCGAACT
Source organism: uncultured Actinomycetes bacterium (assembly GCA_903902965.1). Classification (GTDB taxonomy): domain Bacteria; phylum Actinomycetota; class Actinomycetes; order Nanopelagicales; family Nanopelagicaceae; genus UBA3012. The sequence continues at coordinate 239 of CAIUXE010000149.1, forward strand.
TCGGTGGTTACAACAATTACGCTAATGCGATTCTCCGTCAGGACGCGATGGCGGTGCCTACTGTTTCACGATGCCGTTCACTAATTGCAAACACTATTGCAAGTATTCCGATGGAGATGTATTCGGTAAAAACTGGTGAAGAACTACCTTCACTCGTTTGGGTTGAACAACCAGACATTCGCCAACCACGCGCAGTAACTATTGCGTGGACTGTTGATTCACTTTTGTTTTATGGCGTTGCATATTGGCGCGTTACAGAAGTGTATGCAGATGATAATCGCCCGGCTCGTTTTGAATGGGTACAGAACGATCGTGTAACTGTTAAATACACAAAGAACAATACCGAGGTTGATTACTACATGATAGATGGCGCTACTCGCCTACCTATGTCCGGTGTTGGATCTCTAATTACTTTTCAAGCTTTAGATCAAGGTTTATTAACTAAATCTGGCACAACAATTCGTGCTGCGTTAGATGTTGAAAAAGCTGCTGCTATCTCTGCTCAAAATCCACAACCATCTGGATTTATTAAGAACAACGGCGCTGATCTACCAGATGCACAAATTCAAGGAATTTTGGCGGCATGGAAATCTGCTAGACAAAATCGTGCCACTGCTTATCTAACTTCAACACTTGATTATCAAGTTACTGCGTTCTCACCAAAAGACATGATGTATAACGAAGCAAAGGCTTACTACGCTTTAGAACTTTGTCGCGCTTGTAATGTAACTGCGGATATGGCAGATGCAGAGCAAATGAAATCACAAACTTATCAAAACATTTTAGATCGTAGAAAAGAATTTGTTGCTTACACACTGCAACCATTTATGACAGCGATTGAGTCAAGACTCAGCCTTGATGATCTATCCGCACGCGGTCAGGTTGTGCGTTTCTCGGTTTCTGAAACATTCTTACGCGCTGATCCAATGGCTCGTTTAGAAGTTACAGAAAAACTTCTTGCACTTAACTTAATTACTTTAGACCAAGCAATGCAAATGGAAGATCTAACACCAGAAGGAAGTGGAGAGTTCGATGTTAATTAATTTTAGTTCACCCATAGAAGCTGCGGATTCCGGCCGCAGAATTATCTCTGGGGTTGTTGTGCCCTTCGGAAAGGTCGGCAACACAAGTGTCGGCCCCGTTGTATTTGAGCGCGGTTCTATTGCAATCAAAGACGGAACGAAAATAAAGCTACTGGCTCAACACCGCCAAGACGATCCGATAGGGCGCGCTCAATCCTTCCAGACAACTGACACTGCGATTTACGGACAGTTCAAAGTTTCTGCATCGCAAAAGGGCACTGATTATTTAATTCTCTGCCAAGAAAATTTAATTGGCGGTTTGAGTGTAGGTGTTGAAGTCATCGCATCTAAACCTTCTAAAGACGGAACTATTTATGTTTCATCGGCCATCTTAAAAGAGGTCAGCCTTGTCGAATCACCGGCCTTCACCGATGCAATCGTTACAGAAGTTTTTGCGCAATCAGCTGATCCAGAAGAAGTCATCGAGCAAACCGAAGATGAACTAATAAACCAAATTTCCAATGCCGTAGATCAACTGAAGAATCTTCAGGTAATTGAAAAGGCATTAGAAGATGAAGAAACCCAATCCGAAACCGAAAGCGAGGCCATCGTGGAAGAAACCACTCCAGCCGCAACAACAGAAGCCGCGGCAGCTGCCGAAGCTTCACGCCCAACAATCAAGGCGTCAAACCCTTACATCTCTACAACAGTGCGCCATGGAATTACTTCTATGGGTCGCTACACAGAACACAAGATTAAAGCTCAACTTGGCAACGAAGAATCAAAGCTATGGGTCGCAGCATCAGAAGATCCAATGGTTGTTCAAGCCGCAGTGGACTCAATCGGAACAACAAACCCTGCGTTCAACCCAATTCAATACCTTCGTGAGTTTGTAGATAACACAAACTTCGGAACACCTGCTATTGACGCTATTAGCCGTGGAACTTTGCCTGCAAATGGTATGAGTTTTTCAATTCCATCACTTGATACAAATGGTGGCGGTACTGCGCCAACAGTGGCAGCAACTTCTGAATCAGGCACACCTTCAAATACAGGTATGGTTACTGACTACATCACAGGTACAGTTTCAAAGTACGCTGGACAGAACACAGTAACTCTTGAACTCCTAGAGCGTTCAGACCCAATCTTCTACGATGAACTAACAATCCAAATGCAACGCGCTTACCTAAAGGCTATTGACGCTGCGGTTATCGCTGGATTTATTGCAGACGGAACAAACGCAACTGCACAAACAGCAGACAGCGCAGGAATTGTTGCCTATGTCGCAAAAGAATCACCACTTGTTTATTCAGGTACTTCTTACTTCGCACGCAACATG
>CAIUXE010000150.1 GCA_903902965.1 uncultured Actinomycetes bacterium
ATTAATAATTTATTAAGGGAGACCAGTAGTGAAAAGCAAAAAACGGGACTCAACAGCAGCTGGCTGGGTAATGCTTACGCCATTCCTACTGTTTTTCGTGATGTTTGCGATCATTCCCATCATTTTGGCATTTAAGGAATCTTTAGGGCCTTCTATGCAAAATGAAGCTGGTGGAATTAAAAATTATTGGATCGTGCTTCATGATTTTCGATTTACCTCAGCTGCAAAAAACACTTTGATTTTTATGTTGATCTCCGCCCCAGTTATGACTGTTGTGGTGCTAGGCCTAGCTCTCTTGTTAGACACTTATCGTGCGAAGTGGCATCAATATGTTCGGCTCGCATATTTGATTCCTGGATGTTATGTAGGAGCCGCTGGAGTACTTGTTTGGTACGCCGCTCTCGAACCAATCATCGGTCCTTTTAGAGAAGTCTTAAATTTCTTTGGTATTGAAAGCCAAGGTCAGATTTTTAAGCCAGTTTATTTACCATTAATTTTTGCAATGATGGCAGTTGTTTCAAATGCCGGTGGCTGGATCGTGGTTCAGTTCGGTGGATTGCAAGAGATTTCAGATGAAGTAATTGAAGCAGCCAAAATTGATGGTTGCGGTAATTTCCAACTTGCGACAAAAATTAAATTGCCTTTAATTAAGAAAAACGTTGTGTACATGGTGGTCTTAGTTGTAGCCGCATCAGTCCAGATTTTTGCTGAACCATTTATCGTCAACTCAGCAATTTTCCGTGGAGTTGCTGTGGATTGGTCATTGAACCAACTTAGCTATGACCTGGCGTTCACTGAAGGTGATTTTGCTGGAGCATCAGCAGTCTCGGTAATGCTCTTGATTGTCTGTTTAATTGCTGCGCTGATCTTAATATTCAAAACAAAATTCTTTGAGACTGGGGATGAAAGCAAATGACCACCACAGTTAATACCAAAATTAAAGTTTCTGATAACTCACCAGACAAGAAGGCTTTCTCCTTTGGAAAACTCGCCACAAATTTCACCTTAGTATTTATTGCGGCAGTCCTATTAGTGCCTGCTCTTTGGATGACGATCGCGCCAAGTAAAGATCGCGCCCAACTCGTTTCATTCTCACCACTCAAATTCGGTTCTTTTGGAAGCTATTTAACGCGCTGGCGAAACCTGATGCAATACGACAATGAAGTGTTGATTAGATGGATCGAAAACAGTTTTTGGTACACCTTGGGAATTGTTTTACTTAGCACCACGATGAGCCTCCTAGGTGGCTTTGCTCTGGCCGCTACAAATATTAAATTTAAACGTCAGATTTTGATGTTAGTAATGATCGCGATGATTATTCCCGGAATTGCTCTTGTTATGCCTATGTTCATTTGGGTAAATAAATTAGGTCTAACTGATACCGAACTTGGCTTAATTCTGGCCAGTTCGCTTTATCCATTTGGAGTTTTCCTCTCCTATATTCACTTCTCCACTGTTATCCCTAAAGAGTTGTATGAAGCTGCAAAAATCGATGGCTGCGGTTACTTCAAAATTTTCCGAAAAGTAGCGCTTCCAGTTTCGAAGAGCTTGGTCGGAATCATTGCGTTCTTCTCCTTTGTGGGAGCTTGGAATAACTTCTTCCTGCCACAAGTATTTATTCTTTCTGGCGAGAAGCACCCACTCTCATCTGGCTTAACACTTCTCTTTACTAACACTCCAGCATTCTCGGGTAACTCATCAGCAATTTTGCCAATCGAGAGATCCGAAATCGCACTCTCAGCGTTGGTAATTACCTTGCCGATTATTTTGCTCTTCCTCTTCTCGCAAAAATTCTTAAGTCGCGGAATGCTCGCCGGTTCTGTAAAGAGCTAACTAACACCTAGGTTTTAAGATGGGTTGCCGTGAATAAGCATCAAGAGTTACGCAAAATTGCCCGAACAAATCTATCTGTAACTCGCTTAGGTTTAGGCACCGCTCCACTGGGTGGGCTTTACACGGATGTCGAAGAAAGTGCAGCGCTTGCTGTTGTTGAAGATGCGCTTACTAAGGGAATTAAATATTTTGATACCGCGCCTGTTTATGGCAGCGGATTAGCAGAAACTCGTCTTGGTCTGGGTCTTGGTTCAACCCGGGCAAAATTGGTAACAATCTCTTCTAAAGTTGGACGCTTACTAATAAAAGATGGCAAAGGTGAAGTAATTGAAGCCACCTTTAATTACACGCCAAGTGGAATTCGGCAATCTATGGAAGAAAGCCTGGAGCGTTTACAACTTCCTAAAGTAGATATTGCTTATATCCATGACCCAGATGATTTTGCAGATGCAGCAATTAAAGAGGGTTACCCAGAACTTGCCAAGATGCGAGATGAGGGGATAGTAAGTGCAATTGGCGTAGGAATGAATCAAAATGAAATTCCGACAAGGTTTGTAAATGAAACCGACATAAATGCGGTATTAATTGCGGGCAGATACACCCTTTTAGATCAAAGCGCGGCGAAAGATCTATTGCCAGCTGCGCTAAAAAATGATGTTTCTATCGTTATCGGGGGAGTCTTTAACTCCGGAATCTTGGCTAATCCGGTTATTGGTACAACTTACAATTATTCGGCAGCGCCAGTCGAATTAATTGAACGAGCAATTGCCATTAAGGAGTTATTAAGCAACTGGAATGTGCCACTGACTGCGGCCGCTATTCAATTCCCGCTACGCCATCCAGCTATAACTACTGTGTTAACTGGAGCAAGATCTGTTGCTGAACTTGATGCAAATATTAAAGATTTCAATTTAGAAATTCCGGAAGAGTGCTGGAAAGCACTAGAGGGAGCTAATTTTATTTAGCTCCCTCTAGTTTCAAAACAGATTTATTATTTACCGTTTTTCTTCTTCCACTCTTCCAACTCAGCTAATCCTTCTTCACTAAGCGGATAGTAAGTGCGAAGTGCACCACCCTCAGCTAAGCGCATTCTGCTGAATTCTTCATTGCTCTCATATTTCTCGCCCGCTTCCAGTACGAGATGAGCAATATTTATTGGAACAACGACAGCACCATCATCATCAGCAATGATGATGTCACCTGGCATTACGAGAACTCCACCAACAGCCACTGGAACTGCGTGCGCCCATGGCCAAAGCGGACCTTGGGATGCAAAGTTTGGTGTTGCACCTAATGTCCACAGTGGAATTTCCATCTTCTGAATGCGTGGCCAGTCACGGATATAACCATCTACAACAATTCCAACTCCACCACGACCGGCAAATGAAGTTAC
>CAIUXE010000151.1 GCA_903902965.1 uncultured Actinomycetes bacterium
TAAATAAAATTGGTACCAGCGGCGAGCGCCTGGGACCGCTGCAGCTAAATCATCTGGGGCAGTTGTACCCATCGTTGATAAACAGTAAACAAGATTGTTTTTCTCAGCCACTTCGGCAACAGCTGGTTCTCCCGTGTGATGCATCATTCGTGTGTAACCAGTTGGAGCAAAAATAACTGGCATCGCAGTTTTTTTACCAAAAATTTCAATGCCTGTATCTACATTTGAAATATCGCGCAAAACATTTGGTTGGAGTTCAACTCTCAAAAACGCATTAGCAGTTCGTGCAAGTGAAATCTCTTCGTGGGCTCCGCCTTCAACATAGTCGTACACCGCTTTAGGAACTCGGGTACGTGCAATATTCTGCAGATCCCTTACCGTGACAACTTTTGACATTCGCGCTTTATGCCTGCGCAAAGTTGGTAATCCCCAATTAATAAGCGGGAGCACAAAACGCGGACTAGGTAGTTGGCGCTTGCTCTTCATGGCACTATCTAACCATCAGCGCAGTCAGAGCAGGTAGTCTCATCAATTTTGGAGAGATAAAAAGTTTTTCCTAAGCGCTTGTGTCGGTATCCGCATCTTCTTCGAACTCTTCGAACTCTTCGATTGTAAATTCAACCGATGGGAACCCTTGAGCTTCCGGTGAATCGTCGAGCGAATTAGCGAATACCCCTGCTTGCCAAAGTTGCGCTCCTTGGCCATTAAAATTTCCAGGTTGGTAAAAATCACTCACACCACCAGATGAATCACTATCATCAATTGATTCTTCGCTAAAAGAATCATCGGTGCTGATTGCCGAAGCCAAATCCTCTGTTGCAGTTACCCAAGACGCAACCAGTGCTTCATAATCTGCTGGGATTTCATTAGAAATAGTTCCGTCTGCGGCAATGCTCTGGAAATTGACCCCATTTTCATCGATGGTCATCACGGTTTGCTCTCCCGTAGAAGAGGTGGAAGTAACTGAAATTACGCCATCCTCAAAAGAAAGAATGCTTTCAATCTGGGTCCCATCACTCAAAGTGGTAATCATTTCGCCCCCGCCAGAGTCATTGGCGATAAATTCTCGAGTTGACCCATCTGGGTAACTTGCCCGAATTGCCCCATTATCTGAGAAGCCGATCTTGGTATCACTTGGAATTTCATTTAATTGGAGCCCATTCGCGGACATGCCAAATGCCAGCTTAACCACGGGGTCAGCAAAAAAATCTGGCGTCTCAGATTTGCTCTGAAGCTCTGCCATTTACCTGCTCCTAACTCGCTGGAATGAATGAAAGGTTAACTGGGCACCACTTGGACTGCAACAGCGCTCTAACTGAAAATCCAGCAAAATCAGGGATCTACCGCTTAGTGCTACCCCTTTGTTAACCTTGCGACCATGACTACACCTACCAATCCATCGCGCTCATACGGTTCATCTTCGGCTGGATCAACAAATGAAACAGCCAAAAAAGCCGGCTTACTAAATAAGTTGCGCTACAAGTTTTACAACACGCTGCAACGCGGACCTTTCGCATTAATTGGTTGGTTGTTTCTTGGTTCTGCAGTACTGAGCATCCCGTTCACCATTTATTTAAATTTTGATCCAGATGGAATTGAAGGTGGCGGGCGTAAACCTGCTCCTGATCGTGCATTTATTGCATTGTGGGGCGTTTTAGGAAAAGGAAACCTTCCAAGCAATTTATGGGAAGGTCGAATTTTCGGACTTGGTTTAACAATTGCAAGCTTGCTTACCGGTGGTGCCATGTTTGCATTCATTACTGCAAGCACAAGCAAGAAAATCGCCGACCTTCGTAAAGGTAAAGGCCCTGTTGTAGAAAAAGATCACATCATGATTCTTGGTTGGGGTCCACAGGTTTATTCAATTTTGCAACAACTTGATGTGGCAAATGAAAACAATCCAGGAGTTGCAGTAATTATTGCCCCTGTCCCTATTGACACCATGAATGAAGAGCTTGATTCTCGTGTTGGGAAATTGAAACATACAAAAATTGTTACGCGTTCTCTTGACCCTTCAAATCCTAAAATTTTATCTGACATGAACATTGCTGCAGCAAGGAGCGTTATTGTTTTAGCTAGCACAAAAGGTGGCGTACCAAGTGCAGTTACCGGCGTTCTCGCAGTACTTGCAAATCTTCCAGTTGATGCAAAAACCGTAGTTGTTGCTGACATCAATGATCTTTCTGCTTCTGATGCGCTAATGCGCTCTACTGCAGGACGTGTTGTAACTGTGCAAACTCAACAATTGATTGCGCAAGTAACAGCGCATGCATGTCGCCAACCTGGTCTTGCAGCGATCTATTTAGACCTGCTTGATTTTGAAGGAAATGAGATTTATTACGCTCCTGCAGGGCTTTCAGCCGGTCATATGTTTGGAGAAGCGCTCCTAGGTTATTCAGGTGCATCACTAATTGGTATTCGTCGCGCAGATGGAACTGTGATGCTTGCTCCACCGATGAACACGGTTATAAGTAATGATGACTATGTAATTGCGATTGCAGAAGATGACGATCGAATTGTTTGGAATGCGCCTCATCCTGAATTTGATTCAGTTACTGCAAAAATTGCAGTTGGTGCTGCACCAAAACTTCCACCAATTCAAACTTTAGTTCTAGGTTGGAATCCAATGGGACGTGAAGTTCTAAAGGAGATTAATGATTTTGCAACCCCAGGTTCCGCAACATTAATTCTTGCGCAAACAACAAAAGTTACTGCGGATGATTTGAAGGATCTCGGTTCAGAAAATATGCAAGTTGTCACCCGACCAAGTGATGGTGGATACAACGACATTGCATCAGCTCTTCCTGGAACCCAATTTGATCAAGTAATTATTTTTGGTTACCGAGGAAAGACATCTACCTCAGAAGCCGATGCTGCTTCTTTGCTTTCACTTCTGTCAGTTCATTCACTTAAGCAATCTGGTGCATTCGGTTCAGGTCGTGCTCGCATCATCGCTGAAATTCTTGACAGCAATAACGTAGAGCTTGCTCGAGTTGTTGCAGTTGAAGATTTAGTAGTGAGCGATCGCCTTGCGAGTTTGATGATGACTCAACTTTCGCAATCACCACATCTTTCTCAAATCTTCGGCCAACTATTTGGACCGGGTGGTGTTTATCTAAATGCAAAACCAATCAGTTATTACTTGCCAGAAGGTCAAGCAACATTTGCACAATTGGTTGCAGCAGGTCGCGCACGCGGTGAAGTTGTAATTGGTTATCGCGACAATGAAGTAGATGCTGGATTGACTAGTGGCATTTATTTAAACCCTGCGAAGGATGCTTCATTCATAGCAAAAGGAACTGACCAAGCAATCGTTATCGGGCCAGTCGAGTAGAAATCTTCAGTAAAAAACTCCCCGACCTTTCATAGGGAAATCCCTATTTGGCCTCTGAGGAGGCCAGACGGAAAGAGAGTAACCTTTACCCAAGATGCCCCGCCTTGGAGGAAGTTATGAAGCGCTTTAGAGCCGCCTCGCTACTACTTCTTGCACTCTCGATCATAGTTATCGGATTTGAAGCGCCGAGCGCTCAAGCTGTGCTTTGTAATGACGGTTCTACACAATCTAATTGCGAGAAAAATGGTGGACCAGCACCAACTGTTACTACCCCTACCGCCCCAACTCCTCCGGTTGGCGGCTGCGGTGCAAGCGCGTCCTGGAATGGAAGTGCCTGCGTCGCAAATGTGGTTA
>CAIUXE010000152.1 GCA_903902965.1 uncultured Actinomycetes bacterium
AACTTTTAGAGAAGCAAAAAGAGGGTAAGAAGAGAATGAAAATGGTGGGACGAGTTGAAGTTCCACAAGAAGCATTTATCGCTGCGCTCTCCACAAACGCTGATGCTGATAAGGCAAAGAGCGCTGGAGCAAAGAAGTAACTGTGAGCCAGCGGCTCTCGTTCTACATTCATATCCCGTATTGCGTAAAGCGCTGTGGGTACTGTGATTTCAACACATACACACCTAGCGAATTGCGAAGTGGTGATTTAGCAGCAGATATCTCGGGCGTATCTGAAGGGTATATAGATCGAGTTTTGAAAGAAATTGATCAAGCCAGAAGTGAAGTTAATGGTGCGATAGTGCCAACGATATTTTTTGGCGGTGGAACTCCGACTCTTTTGGAGGCGCATGATTTAAACCGAGTTATTTCCAAAATCAAAAGCGAATTCGAAGTAAGTAAAGATTGTGAAATAACGATAGAGGCTAATCCCGATACGGTTACCGAAGATTTACTTGCAAAATTACGAGAAGGTGGCTTCAACCGAATTTCTTTTGGAATGCAATCTGCAGTTCCGCATGTGTTAGCAACTCTTGATCGAACTCATAAACCGGAAGGTGTTGCTAGGTCTGTAGCATTAGCAAACTCAATTGGATTTGAGCACATCAGCGTAGATTTAATTTATGGCACACCTGGTGAATCAATCGCGGATTGGGAAATTTCGGTAAAGAGCGCACTCTCAATGTCAATCGATCACATCAGCGCATATGCGCTAATTGTCGAAGCTGGCACCAAACTTGCTAATCAAGTTAAACGTGGCGAATTAGTAATGCCAGCTGATGATGAGACTGCGGAAAAGTATCGGATAGCTGATGATCTTTTTGCCAGTGCCGGATTTAGTTGGTATGAGATAAGTAATTGGGCTAAACCAGGTGGTGAATGCCGCCACAATATTAATTATTGGAATGGTTCAAACTGGTGGGGAGTTGGGCCAGGCGCACATTCTTTCTTAGGAAATGAACGCTGGTGGAATGTGAAACATCCAAGCGCTTATCAGGAACGAATAGATTCTGGAGTTTCACCAAAATTAGCGGGAGAAACTTTAACTTTAGAAAATCGTAAAGATGAGAAAATAATGTTGCAAATTCGATTAATCGATGGAATCGATCGTAAGACTTTAACTTCGGAACAAGATTCAAACGCAGCCAGATATCTTGAAAGTGACCATATTTCGTACTCGCATTGGTCGCAAGGTCGGGTTGTGTTAACCCAATCGGGGCGCTTAATCGCGGACCGAATCGTGCGCGAATTAATGGTGTAGTACCTTTTCCACCATGAACGCATCTAATACGCAGGTTCCAAATATGGAATCACGTCAATTAGAAATCTTGCGCGCAATTGTTGAAGAATATGTCGCTACTGAAGAACCCGTTGGCTCTAAATCCATTGCACAACGGCACCATCTTGGAATTTCGCCAGCAACAATTCGAAATGAAATGGCGGTTTTGGAAGAAGCTGGGTTAATTACACAACCTCATACCAGCGCAGGCCGAATTCCAACCAATCGTGGATATCGATTATTCGTAGATAAATTAGCAACCGTCAAGCCGTTCTCGGAGCCAGAACGTCGTGCCATCGAAACATTCTTAGAAGGCGCTGCGGATTTAGATGATGTAATGGATCGTACTGTGCGGTTACTTGCGCAAATAACTAAACAAGTTGCGGTTGTTCAATATCCATCGCACTCTGAATCTAAA
>CAIUXE010000153.1 GCA_903902965.1 uncultured Actinomycetes bacterium
CAAACGATATTTTCCAATTTGAATTTGGTCGCCATGTACCAACGCTGCGCTATCTGAACGCTGACCATTTACATAACTTCCATTTAAACTTCCGCTATCGGTGATTGTGAAACCTTTTCCACTGCGTTCAAGAGTTGCATGTACTCGTGAAACTGTTACGTCATCTAAGAAAATCTCGTTTTTTGGATTGCGTCCAATAGTTAATTTCTCAGTATTTAATAAATATCTGGCTCCAGAGTTTGGGCCTTTTTGCACAATAAGCAGAGCGCAACCTTCAGGTAACGCCGCTAATGTTTCGCGATCTCCATCAGTGAGAGCTTCTAATTCACGAGTTGGAATTGGGGTGGGATTGTCACGGCGAATTGCGGTTGTGTCCGACATTTGCCCTCCCCCAGTTAAATCACGCTCAATCAGCCTGATTGAAAGTCACCTTCAAGTAAACCTTTACGGTGACCCTAAGGTCGAGCAGGGGGCTCGGTCAAGTCCCGAAATTTTGATGCCTTCTCAGTGGGAAGTGATCTCTTCGTAAGCCTCGCTGGTCAGCAACTTCTCAAAAATCTCACTATTTGGCGCGGTAACTTCAAACAGCCAGCCCTGATTAAAAGGTTCGCTATTGATTAACTCTGGTTGTGAATTCAATGCGTCATTTACCTGCAAAATTTTTCCATCGACGGGTGCATAAATTTCACTCACGCTTTTTGTTGATTCAACTTCTCCGCAAACCGCTCCAGCTTTTATTGCTTGACCAACGGTTGGAAGTTGCACATACACGATGTCACCAAGTGCAGCTTGTGCGAAATCCGTGATGCCAACACGTGCTACATCTCCACGTATTTCAATCCACTCATGTTCAGCCGTGTACCGGAAGCTGCTTGGATTTTCAGACATCTTTTTCTCCCTTTACTTGTTAACTTCCTCGCGAACTTCCTCGCGAACTTACTTGTTAACTTCCTTGTTATCCAGAATCAAATTCCGCACCGATCTTATTGCTTATTATGAGATCTTGAATCTCCAATTAAGCGTCGAGCTCCGAGGAAATAAGAGATGCCAGTCAGAACGTACAGAGCAACCCCCCAGCCTGCAAATGCCCAAGCCAGAGAGTCGGCAAATCTGGCCAAAATCGAATCACCAGATGCCAACAGTAAAAATGGGAATGCGTATAACAGATTAAAGGTCGCAGCCTTTCCCAGGAAAGTTACTTCCATAGGTCCATGACCGATTTTATAAAGTGATGGCAAGGTTGTTGCCAATAACAAATCTCTAGCAATCAAAAGAAGCAAAATCCATAGCGGGATAACATCTCGAAGAGTAAGTGCAATTAATGTAGCGGCGATATACAAACGATCTACTGCAGGATCTAACATCGCTCCTAATTTGCTGCTTTGGTTAAAAGCTCGGGCTATTTTTCCATCCGCATAATCCGAGATCCCAGCGATAGCTAAAACAAAAATTGCCCAGCCATCAAACTCTTTTACCAACACCAACCAAAGAAGAATTGGGATACCTAATGCACGTAGAAAAGATAAGACGTTGGGTACAGTTAAAATTCGATCGCTAGCTGGATCATTTTCCAAATCTTTTTTAGATTCGCTAGACACCACTCCCCCAAACTTTCAATCAAGTCCGGACACGAACTGATACTTCAACTGGTGCTCCGGCAAAACCAAATTCCTCGCGCAGACGCCTTTCTATAAATCTACGATAAGAAGGCTCCAGAAAACCAGTTGTGAAAATTAGAAAACGTGGAGGCGCTGTACTTGGCTGAGTTGCAAAAAGAATCTTGGGTTGTTTTCCACCTCTAACAGGTGGTGGTGTTGCGCCAATCAATGTTCCCAAAAATGCATTCAACTTCGATGTTGGCACGCGCGTTTCCCAACCATTTAATGCTCTGCGCAATGCTGGTGCAAGTCGGTCACGGTGCCATCCAGTAAGTGCTGCAACATTTATGCGTTCAGCCCATTCAACCTGGTCGAGTTCTTTATCTTTTTCACGTTCGAGTGCTTCACGTCGATCTTCATCAACCAAATCCCATTTATTCATCGCGATTACTAAAGCGCGTCCAGATTCAACAACCATGTTCATGATTCGTAAATCCTGATCCGTAATTGGCTCAGCGGCATCGATAACCAAAATTGCTACCTCTGCACGTTCCAATGCGGCCTCTGTTCGCAACATTGCGTAGTACTCAGTACCGCTAGCTTGATTTGCATGTTTGCGAATTCCAGCAGTGTCGATAAAACGCCATATCTCTCCGCCAAACTCCAGCTCTTCATCTATGGGATCACGTGTTGTACCCGCGACCGAATCGACCAGTGCTCGATCAGTTCCTGCAATCGCATTAAGCAAACTTGATTTACCAACATTTGGCCTGCCTACAAGCACTACGCGTCTTGGAGCATCAACTTCGGATTTTAAAATTTCCTTAGGCAACATATCAATTACGCGATCTAATAAATCACCGCTTCCCCGACCATGTAATGCTGAGACCGGAATTGGTTCTCCTAATCCCAGTTGCCACAATTCATGAACAAGTAATTCTGCTTCTGCGCTGTCAACTTTATTTGCAATCAACATAACCGGAGTATGTGTTTTGCGGATGTGCGAGATTAAAGCCATCTCTTCTTCCATCGCTCCAACAGTTGCATCTACAACCATAAGAACTAAATCTGCTTCTTCAATTGCCATTTCGGCACTCTGCGCAACCTTCAAACCTAAACCAGTTAAATCTGGTTCCCATCCCCCGGTGTCGATCAATGCAAAAGAACGACCAGCCCATTCAGCTTCATAACGAACGCGATCGCGAGTAACACCCGGACGGTCTTCGATGATTGCTTCACGGCGACCTAATAAACGGTTAACTAGAGTTGATTTACCAACATTGGGTCTTCCAATAAGTGCAACGATGGGCAATCTAGAATCTTTTGATTCTCCCGCTTCATTTGCACCACTTAAATTCTCAGCCATTTAGCTTTCGCTCCTCAATCAAGTTCCAGAGCGCTTGAATCGTCTCTTCTAGATTTAAGTATGTCGCATCGAGAACGATTTGATCTTCACTTTGCCTTAATGGTGAGGCGGCTCTCATGGAATCAATTGAATCGCGTTTTGCAAGTGAATCTGCAACAGAGTTTGCACTAACTTCTGCTAATTCACTCAACTGTGCCTGCCGTCTAACTGCACGTGCTGCAACATCAGCCGTTAAGAAAATCTTTAACTCCGCATCTGGCCAAACAGTGGTTCCGATATCGCGACCTTCAACAACCACACCACCAAATTCAGCCATGCTTTTCTCAATCAAATCTCTTTGCAAAGTTAACAACTCAGCACGAACTTGTGGAATTGCACTAATGCCGCTGACAGAGTTGGTGATTAATTCCTCACGAATTACCTCTGATAAATCTTTGGTTTTGTTTTTGTCATCAGGATCTTTAGCTACGAGCATTGGGTTTAATGGATCCAAATTGAAATTTAGCTTGCTATCCCGCACCAACTTCGAGATCTCCTGCGGTGTGCTAACTCCTTCTTGTTGAGCCAGCCAGGTCAAACCTCGGTACAAAGCGCCAGTATCTAGATAACCCCACCCCGCCTTGGCCGCTACTCCTTTAGATACTGATGATTTTCCAGCGCCGCTCGGGCCATCAATGGCGATAACCGACATCTCAGACCCCCTTACCCAATTACTTTTAATTCAAATCTTTGCGAAAATCTGCGCTTCTCCGCCCTAAGGTTAACCTGCATGTCACGGCTAAGTACGCCACCAACGAGATCGTTTTCACAACCTGCTGTCATCAATATCGATAAATGGCTAGATCTGTAAAACTATTAAACCATTAAAACTTATGGATGAACTTGCCATCCTCTTCCAGTTAATTCGGTGATTAATGTCGACAAATCGGTAGGCGCGATAAACAAGGTGATCAATCCGGTGGATTGTGCTGGGGAATGTTCAATGCTCAAATCCTCAATATTTACCCCTATTTCACCGCAAATCTGAAATAAAGCAGCTAATTGACCGGGCTTATCATTGATAACTACTGGCAACTTTGCGTAATCGCGGTCTGCCCCTCCATGTTTGCCAGGAATAGTCGATTTACCGACAACACCACTCGCAATAACTCGCTCTACACTTTCTCGAGATAAATCTAAATCGACAAGTTGATCTATTTGTTTAGACATTTGTCGAAGTAGAGGTTTAATTGCTAATTGATTACCACTCAAAATCCCACCCCAAAGCACTGGGTCGGAATCGGCGATTCTCACCATGTCTCGTAGCCCTTGTCCGGCTAAAGAGAGATCCCCATGCAAGTTTCCGGCAAGAAGTGAGGCAAGTATTTGCGGCAGGTGTGAAACCAAAGCAACCTGCTCATCATGGGTTTGGCTATCCATTTGATAAGGCGTCGCACCAAGAGATCGAATAAAGCTGGCCACCTCTTCAATATCTGCTGCCTTGTTGTGCTCGTTTGGGCAGATAGCCCAGGCGCGACCTTCAAAGAGGTCATTCCGCGCCCCTTCAGGTCCGGTTACTTCTCTACCGGCCATCGGATGCGTTCCAATATACCGTGATAGGACATTTGTTGGTATCTTTGATGAAACCTCAACTAGAACTTTAGTCTTTATGCTACCTATATCTATAACTATTGCCTTTTGGTATTTATTTAATGCGTCAAAAACAACATTTGGTAACTCAGGTACCGTTGTAGCTGCGACCACTAAATCAACTTCATTATCTGCCCACAGAACACCTTCAGAGCCACATAATTGATTGGCTAAGGCTTCGTTTCTCGGGTTTGAATCGACAAAGGTGCAGGTCAGGCCGTTTTTCGTAGCTGCCAAACCGATGGATGTGCCGATTAAACCTGCCCCAATTATGACTATTTGCGACATTATTTGGCCAAATCAGGGCGTAAAACTACCGCTCCCCCGAGATATACGTGTTTAATCTCGGCTCTTGGACGTTCTAAATTGGCATGTGCAAGCACCCTTACGGTGCGTGGGAGTGCCCCGGCTATTTCCATCTCTACCGCGCACATCAACGGAACCTCCGTGAGTCCCATTTTCCTGGCTGCAACAGCTGGGAAATCAATCTTCAAGTCAGGCGTCGCTGTAAAGAGGATCGAAATTAGATCTTCCTGGACCACTTGATTTTGGGAAAGAATCTCCCTTAAAAGCTCCTGGATTTGGGCAAAGTACTCGTCCCGGTCGTCTCCGACGATCTGGATTGCCCCACGAAGGGCCCGCACTGTCATGCCCTAATTCTACCCTTTTCAGATCTCCTGCGGCATCTGGCTTGCCGTCATATATAGAAAACAATTTAATAATATATCGACTTATTGGTTAAGCCAGATGCATCTAAAACACTGACTTTCATTCGACTCTTGCTCATAAATATCGACTTATTGCTAATAATTTCTGTGTATATGCATCTCAGAGGATTATTTTATCGATATATTGCTTTTATGGGAACTCCCTTAATGTAGATTTATTGCTATATTGATACCATAAATAACGACATATCTATTTACAGTTATATGGTTTTACTGCTTCATCTCTAACGCTTTAAAGAGAGAATTCAATTCTTGGCCATTGATGTCCCGCCACTTTCCGGGAGTCAGCTGTCCCAGTTTTATCGGCCCCATCCCAATTCGAATCAGTCGCTCAACGGAGAGCCCAACCTCGGCTGCCATCCGTCTTAGTACGTGGTTCCGGCCATCATGAATGGTGATGTCCAGAACGGACCGACCAGGTTGCCCTTCGACCAGGCTTATTGAATCAACTCGAGCCATCCCATCCTCTAACTGGATTCCCTCTTTCAGGGCACTCATGACCTGGCGGCTAGGGACACCCAAAACCTCAAGTAAGTAATTCTTGGCCAAACCGTAAGAAGGGTGGGTTGCTCGATGGGCCAATTCGCCGTCATTAGTGAGTAGCAGCAAGCCCTCACTTTCACGATCTAGCCGTCCAACATGGAAAAGTCGGTCACTTCTTGACTCCAGAAGGTCACCTAAATTGGGGCGATCCTCGGGGTCAGACATGGTGGATAAAATCCCATAAGGTTTATTAAGCGCAAGATAAGTCTTGGTTGTTTTCTTCTTTAATGTCTCACCATCAACCACTACTTCACAGTTTTCTGGATCAAACTTACTTCCGAGGGTCCGAACCACCCTTCCGTCGACCGAAACCCGTCCATCAGTGATCAACTCTTCGGCTTTTCGACGGCTGGCTACACCAGCATCA
>CAIUXE010000154.1 GCA_903902965.1 uncultured Actinomycetes bacterium
CGGTTGCGATCTTCGAAAGCTAACTTTTTTATTTCAACAAGTAGGTGAATGCGGTCAGCCTCAGAGACTTTTTCTAGGTTGTACTCAGAAGCAAGGAGTAACTCCTCAATCAAGACCATTCCTTGACTAGGCGGTGGCTGGCCATAAATTGTCAGCTCTCGATACTTGGCAGATATCGGATCAGTAACTCGGGTTTTATGTGCAGCTAAATCACCGGTGTTGAACCACCCATTGGTTTCCTCAATAATTTTATTCGCAATCTCACCCTTGTAAAAAGCATCACGTCCTTGTTCTGCAATCAGCGTGAGAGAGTTTGCTAACTCTTTTTGAATAACAATATCTCCAACAGATAATTCGGTTGAGATGCCCAGCGTTTCAAATAACTTGCTCTCCGGATTGATCTTTAGAAAATCCTGAATACGTTTAACAAAATCCGCGCTTGCTGGGAAACCACTTTTCGCATATTCAATAGCAGGTTGCAACAATTCTGAGATTGGAAGTCGACCCAAAGATTGGTGCGCTGCAAACCAAGTTGAAACCAATCCAGGCACTGTCCCAGCGCGAAAACCGAGTTTAGGAATCCCGGCCTCAAATTCAAGAGCAGTTGCATTGTGAGGGGATTCACCACTGCCGTTAAACGCTGTGTTCTTGCGCATCTTTGCGTCGTGAACTACAAGGAATGCGTCACCTCCTAAATGCGAACAGGAAGGCTCAACAACGACAAGCACCGCACTCGCAGCGATTCCCGCATCTATGCAAGAGCCACCTCGTTGGAGAATATTTAACGCCGCCGAAACCGCTAGCGGCTGGCTAGCAGCAACGCCGCCATTGCTTGAGTGGACTATGCCGCGGGATATTTGCGTACTCATAGCCCAAGTATGGTTCTATTTAAGGTTCTTGGATAGTGCTACAGAGATTCTGGATTACAACTACTCCCCTTGATAAGTAGGGATCACAATCTCGTTGTACTGCAAGATGCCTGGTTTAAATGGTGGATCAAAGCGACAGATTCGCGTTTCACTAGAGAGTGCGATATTCGCTTCAGCAGCTTTTTTCCGAAGCTCTTGTGCAATTTTTCGTGATGAATCATCGGTAGCTCTCCCACGGAATGATCTTGCAACGCAAGTTTCAGTATCTAATTCTCGTAATCTGATTTGTGAATTGTTGGGCTGCGGCATTTGACTAAACGTACTACCTGCTGGCATCACAAAGGAGACATACCATTCGGCGGAATCAGAACTATCTTCATTTTGGGCGGTGATTACTGGGGCCGTCATCGCAATTTTTTCGGATGAATTATTTCCCTTTGAAATGTAATTAAAAAGTTTAGAGAAGGCGCTGCTTGATGAGTCTGAGTACTGCCCAGAAACTCTTACTTCTGCAAGTACACATGGAAGATATTCACGAAGCTCAAAATCGCTATATGTACGAATTACTCGAAACTCTTGCCTTTGTGTCATAGTCCAATCCTATACTTTGTGAACTTAGGCAGATGAAGGTTGAAGTAAATCGAAACAAATCTTGTGATAACTACGGCTGCTCCCCCAATAAAAACCGCAACCGTTTGCGAAATCTCAAATTGATGCAATGCGACAAAGAAAATTGATCCGATCAAAGACGATGTCCCGATAGTTTCGCGGTGAAGTAACACTGGTTCTATTTGGCAAAGCAGATCTCGTAATAGGCCACCAGTAACAGCAGTTACTACACCAAGCATGATTGCACCAAACCAAGTGACATCCATTTCAAATGCAAGTTGCGCTCCAGAAATAGTTGCCACAGCTAAACCAAAAGTATCCATTATTAGTAGTGATTTACTTACATGTGTTACGCGTCGAAAAACTAGTGTGATGAATACAGCTGTGATAACACTCGCGATAATCCATGGATCAACTATCCAAATTGGTCGAACGCCCAATAAAACATTTCGCAAGGTTCCACCTGATACCGATGCGATCGCTGCGACAAAAGCAATGCCGCCATAATCCAACCCTTTATCAGCGGCTACACGCGCTCCCACAAGCGCGAAAACGAAAGTAGAAATCAGGTCTAAAGCGTGCAGAAGGGACATAGTTAAAGGATAAGGGGTTAGCAAAAATTAAACGGATAGACTCACAACATGAGCAATCAAATAGAAACGACCTATCAGGTTCAATTAGAAAATCGCGATCGCCAAACTGTTTTTTGGAGAGCGATTTTGGTGGCTCCCGTAGCATTCTTTGTATCGTCATTTGCAGTTGATTCTTGGAATGGCAGTTGGAATGCCCCGACATTTGGTCTCTTTGTATTGCCCGTAATACTTGCCTTGGCTGTCAGGGGTACTTATCCGACCTATGTACTAGCTTTCAACAAAGCGTTATTTGGGTTACTAAATAGGGTTTGGGCCTATCTCGCCTTACTAACTGATGAATATCCATCTATCGAGGAAAATAATGCAGTCAGCATTAGATATCCAGAAATAGATGGCGGTAAAACACTAAGTCGTGGACTACCTCTTATTAAATGGGCAATGGCCATTCCGTTAGTGATAGTTGGTTTCTTCTACGAGCTTTATGCATTATTGATGCTGATTCTTGCTTGGTTCAACATAATTATTAACGGACAAATGCCCGAAGTTTGCGCTGATGTTTTAGTTAGAACTTCACAGTATTGGAATCGAGTATATGGATACGCAGTTCTTTTAGTTACAGATGAGTATCCAACTTTCTCGCTCTAGAAAAATTATCAATCCGTTACTTTTTACCCACTACTCGCTTTGCGGTAAGTGAAATTATCAAAGCCAGTATCGCTGGAATGAACATCGCTATTCGTAAAGTTAATTGATCGGCAACAAAACCCAGAAGTGGCGGCCCGAGCACGAAGCCAAAGTAAGCAACACCAGTTACCAGTGCCACGCTTTCGGCCGCAGAAATCTGACCTGAGAACTCATTATTGGCTAACTCTCCGCAAACGCTGATAATCATCGGGATTACAGTCGCCACGCCTGCGCCGAGCAAAATCCATCCGATTATTACTCCATAAACACTTCCTGCACTTAACCCGAGAATCAATCCCCCGCCAGCTAAAGCTCCTGACCAAGTCAATAACTTCGCTACGCCGAATCTACTCGCAAACCAATCGCCAGATAGCCGGCCACTGACCATCATGACTGAAAACAAAATATATGGAAGGGTCGCCACAAATGGCGAAGCGTGAAAAGTTTCCCGCGCCAAAACTCCGCCCCAGTCACTTGCCGCACCTTCACAGATAGCCCCACCTAAACCGAATAAACCTAAAATGATTAATTTACGCGGACGTTTATTTGGTTTCTGGTCATGGA
>CAIUXE010000155.1 GCA_903902965.1 uncultured Actinomycetes bacterium
TTTAGATGGAGTTGCTGTTGCAAAAGTATTTAATGAAATTGGAATCGCATTTGCTTTTGCTCCTAAGTTTCACAGCGCGATGCGTTTTGCCGCTCCGGTAAGAAAAGAATTAGGTCGTCCGACCATATTTAATATCTTGGGGCCGTTGTCTAATCCTGCCAAGCCAGCTGCCTATGCAATCGGTGTAGCGCTGCCAAATATGGTTGAACTAGTTGCTGATGTTTTGGCAAGACGTGGCGTTGATGCATTGGTGTTTCGTGGTGATGATGGGATGGATGAAGTTACTTTGACTGGCCCAACAACAGTTTATGAAATTTCAAAAGGTGGTCGAGTTAAAGCCAGCATTTCACCCGAGGATTTTGGAATTTCGCGTTCAGATATTTCAGAGTTACGTGGGGGAGATGGCGCAGAGAATGCGGAGCGGATCAAAGCGGTTTTTGCTGGTGAAATTGGAGCGCCTAGAGATGCGATCTTGCTCAACAGTGCGATGACTTTAGTTGCTTACAATTTAGATAAAGATTCTGAAAAAACTTTGGTTGAAAGAGTTGCCGAACAAATCCAGGTAGCGGCTAATGCGATAGATAGCGGGGCTGCCACAGCACTGGTTAAAAAGTGGAGTCAGATTTCTAACTCATTATGAGTAGAAAGATCGGCCTTTTTTCTTAGTCAAGACAAAATCTTCAAGTGAATTAATGCTGCTAACACCGTGCGAACCAACACGATCAATCAAAGCGTGCAAGATTTCTACAGTTGCTTGGACGTCTGCCAATGCACGGTGGGTCGGCATAATTTCAACTTCGAAAAATTCAGCAAGAGTTCCAAGTTTTACGTTAGGCAAATCGTCTTGAGTTAAAACACTGCGTGCAATCCGGACAGTGTCTAAGACGCGGTAATCCGGCCAATCAATTTCAAGATTAAAAGCTGCGGCTTTTAAAAAACTCAAATCAAATGGGGAGTTGTGGGCAACTAAAACATTCTCTTCTGGATCTCCACAAAAGTTCATGAAGTGATGAAAGATATCTTCAAGTGGCGGCGCATCTGCGATTGTGAACTCATCTATGCCAGTCAAATTTGTGATGAACTCTGGGATCGGCATCATCGGATTGATCAATGTTTCAAATTCGTCGATCTTTTCTCCACCTTTAACTTTTATGGCGCCAATTTCAGTTATTCCGGCTCCAACAGTTGGTGAAGCACCCGTGGTTTCTAGATCCAAAACCACAAAGGTGACATCGCGTAAATCTCGATCCGGTCGCTTAATAGCGGGTGCGGTTCGTTGCTCTTTAGCGGCCATGGCGGATACGGTACGGGTTAGTGCCGACGAAAGGTTGTTTCTGTGCCAAGTAACGATAAAAAATTACGTCTGGCGGTAATTGGCGCAGGCTCTTGGGCGCAAAGTGCACATCTTCCGACATTAAAAGAGTTAGGCAATATCGAGTTTGTTGGTGTTTGTCGTAAAGGCTCTGATGCATTAACTCGAGTCAAAGAGAATTTTGGATTTTCAATAGCATCAGAGAATTACCAAGATATCTTGAGTGAAGATATCGATTTAGTAATTGTTGCATCGCCATCTTCGATGCATCACGAGCATGTCAAAGCTGCATTAGATATTGGCGCAACAGTTCTCTGCGAAAAACCAGTAACGATTGAGCCGAAGCAAGCATGGGATTTAGTTGATCATGCAAAGCGAGTCGATCGTGAAGTTGTTGTCGCATTTGGCTGGAACTTCAGCAAGATAGTTACTGATTTCAAAATTGCTCTGCAAAATGCAAATCTTGGCAAAGTAGAACATCTGGCAATTTATATGTCTTCATCAACCCGTGAATTACTTTCCAACTCTGGTTCTTATCCAGATGCGCATCCTGATGCACTTCCAGAACAAGCAACCTGGACTGATCCAGCGATTTCTGGTGGGGGTTATGGGCAGGCGCAACTTTCACATGCTTTAGCTTTGGCACTGCACTTGGTTGATGAGCGAATTAGTGGAGTTACTGCAATAACATCAAATCCGGGTGGCGCACCTGTTGAACTACATGATGCAGCATTATTTCGACTAGATGGCGGAGGAATCGGAACATTGTCAGGTGCCTCAGGACATACCGGTGCATGGAAAAATAAACACGCATTAGAAGTTAAAGGAGTTTGCGAGAACGGCCAATTCACATTAGACCTTTTGAGAGAGTGCGCACATATATATAGTGCAAAAAACGGCGATCTATTGTTTCCTCTGGTGGATGGAGCAGGTGCTTACTACCCAGAAGGTCCGACAAGGGGATTGGTTTCAGTTGCCAGAGGTGAGAGTAAAAATATTGCTGCTCCGATTTCTTTGGGTGCAAAAACGGTCGAAGCATTGAATGCGCTATACAGAAGTTCGCTAAGTGGAAAATACGAAACCCGGTAGTCCTCACTTTGAGCCAAAATATTTCGCTCCACCCGATAAGTGAATTTCCAGAGTTAGCAAATACTCCACTTAATTGGAGTTTGGATTTGTGGGGAGAAGGCAAAGCTGAATTTTCAGCTGATGATTGGCTGACCTTTTATAACAAAGCAGTGCAAGGAAATTATGATTCATGGGATCCAGACGGATTTGATCAAGATTTAATTTTTCTGGCGTTTAGAGAAAAGCAAGTGGTCGGCGCAATAGCGCTATGCGATTTTGATGACTTGGAAGAGTTCCGGCATTTCAAACCTTGGATCGCTGCATTCATCGTTGATCCTAATTTACGAGGTAGTGGATTGGGGAGTCAGATTCTGAAGTTAATGGAGAAAAAGGTCTCAGCTTTTGGAATAGAAAACATTTATCTTTGGAGTGAAAATCAGGACAGCTTTTACGCCAATCGCGGATACAAAGCGATTGAAAAGTTAGAAAAACCCGGGAATCCAAACAGAGTCATAGAGATATTCCAAAAGGCACTGGGGTAACCTTGTTGTCGAGCGGAGAGTGTTAAATGAGATCTAAAGTATTAAGGGCTATTGCGATATTTGCGACAATCTTTGCCTTCTCTCTTCCGCAAAGTGTGAGTGCGGTCCATTTTTTCAATGACTTGAGCCCTGCGGAAAAATTGAAACCGGCCGAAGCGGCTGTGGGTTTCGCAATTCGGGACGATAGAGTCTTAGAGCAAATTTCTGGAATTAATGGAGCCACTAAAGGTACTTACACCACAAATTTAGCTTGCGATACTGTCTCAGATCCTAAATGTGCTGACGCTTCAACTTTAAGAGTGATGGCGGTACTTCCTCCTTGTGCACCAGATGCCGCATTAACTGATGTTTGCATCAAAGCGGTACGAACTGGTGATTCATCAGGAAATTTTCAAGATGCAAAACTGCAATATGAAATCAACACTTTTAAATTCCCGAAAAATCCAAAATATAATTTACCCGCCGGTGGAGGAATTAGCGTTTGGCGGGGTCAAACCATCAAAGGTACAGAGTTAGATTTTTCAGTTGCGGTTGATTTACAAATTAATTTTAATGTTAAGCGAGACGGCAAAATTTCGACAGCGACTATAGGGAATTCCCCACTTGGATATGAGAGCGATGTAATTGGTTTTAGCGCACAGATATTGCCAACTAAAGTAATAAATGGAAATTACTATCCCGCAAAGTGGGACGCGACCAAATGGTCTGGAAACCCAATGGGCTATGCAGGTGAAAGATTGGACAATCCTGGCAATGGACCTGAAGATCCATACAGAGAATGCATTTGGCATGATCTTGGCCGGTGTGCAATGCCAGAAACTTTTTTTGGAGATCAACCTATTGAATTAGTTTTACAAATGGATAGCAAAGTCAGTGGTTGGATATTTGGACGAATGAAAAACGTTATTGCATCCTCAAAATCACTTAGCAAAAGCACTTCATTAGTCAGTGTCAGTGGTCAATCCATAAATGTTCCATCTGGGGTTTCTTGGGTTCCGGTAAATGAATTTAAGAGTTCATTAGGGTTAAAAGAAATGAATTGGGACAATCGCGCCGAAAAAGCCCCAGGGCAGATCATGTGGAACGAACCATCAAATCATCCTGATTTATTCGCATTTCCAAGATTTGGAATTCCGCAAGAAATGGGTGGTGGTACGCACGAACCAAATCCCAAACTGAAAGACGCCGGTGGATACTTACAAGCTGTAGAAAAATGGTTAAAGACATCAGACGGAACTCCAACTTGGCGCTTTCAAGGCATGGACCCATCTTCATTTTGGGGAATGGATCAAAGCGTAGGAAATAAGGTTTATGAGTGCACCGTTAAAGACACATCAAAACTGCATGGAGTTATGACAACTAACGCAATGGCATACAGCTGGAGTCCACCATCATTTAAAGACGGAGTTCTAAGTTACAAAGTGGCTGGGGCGCACCTTGATGTTGATGGATCAGTCTTTAAAGGTACCTACGACCTAGCCATGAACCAAGAATCTGCAAAATGCATTTATGGCTTTACTGATGCGCCAATCAAGGCATCGGTCTCAGTAGTTAGTTCGGATGGGGGAGTACAAGAAATTGCAACTGAAATGCTGACAGTCAAAAATGGTTGGCTGCAACTTAGTGCAAAGAATTTTACTTTTTCAGCACCCACCATTCGCATTAAGTTGACGCAAGATCAAGCAGTTAAGAAGATCAAAGTTATTAACTGTGTCAAAGGAAAGTTGAGCCGCAAAATCTCTGGAGTAAATCCTAAATGTCCAACTGGATATAAAGTTAAGTAAACTTATATTTTCTTGTAACCAGTTGGGCATTTAGGTTTGTAACCTACAAATGACCGCTCGACACCATCTTTAATACAGTTAATAACGGTATTTGATTTAGCTTTATCAACAAAGTTAAGTTTAAATGTTTTAGTTGCCCCCGCAACACCAAATAAACCTTCATTAGAAATCGTAACTATGCAATCTTTGGTCGTTTTGCCAATCACCTCAACTTGTCCATTTTTGTTTAGTTTTGCGCTACAAACAGATGGTGTAGATAACGTAAAAGTATGATCTACCTTGTAATTTGAGTAGAGAACCACCTTTTCATGTAAATACGCAAAATCACCAACCCAAGGGTAAGAGACTTTTAAAACTTGCTGCGTCTCAATTCCGGGTCCAAAAAAACAGCTTGGCTCCGCTATTGAAAATAAACGTGTGTTAACCGATACGCAAAATAATTTGCTGCTCAAATCTTTACCAAGATTAAATGATGCAAAACTCTTATTGTCCTCAGTTGTCGTAAACTCATCAACTTTATTAGTTACTTGATCCTTTGCTTTTATCGTATATCCCAATACCGGGTCCTCAGGAAGGCCTTGTATGTTTTTCCATTCCAAAGTTTTACCATTCTTAGAAACGGTGGAATGGGTTGCAGGTGGGGGAGTCAAAACATTAAAACTCCAAGTTATGTCCTTCTGACCCGATTGTGAAATTTTTGCAGTATGAATGCCATAACTCAAAGGGTTGCGCGCGAACATAACCACCATGTGGTCGTTACTCAAAATCGGACCAAGTGCTCCACCATAACTTTCGTCCGTAGTTTTGAAATGATTCTCATCTACAACACAAAGGTTGTCTGGGTCATCAAAGACCACACCATCAGGAGTAGTCAAAGAAGCCTTCAGATTTTTTTGTGGTTCTTTAAGTAAGGAAGCGATGATCGCTAGCCCATGAAAAGATTTCCAATCACCAGCACAAGATTCGCGTGGTTCTGGAACTTCATTGCCATCAAATGAATTTAATTTAACTGTTGCACCATCACCTGGAAATAAAATTACCTTGCTGCGTTTATCCTGAGTTAACCCACTTAAAGTGCTGAAGGTGTGCACAAAAGAATCTTTTCCATCTTCAGGAGAAAATCCATATCCAGTAGTTTCAAGATTCTCACGTAAAAAGCCGATCGTATGAATTGGAGCACCCATTAATTGGTGAACTGCATCCGCGGCACTATCAGAACTTGACCAAGCGATTTGCCCAGCACCATCGGTGATTCCATCTTCAGTTGCATATGGACTGTCAGGATTTTCCTTGTGTTTGTTTGCATAGATGCCAGTAAAGTATTTTTCAGGTGTTTTACCAACATATATAGCATGCTTCTTCGCTGCTTCTGAAAAAGATTTCTTCTCTTTAACTGGCGGAACTCCAGAGGCGATTCGGTAATAATTCAAGGTTTCTAACCAAGTTGCAGATTTTCCAGGAACAATACTTGTTTCTGTTGCCAAGTTAGCTGCCGTCGCCGGTGAACACAATGAGATCAGAATCAGCACCATTGAAAATTTGGCTGTTAGGGATCTCGTCTTCATGCACGACTCCTTTTAACCAATTACCTGGTGGACGATACTGGTTTTGAACCAGTGACCTCTTCCATGTCAAGGAAGCGCTCTACCACTGAGCTAATCATCCGAAGCGTGCTAATCCTAGCGGGTGGCTATTTGCGGCTCAACTGAGGACATTTTGGGTATTGACCAACTCTTTGTAGCGGCCGCTTTGTTCTATTAATTGGTTATGAGTACCGATCTCAACGATGCGTCCATTTTCCATAACCGCAATTCGATCCGCGTCACGTACAGTCGATAAACGGTGAGCAACAATAAAAGTAGTGCGGTCTTTACGTAACTTTGAAATCGCATCTTGAATCAATAGTTCAGACTCAGTATCTAATGCAGATGTTGCTTCATCGAGAATTAAAATCTTAGGATCACGGATGATTGCACGTGCGATCGCAAGTCTTTGACGTTGTCCGCCAGAAAGCGATGCACCGCGTTCACCTATCTCGGTATCAAGACCTTCGGGCATTTCATCAATAAATTCTTGGGCGTTTGCCATTGCAAGCGCATTGGCGATTTCAGCATCAGTTACATCAGGTAAGCCGTAAGAGATGTTTTCTCGGATAGATGCGTTGAATAAAACAGTTTCTTGGGGAACCACTGAGATGAATTTTCTAAGTGTGCGCATATCTAAACTCTCGAGACGTTGGTTGTCACAAGTTATGTATCCGCTTGTTGGACGAACAAATCCGATAACCAGATTAATTAAAGTACTTTTACCTGAACCTGAAGATCCAACTAGAGCAATAGTTTCACCTGGCGGAACTGTCAGATCTAGATTGGAAACAGCGTGCTTGTCGCTACCAAGGTATTTATAAGAAACATTATGGAAAACGATTTCACCAGAAACTTGAGAAACAAATGTTTTTCCTTCATTCATTTCAAGATCAGGGGATTCTAGGATTTCACCAAGTGAACGAACTGATTGCAATCCCTTGCTAATGATGGCACCCAAGCTAGTAAGGGCGATAATTGCGTTAACGATTGAGGTGAAGTAAGCGCTGAGCATCACAACATCTCCAGCAGTAATACTTAACTTGCCAGTGTATGAAGCCCAGCATGCAAAGGTTAAACACGAAAAGTTTGCCATCTGGAAGATCACCCAAGATAAAGAACCAAAATTGGCGTTGACTAGATCTAAGCGGGTTCCGGCAAACCTTACTTTGCTAAATGTCTCGCCCACCCGGCGCAATGCATCATCTTCTAATCCGTGCGCACGGGTAATCGGCAAAAGAGTTGTCATCTCGTTAACGCGGGAGGACATAACTTCAATCTCTTCGCGGAACTCTCGATTTTTCACATTTAACGTATTTCGCATTCTGATAATCAAAATGCTAACTAGAGGAATAACTATGAAGAAGAATGGAAGGAATTGCGGTGCCCTGAAAGAAGTAATGACAATAGACATCACCAACATGTTGATGGCGCCCCAACCGCTTTCACCCAGGTTGGCAATCATCTGTTGGATATTTTCTACGTCGCGCAAAACTTTAGTTTGCAACATTCCGGCACTGGTACGTAGATGATAAGAAATCGAAAGTTGTTGTAGGCGAGCGGCGAGCGCAGAACGCAATTTAATCTCGATAGTGCGATTAGCTCTACTTAGGTATTTAACAAAGAGCACATGGTTAGGCCAGTTTTGAAATGTCAGGAATCCGATAAATATTGCGTTCGCAAATAATTGCCACAGTGGTTTTTTATATACAACGATGTCGATCATGTTTGCAGTTACTAGCGGGAATAACCAAGCGGGAGATTGCTTCATTATGTAGAAGATTGAAGAGATCCCGATATTTCTTTTTTCTGGGGCAAAGAGTGCAAAGAGGGTGCGAATCGGACTTTCGCCGCGGTATTTGCGCTCTAAAGGATCACTTGCAATTTGTGGCACGTGGCAAGCCTACTTTGTGAAGGTTAAGTGAAATTAAAAGTGAGGTGGGAACGGGATTTGAACCCGTGTAGCAGGATTTGCAGTCCTGAGCCTCGCCTCTCGGCCATCCCACCAGATTGAACAATTTAAAGTTGGAGCGGATGACGGGATTCGAACCCGCGACATTCACCTTGGCAAGGTGATGCGCTACCACTGCGCTACATCCGCACTGCTTAACCAGAGGGTCAATCTACCCCAGAGCCAATGGCAGGGCTAACTGCGCTTAGTAAATGGGGTTGGACTACCGTTCACTTATGAATTTGAAGGCGCCTTTCCTCTGGATGGGCGGCTTGTTGGCCACCCAGATGGATCTGGAAAGCGCAGACCCGGCAGATTTAGATCGAATCCAGAGCGGCTTGTGGGCGGTTATAAATAATTTTGAGGGTGGCTTTCGTTTTGTGCATTTCACGAAGGTAGAAAGAGTTTCTAAGCCGCCGGATTTACCATCATGGAAGAAGTTAACTGGGAATTGGCAGACATCCCTTGAGCAAGAAGCGTACGAGGGTGGAGTTACCAATATCCGTGAAGCGATTTCTCGTGGTGATGTTTATCAAGTAAACCTTTGCCGCGTTCTTTCTCACCCGATTGCAGATGATCAATCAATTTTGGGGTTAGCAAGTGAATTAGCTTCTGCGAATCCAGCGCCACATTCGGTAGTGATATCGCTGCCAGATCTTGAAA
>CAIUXE010000156.1 GCA_903902965.1 uncultured Actinomycetes bacterium
AGCATCTCCACACTTGTTGAAGCATCGTGGAAAAGCATTGGTCTTTTCACAGATTGAAGATTATGTAGATGTTTCAGATGATGACAGTTTAGATGTTGACGAGAATTCAATTATTGTCGTGCAGCACGCTGGGCCTCGTGGTTATCCAGGGTTCCCTGAAGTTGGCAACGTATCAATGCCGCGTAAATTACTAGAGCGCGGAATCACCGACATGATCCGTATTTCTGATGCACGTATGAGTGGAACCGCATTCGGAACAGTTGTCTTACATGTGTCTCCTGAAGCTGCTGTTGGCGGACCGCTTGCACTCGTCCAAACTGGTGATGAGATTGAACTCGATGTTGAAAATCGTCGCCTTGAACTTCTGGTCTCACCAGAAGAGTTGGCTGAGCGTAGAAAGAAGTGGTCTCCACCTCCTGCCACTGTTACACGTGGATGGGAACGCCTCTACTACGACCATGTCAATCAAGCCGATACTGGTGCAGATTTAGACTTTTTAGTAGGTAAAACAGGTAGCGCTGTGGGTCGCCACTCGCACTAATCTGTACCTATGAGAAGCGAACCAGTTCAGCTGCCATCACGTAACTTAGCGCTGGAATTAGTTCGCGTAACTGAGACTGCCGCAATAGCCGCATCACGGTGGATTGGTCGCGGTGAAAAAAATCTCGCAGATCAAGAAGCAGTAGATGCGATGCGCCGAATGATCGGCACTGTCGCAATGAATGGGATTGTAGTAATCGGTGAAGGTGAAAAAGATAACGCGCCAATGCTTTATAACGGTGAAAAAGTTGGTGACGGCTCAGGACCTGCATGTGATGTAGCGCTAGATCCGATCGACGGCACCACTTTGACGGCTAAGGGAATGAATAACGCAATTAGTGTGATTGCAGTGTCCGAACGTGGGTCAATGTTTGAC
Organism: uncultured Actinomycetes bacterium; assembly: GCA_903902965.1. Lineage (GTDB taxonomy): Bacteria > Actinomycetota > Actinomycetes > Nanopelagicales > Nanopelagicaceae > UBA3012. The sequence goes on from CAIUXE010000156.1 coordinate 917, forward strand.
CCTTCGGCAGTTTTTTACATGGAAAAACTAGTTGCCGGACCAGAATCTGCGGACGTGGTTGATATCACTGCGCCAACAAAAGCAAATTTGAAAGCAGTAGCAAAAGCAAAACATATGTCAGTGAGTGAATTAACAGTTGTAGTACTAGACCGCCCACGTCACGATGATCTGGTACGTGACATCCGCGAAGCAGGTGCACGTATTAAATTTATTACGGATGGAGATGTGGCTGGTGCTGTAATGGCAGCACGCGCTGGAACTGGAATTGATTTACTAATGGGAATTGGTGGCACTCCGGAAGGCATCATCGCCGCTTGCGCCATGAAATGCTTAGGAGGAGTAATTCAGGGTCGCCTTAAGCCACGTTCAGAAGAAGAACGCGAACGTGCACAAGCAGCAAATTTAGACCTGGATCAAGTTCTAACCACAAATGACTTAGTTTCTGGAAACGATGTCTTTTTTGCCGCAACAGGAATTACAGATGGAGAATTACTAAAGGGAGTTAGATTCGCACCAAAAGGCATCACAAGTAATTCAATAGTGATGAGATCTCGCTCGCAAACCATTCGATTAATTGAAAGTGAACATCCAGTCGAAAGAGAAAATTAATCATGGAGCTATCAAGCATTTATGACGAAGTAATTGATTTCACCCACAAAGGTTTCTCTGACAATGCACAGGGAAAGAGTTTGAAGAGTTTACTTGCACAAGGTGAATCTTTGTTCGCTGGAAATCACTTCACTCCTATTGCAACTTTAAAAGCAAGTGCTTTGAAAAATAATGTGGAACAAATGGCTGACTTCTGTGCCAAAGCGGGCTTTGAGTTAGCACCACATGTAAAGACCCACATGTCACCACAACTTGCAAAGATGCAGATAGACGCTGGCGCAACTTATTTAACAGTTGCCACACTTTGGCAAGCAAGAGTTTTTTTACAGTTCGGATTTAAATCAATTATTATCGCAAATGAAGTCGTAGATTTTGCTAGCCTTCGTGAGATTGCAACCCTAAACAAGAATCCATTAAATGAAATTATTTGCTACGTGGATTCAATAAGTGGTGCAGAGATAATTGAGAAAGTTTTGTTAGAGAATCCAAGTGGATGCTTGCATTTATTGCTAGAAATTGGTTACCCAGCTGGGCGAGGTGGAATTCGCGACCTAAATGAAGTTAAGAAAATAGCTCTACGCCTTGCAAATACACCTGGTGCAATTATTCGTGGCGTATCCGGATTTGAAGGAATTTTAAGTGGAGGTAGAACGCCAGAAGGCTACGCTGAGATGGATAATTTCTGTCAGCGAATTCTGAGTGCTGCAGATTTAGTTAGCGAGTATGTGCATAGACCAGAGATAATAATTTCGGCTGGAGGAAGTGCTTTTTTTGATGTAGTTGTGAGAGTTTTTTCACAATACAAATCTGCTACTCACAAAATCCGCAGAATTTTACGTAGTGGTGGTTACCTTTCATTTGATCATGGACTTTATGGTCGAGTTTCGCCGCAAGAAGATTCCAGTCCAAAGTTGAAGCCAGCCATCGAAGTTTGGGGAAGTATTTTGACCCAGCCAGAAGGAGATTTTGCGCTTTTGAACTTCGGCAAAAGAGATGTAGGCGTGGACGTAGATAACCCCAACCCCGTGCGTGTAGGCCATGATGGAGCAATTAGCGCATGCATCCCTAAATTGAACGATCAGCACGCTTATTTGGTCGGAAAACTTGACTCTTCTGTTTCCTTAGGAGATTGGGTTGCTTGTGGGATCTCACACCCATGTACAACATTCGATAAATGGCGTATTTTTCCGGTTATTGATGACAATGACATGGTAATCGATTACGTCAAAACCTATTTTTAGGAGAGAAAATGGCAACTGAATACTTCATAGCAAAAAATGTGCCTAAACCACGCGGAGCTTATTCTCATGGTGCTGTAGCGAATGGAATTTTATATACCTGTGGAATGGGTCCAGCAGATCCAGCTACTGAGAAAACAGTCGAAGGTGATATCACGGCGCAAACTCGTCAGGTTTTCAAGAACTTGCAAGCAATACTTGCCGAGAAAAATGCCAATTTTTCTCAAGTTTTAAAAGTTACAGCACATTTACAAGATGTGCACAAAGATTTTGCAGCTTATGATGCTGTCTGTCGCGAATTTCTAACTGAGCCATTTCCGGTTCGTACCACTGTCGGATCAGAATTAATGAACATTCTGGTAGAAATAGATCTTGTTGTAGCTTTATGAACAATTCGCTAAAAGGTAAAACAGTTGTTATTACTGGTTCTGGTCGCAGCATTGGTCGCGAAATGGCGATCCGCATTGCTGCAGAAGGAGCCAGCGTGGCTTTGTTGGAAATAAATAAAGAAAACCTCGAAGAGGTTAGGTCAACAATTGCTGCTGCAGGTGGAGATGTACGTGCTTACGAAATTGATTTAGGCTCTGAATCACAAATAATTGAAACGATTTCAAAAGTGGAAAAAGATTTTGGAAAAATAGATTGTCTAATAAACAATGCCATGGTTCACGAAGCTGAAGACTTACTAAACACAACGCTCGATGTTTGGAATAAGTCGATTCAGATTACTTTAACGGCAGCATTTTTATGCATACGCCAAGCATTGCCCGCGATGATTAAACGTAAAAATGGAAATATCATCAATATTGGAACCGTGAATGCAAAAGCAATGATTGGTAGCGATTCATACAGTGCTGCAAAGGCAGGCGTTCATGCCCTTACTCGTACCGTTGCAGTTCGGTATGGAGTAGATGGAATTAGGTGCAACACAATCGTGCCGGGCACGATCGCAACTGCCGCCTGGCAAGCCCGAGTTGACCGTAATCCAAATGTTTTTGAAGATTTAAAGCCTTGGTACCCGCTTGGCCGGGTTGGTACCCCTAACGACATTGCAGATGCTGCGATTTTTTTAATCTCAGAAAATTCACAATGGATTTCTGGTAGCGAGTTAGTTGTTGATGGTGGATTACTAGCCGGTTATGCCCCAATGTTTCGAACAGTGGAAGGTTCTGACTAATGAATGCAGAAAACACTTTTACGATTCGAGGAGCAACAATTATTGATGGTACTGGCTCGGTTGGAGTTAGAGCTGATTTGTTAATCATTAATGGGAAAATTGCTATTAATGGGAAAATTCTAAAGGGAGAAGAACAGGGAAAGATTTTTGATGGCTCTGATTTAACAGTGACGCCTGGATTTATTGATCTGCATGCTCACTCCGATTTGGCAGTCTTGGCTGACAAAGAACATCTAGCAAAAGTCACTCAAGGAGTGACGCTAGAAGTGGTTGGTCAAGATGGACTTAGTTACGTCCCCGCTGATGAAAATACCCAAGCACAACTTAGAGAGCAGCTTTATGGGTGGAATGGGGATCCAACTGGATTTAATTGGAACTTCAATAGCGTTGCTCAATACTTATCAAGAGTAGATGATGGGGCTGCAGTAAATGTTGCCTATTTAATTCCCCATGGAACTGTGCGGATGATGGTCAAAGACAATGACGAAGGTTTTGCGGATAAAACTGAATTATCAAAAATGGCCGAATTGGTTGATGTAGGTATGAGAGAGGGTGCAGTTGGGTTATCTGCAGGATTAACTTATACGCCAGCCATGTATGCGAGCGATGATGAGTTAATTCATCTATGTAAAGTTGTAGCAAAATATGGTGGATATTACGCGCCACATCATCGAAACTACGGACTTCAATTTTTGGATGCGGTCGATGATTGTATTGAGATTTCTCGTGCCTCAGGATCTCCACTTCACTTAACTCATTGCAACATGACTGCACAGATTTACCATGGCAGAACTGATCTTTTGTTTGAAAAGTTGTCAAAGGCAGATAGAGATGGATTAGACGTCACACTTGATAGTTACCCATATTTAGCAGGTTCAACTTACTTACACGCGCTTCTCCCATCTTGGGTACAAGCAGGTGGATTGTCTCCGATGCGTGAGCGGCTGCAATCAAAAGAGGTTCGCGCAAAAGTTACTAATGCTTTAAACATAACTGGAAGCGATGGCAACCAAGGCGGTACTGTTGATTGGCAAGCAGTTGTTGTTGCTGGAGTGGAAAAATCCTTAGATTTAGTTGGATTATCAATCGAAGCTGCTGCCAAAGCAGCAGGAAAAGAACCAAGTGAATTCTATTTAGACTTAATTGCAAAAGAGGATTACCACGCTTCGTGCGTAATATTCAAAGGCCATGAAGGAAACACCCGAGCAATCATGCAACACCCAAAACACATGGTCGGTAGCGATGGAATTTTGACTGGCAATCGTCCGCACCCTAGATCTTATGGAACATTTGCTCGTTACCTTGGGCATTATGCCCGCGAGGAAAAAGTCTTAACTTTTGAAGGTGCAGTTAACCGAATGACTGGAAGACCTGCAGGCCGGCTTGGGTTAACAGACCGAGGAATTATTAAAGAAGGAATGCACGCTGACTTGGTAATGCTCGATGCTGCTTCGGTAATTGACAGATCAACTTATGAAAATCCTAGATTGCCAGCTGCTGGATTTGAATATGTTTGGATTGATGGAGTTGCGACTCTTGCTCAAGGCGCACGTACTTCGAATCTGCCTGGTAGGGCGATTCGTTCCACTAGCTAGATTAAAGCTTGCTTAATCCAATCAAGGTCCCGCTCACGCCAAACATCAAATAAGTAAAAATCGATGTTACTTATCCCGATATTTTTAAGAGCTTTAACTCTTTTGGAAAGTTCGTCTAGCGAAGAATTATCTGGATATGTTGGGCGCAAAATTCCAGTAATTTTTTCAGCAGATTTAACTGTCGAAAGATAACTTTGTGCCAAGTCGATAATTTCACTTGTACTTTGACGGTAAAGCAAAGGTTCGGTCACATCCACAGCCTGACTAAGTTCTGTCGGGTTTATGCCAATTCTCCAGCTTTGATCTAGACCACCGATGAGCGGTGATTGATCTACCCAACGCAAAGTTGCCCCTGCGCTATGTGCCAACTTTGTAAGTTCCTTATGCAAATTAACTAAAGTTTGCTGTTGGCTAAAAATCCATTTTTTGATATCAATTCCAAAAATTGAAACCAGATTATCTATGTTTAATTCTTTGCCAAGCCATGAGTCATCTTCAGCTATCAACTTATTTAGTGCCGCAGAAATCTCAACTACTAATTTCTTAGCGTCAGCGCCAGCAGTCTCTGCTGCACTTTGGCAGTAGATGCAAAGGCAAAGCCCAAGTAAGTATTGAGAGATTTCACTTAGGTGGATGAAATACCGTTCATGATGTTCGCCATGAATTAATCCGTGAAAATGAATGGACTCAGCAGCTATTGATTTGATTCCGCGGGAAAGTAAGTCGTTTGTTAAACCAATTGCATAACCTTGAGCACTTGGGTTTGAAGGACATAATGAAGCGAGCAATCTTTGACCCAAACCATTAGTTTGAACTGCTTCTGGGTTTTCTTTACCAGCAGCACTGTTGTGGAAATAAACCGCCCATGCATTTATCTCAAAGTTGGCACTTCTTCCGGCCGATTGAATTGCTTCTAATGCAGTGTTGTCTTGATAAACATCATCTGGGGATGGCTTGATGGAACCCGTCAAATATTTACTTAAATCCGGTTGATAATAATGAGCTCCATCTTCCAGGTATCTAAGGGACGGGGAACTTCCAAGAGTTAGATCGCGAGATGCATGGTAATTAAGAGCAAGATTAATTCCCGTCAAACCGGAATCCTGCATTGTATTTACATTCACTGATGGATCATTAGGCGGGCTAAAACTGTGAATGAATGCAAAGGCGTTGTGGGACAAGTTATTTCCTAAGCGCCTGGGTAGATGCACGGATAACCAATTCAGGTTTGAAAACTATTTGTTCGTGCTTGAATTTTTTACCATTTTCAACTTCATTTATAATCATCTGTGCAGCAAGTGCTCCTAATTTATAAGCTGGTTGGGCAATAGAAGTTAGCGGAATTGAAGCAGAAGCTGAGAAGCCAATATCGTCATAACCAATTAGCGCGTAATCAGTCGGAATTTTCTTGCCATTCTCCAGCAGCGCGCGAAGAACGCCAAGTGCGACTAAATCATTAGCGCAAAAGATAGCGGTTACTTGAGAACTACTTTCTAAAATATTTTTTGCAACTTCATATCCATTTTGGGAACGCATTTGATTCACTTGAAACTTATTTATCTTCACGTTTTGTTCTTTTGCTGAATCCATCACTCCATCTTCACGGCTTGCGCATTGGGCGATGGAAAGAGGTCCATTTACCCAAGCAATAGAGGTGTGACCTAGAGATGCTAAATACTTAACCGCACTTTTACCACCATAAAAATCATCCATAGACACTGAAGATTGTTCTAGAGATTCAGCTTTTCTATCAATAAAAGTTGTGGGAATGTTTCGCCTGTTTAATTCAGCGACTCCCGCAAGCCCTTCAAATGAGGGAGTAATTAACAACCCACATATTCTTTGTTCAATGAGAACTTTTAAATGGCGCTCTTCCTTTTTCGGATCTTCATCGCTGTTGCACAAAAGTAAGGTGTAATCATTTTCACTTGCGGTATCTCCAGCCCCACGTGCGACTTCCGTAAAAAAAGGATTTGTAATATCTGGGACCAGTAAGCCAATTGTTCGACTGCTACCTGAGCGCAGATGTCTGGCTGAAGCATTGGGAACAAAGTTGAGCTCGGCTATCGCTGATTCAATTTTCTTTCGAGTTGCCTCAGCCACCCGATCTGGCCGGTTGAGGAAATTAGAGACGGTACCCACCGCAACTTGAGCGCGGGAGGCCACATCTCTAATGCTGTTCGCCATGATTGAATCGTTTCGGTTTAATTGAACACTGTCAACGGTTCAATTCCTTTAATTTCTGTCCCCCTTGTCCAAATAGCCCCCCTCCACTACCGTTGGCTGAATCGGTTCAACGAAGCAGTTCAACTACCACCGCTGGAGGGCGTTATGGAGCGAGTCTGTTTTAGATTTTATGTGCGCACAGACATGATCGATGAGTACAAAAAGCGTCATGCGGCGGTCTGGCCGGAGATGTTGCAAGCTCTTACCGATTGCGGTTGGAAGAATTATTCAATCTTCTTAAATGAAAAAGAAGGAACACTTATTGGTTACTGCGAAGTTGATGATTTCGCCGCAGCACAAGCCAAGATGTCCAAAATGGATGTGAACACCCGTTGGCAAGAATTTATGCAGCCGCTGTTCCCGCAAGACAAGCGCGCAGATCAAAGTTTTGAAAATTTCGTTGAAGTATTTCATCTCGCTTAATAATTAAAAGGAGAAAATCATGGGCGCAAACACAACAGCAGTTAAAGAAACTATTAAGCGACTAGGAATTGAAGTGCCATCTTGGGCATACGGAAATTCCGGAACACGTTTTAAAGTATTTTCTCAACTTGGCGTTCCTCGTGATCCTTACGAGAAAATTGCTGATGCGGCTCAAGTTAATAAGTTCACCGGCGCCGTTCCTACTGTTGCTTTGCATATTCCATGGGACAAAGTAAAAGATTATGCACACTTTGCCGCTTACGCCAAAGATCTTGGCGTAACTCTCGGAACTATAAACTCAAATACTTTCCAAGATGATCAATACAAATTAGGATCTGTATGTAATCCAGATCCAAAAATTCGTAAAATGGCTGTTGATCATCTGCTTGAGTGCGTAGACATTATGGATATCACCGGCACAAATGATTTAAAGATCTGGCTTGCTGATGGAACTAACTATCCAGGACAAGATGATCTGCGCGATCGACAAGATCGATTACAAGAATCACTTGAAATCACTTACAAGCGACTTGGACCAAACCAGCGAATGCTGCTTGAATATAAATTCTTTGAGCCATCCTTCTATTCAACAGATGTCCCTGATTGGGGTACTTCCTATTTGCATTGCATGAAGCTAGGTCCAAAGGCCATGGTTTGTGTTGATACTGGCCACCATGCGCCAGGAACTAATATCGAATTTATCGTGGCGTTACTTTTGCGCGAGGGCAGACTCGGAGCTTTTGATTTTAACTCTCGTTTTTATGCTGATGATGATCTGATTGTTGGCGCCGCTGACCCTTACCAACTATTCCGAATCATGAATGAAGTTAATCGTGCTGGTGGTTTTGATGTGGGGACTCCAGTTTCTTACGTACTTGATCAATGCCACAACATTGAAGATAAAATTCCAGGACAAATTCGATCAATTACAAACGTACAAGAAGCTGTTGCAAAAGCATTGCTTGTTGATCGCGTAGCACTCAAGAAAGCACAACTTGAAGGGAACGTATTAGCTGCGAATGACGTTTTGATGGATGCTTACAACACCGATGTGCGTCCACTGTTAGGTGAGATGCGCAACGAAATTGGCTTAGATGCTGACCCAATGAAGGCTTACCTTGCTAGCGGATACGGCGCGAAGATTGCCGCCGAACGTGTTGGCGGAGCTCAAGCAGGGTGGGGCGCATAAGTGGGAGACAGCAAAGAGTTAGTAGAGCGTTCAAATAGATTAGGTAGCGACCCGCGTTATACAAATTACGCGGGAGGAAACACATCTGCAAAGGTGTCGGTCACCGATCCGGCAACTGGTGACGATGTACAGGTTATGTACGTAAAGGGCTCCGGAGGAGATCTTGGCACACTCACACATGCTGGGTTGGCTGGGCTTTATGTAGAAAAAGTTAAAGCGTTAAAAAAAGTTTATCGAGGCCTTGATCATGAAGATGAGATGGTCGCACTTTTTGATTACTGCTTGTTTGGTCGAGGTGGAGCAGCACCAAGTATTGATACTGCAATGCATGGATTAGTTGATTACGCACATGTAGATCACCTACATCCAGATTCGATAATTGCATTAGCAACCTCTATTGACGGCCCAGCCCTTACCAAAGAGTGTTTTGGTGAAGAGATTGCTTGGGTGGATTGGCGTCGTCCAGGTTTCCAACTTGGTTTAGACATGGAAGAGATTGCGAAGAAATTCCCAAATGCAAAAGGATGCATTCTTGGTGGCCATGGTTTAACAACTTGGGCAGAGAGCAGCACTGAATGTGAAGAACGTTCGAAATGGGCGATTCACAAAGCAGAAGAGTTCATCGCCAAGAAATCAAAAGCTGAACCATTTGGAAAAGTAATTAAGGAGCGCATTGCACTTCAAGAGAG
>CAIUXE010000157.1 GCA_903902965.1 uncultured Actinomycetes bacterium
AAAGCTCAACAAGATGCTTTGTTACCAGCTGTCGAAGATAAATTAATTACCTTAGTAGCCGCAACAACTGAAAATCCAGCTTTCTCAATCATCTCGCCATTATTATCTCGTTCATTAGTGTTAACTTTGAATGCCTTGAGTGAAGAATCGGCGGAGAAGTTAATTGAGAGAGCGTTACTTGATCCCAAAGGCTTAAATAATAAAATTGCCATGGAAAGCGATGCTAAATCTGAATTGATTAAAATTTCAAATGGTGACGGCAGAAGAATTTTGACTTACTTAGAAGCAGCAGCCGGCGCAAGTGAAGGTACCGGCGTAATCACGGTTGAGAATTTATCAAAAGCGGTTTCTCAAGCAATAGTTTTATACAACGTAGATCAACATTACGATGTAATAAGCGCTTACATTAAGAGTATGCGTGGTTCAGATGTTGATGCAGCGCTTCATTATTTAGCACGGATGATCGAAGCTGGTGAAGATCCCAGATACATGGCTCGGCGCTTGATGATTTTCGCGAGTGAAGATATTGGTATGGCCGATTCAAACGCATTAGTCGTAGCAACTTCGGCAGCACAAGCAGTTGCGTTAGTTGGAATGCCGGAGGGTGCACTGTTATTGGCACATGCCACTGTTTATTGCGCGAGCGCACCTAAATCAAACGCGGTAAATGTTGCGATATCCGAGGCCCGCCAAGATGTGGACAGTGGAAATATTGGCTTGGTTCCGCCACCACTTCGCGATGGGGCCACACCATTCGGTGCCAGCGGGGATTACCGGTATCCTCATGACTATCCAGAGGGAGTAGTTGCGGCCCAATACGCTCCAGATCCATTGATCGGGAAGCGTTATTACCGTCCAACTGTTCACGGAGCTGAAGCCAGAGTGGCCAAGGCGCTGGAACGGATTCGTGAGATTTTGGGAGGTTTGGGATGAGTGCAGGCGGAATCGCGGCAATTATCGCCGCCTCATCGTTGGCTGTAGTAGCCGTAGCGATTGCTTACGCAGTAATTAGATTTGGAAAAGTTTTAGATGAAGCCGGAGTCGCCATTAAAAATGTCAGCCAAGAGACGGTTCCGTTGCTTGAAGAAGTTACAACTACCGTAAATCTGACAAACAAACAGTTTGAACGGATAGATAACATAACTAAAAGCGCAGAAGTTTTTACTACAAGATTGACCGCCGCTGCTGATTCAATTCTTTCCCGTGGACCAGCTGCAAAAATGGCCGCAGTCGCGTGGGGGATTGCAAAGGCAAGAAACAAAAATCGCGATTAATCTTTATTAGTAGAACGGATTTAGTGTGGATTCAGCAGAGATACGTAAGCGTTGGCTTGATTTCTTCGAAAAAGATAATCGTGCCGGCTTAACTCACACTGTCGTTCCATCTGCTTCATTGATTGCTGATGATCCAAATTTATTATTGGTAAATGCTGGAATGGTTCCTTTCAAACCATATTTCCTCGGTGAAATACCTGCTCCTTACAAAAGAGCTACTTCAGTTCAAAAATGTGTGCGCACTTTAGATATTGATGAAGTTGGTAAAACCACTAGACATGCGTCATTTTTTCAAATGTGTGGAAATTTTTCTTTTGGAGATTATTTCAAAGAAGGCGCAATAACTTTAGCTTGGGAGTTGCTCACACGCGCTCAGTCAGATGGTGGATATGGATTTGATCCGGAAAAACTTTGGGTAACTGTTTATTTGGATGATGATGAAGCTGCCGACATTTGGCATAAGAAAATCGGTGTACCAAAAGAGCGCATTCAGCGTCGAGATATGGATGATAATTTTTGGTCAATGGGGGTTCCTGGTCCTTGTGGTCCATGTTCGGAAATTTACTTTGATCGTGGCCCAGAGCATGGTGCTGAAGGTGGCCCAATTGCCGATGAAAATCGTTACATGGAAATTTGGAACTTGGTTTTCATGCAATCAGAACGTGGTGCGGGAAATGGAAAATCCGATTTTCCAATCTTAGGAGATTTGCCTAAGAAAAGTATTGATACCGGGTTGGGATTAGAGAGAACTGCGGCTTTATTGCAAGGCGTTGAAAATATTTACGAAATTGACACAACAAGATTGATTCTAGATAAAGCCAGTGCGCTTGCGAATGTTAAATACGGAAATGCAACCGGATCTGATGTTTTCCTTCGAGTTATTGCTGACCACGCACGCACTGCGGCGATGTTGATTGGTGATGGGGTAACGCCAGGCAACGAAGGTCGCGGTTATGTACTTCGAAGAATGATGCGCCGAACTATTCGTAATATGCGATTACTAGGTTCAGGCGACCCAACAACTCATGAATTGATTACGACAGCCATCGCAGCGATGTCTCCTCAATATCCGGAGTTGAATACCGACAAGGCACGAATCTTGGAGATTGCAGTTGGCGAAGAAAGTGCATTCTTGCAAACTCTGAAATCCGGAACTTTAATCTTTGATACAGCAGCAGGAGCAACCAAGAAAAGTGGAGCAAAATCTTTATCTGGCTCTGATGCTTTCAAACTGCACGATACTTATGGATTCCCATACGACTTAACTTTAGAGATGGCATCAGAACAAGGTTTAACAGTTGATGAAGATGCATTTCGCAAGTTAATGAAGGAACAACGCGATCGTGCCAAAGCAGATGCGCGGGCTAAGAAATCGGGGCACGCCGACCTTTCAATTTATCGATCTGCACTTGACCAATCTGGAATTACTGAATTTATAGGCTACTCACAAATCAAGAGTGAATCCAAAATCAAATATCTTTTAGTAGATGGCGCTCCGGTTGCTTCAGCTAAAGCTGGCGACGATGTCGAAATCATGTTAGATCGAACGCCTTTTTATGCCGAAGGTGGCGGCCAGCTTGCTGATAGCGGTTTCATCCGTACCGCCAATGGCGCTGTAATTGAAATTGATGACGTACAAACACCTCTTCCAAATTTGTTTCTTCATAGAGGAAAAGTTGTTAGCGGTGAAGCATTAGTAAACGAGAATGGCTTTGCTGAGATTGATAACGAGCGACGAGAAGGAATTTCGCGCGCGCACACCGCAACACATATGGTCCATAAGGCGTTTCGTGAAGCGTTGGGTGAGACCGCCACACAAGCCGGATCAGAAAATGCGCCAGGACGTTTCCGATTTGATTTTTCAGCAGTAGGTGCGGTTTCACAAGCAACGATGAGTGAAGTTGAGGATCGAGTTAATTCTTTGCTGGTAACTGATTTGGAAGTAAGTGCCGAAGTTATGAGCCAAGATGAAGCAAAAGCAATAGGTGCAATGGCTTTGTTCGGCGAAAAGTACGGTTCTGAAGTTCGCGTCATCTCAGTCGGGGATTGGGCAAAAGAGTTATGCGGAGGCACACATGTTGCGCGCTCTAGCCAACTTGGAGTTGTTAAGTTGCTTGGGGAATCATCAATTGGCGCCGGAGTACGAAGAGTCGAGGCGCTGGTAGGTGTAGATGCGTATCGGTTCTACGCAAGAGAGCATGCAATTCTCAATATTGTCGGAGATATGGTGAAGTCAACTAGATCTGAGGAGTTGCCCGAACGAATAAGTTCGTTGTTGGAAAAAGTGAAAAATATTGAAAAAGAAATTTCAGGAACAAAAAGTAAAGAGGCTCTTGCCTTAGTTAAACCATTGGCTGAGAAAGCCGAGAAAATTGGCGGCAACAAAGTTGTACTAGCTCAACTTTCCGATGGAGTTTCTGGCGATGATTTGAGAACAGTAGCTCTTGAGATCAGAAATAATTTAGGCGCTGGAGTGGTTGTGGTTTTAATTAGCAACAATGAAGATAAGCCAGTTTTAGTTGTGGCCTGCGATGAAGTTGCCCGTAATTCTGGTGCGAAGGCGGGAGAATTAGTACGCACAGGAGCAAAAGCACTGGGCGGTGGAGGCGGCGGTAAAGATGACTTTGCACAAGGCGGCGGAGTCGATACAACTGCAGTTTCAAACGCGCTAAAAGCAATCAAGGACCAACTGCTTGCTCATAATTAGAGTCAAGTAGAGTTCGGCAATGCTAAAGGGGCGAAAGTTAGGCCTTGATTTTGGAAGCACCAGAATCGGTGTCGCAATCTGCGACCCTGATGGGATTTTAGCAACGCCTCACTCAACTATTCCATCCGGTTCGACGCTGATAAGTGAAGTGGCTGCAATCTGCGAATCTGAAGAGATTGTCGCGATTATTGTTGGTCTACCTAGATCCTTAAATGGTGAAATCAGTCATGCAGCAAATTTGGTGAACGATTTTATTGTCGAGTTATCCTCGCAACTCCCAGAAATTCCAGTACACACCTTTGATGAAAGGTTCACCACAACTCTTGCTAACCAAGCATTGAGAGCTAGTGGCAGAAATGTAAAAGAGGGCAGGGCGGTAATTGATCAGATAGCCGCCGTAAATATTTTACAAAGTTATCTAGATGCCAATGGCTGATGAATTAGAAATAGCTCAATTGGTTCCTAAAAGAACAGTTAACGTCAAAGGGATAATTGCGATTTCCGTGGCATTTGTCATCTTGATCTCGGGAATTCTTTTCTGGAACCACAATCATCCAGATTTAGATTTCCCGGCAGGTTCTCCTGGCCCTCAGATTGAAGTAAATATTCCGGCCGGAAGTTCAGGAGTCGAAATCGGAAGGATCTTGGCTAAAGCCGGTGTTGTAAAAACCTCATTGATATTTTTTAGAGCAGCCACTGGAGACAAAAGAGCAGGGGGTATCTCAGCTGGCTTGTATTTGATCGAGACTCATTTATCTGCAAAAGAGGCAATCGAACAATTGCTCGACAAGAAACGCCTGCAAGGGAAATTTTTGATAGTTGAAGGTGCCAGATCAAACGAGGTGCGCGAGAACTTACTTAGTAACGGCTTCGTTGCAGATGTCATTGATCAAGCTTTTGCATCGTTGAAATTACCAAATCAATTTAAAGTAAACAGTTCAGAAGGAATGTTATTTCCAGCAAGCTACACAATTTTGCCACAAGGAGATCTATCGGTTTTGCTGCAAGATGCTGTCAATAGATTTTCGCAAGAGATCGAATCACTCCAGTTTTTCGATGCCGCACAAAAGGTAACAAGAACACCATTAGAACTCTTGACTATCGCCTCGATAGTTCAAGCTGAGGGTTTCAATCAAGAGGATTTCGGAAAGATAGCAACTGTAATTTACAACCGACTCCGAATCGGAATGGCTTTGCAAATGGATTCCACATTGATGTATGCGAATCAGAGCAGAGGCGAGATTCGGGTAAGTAATCAAGAGCTCAAATCACCTTCGAAGTACAACACCTATAAATTCAAAGGGTTACCTCCGGGCCCGATCGGAAGTCCTGGAAGAGCGGCACTCGTTGCAACCATAAATCCCACACCCGGGAGTTGGCTTTACTTTGTTACCGTAGCCCCTGGGGATACTAGATTTACCGAGAAATATTCGGAGTTCCTAGCTTTTAAAGCTGAATTTATCCGTAATTATAAAGCTGGTTTATTTAAGGGGAGTAAGTGATTCAAGCAGCTGTACTTGGTCATCCGATCGGGCACTCACTTTCACCTACTTTGCATAATTGCGCCTATGAAGTTTTAGGTTGGGATTGGACTTACACCGCAATAGAAGTTAAAAGTGGTGAACTATCAAAATTCATTGAAGACAATCGAAAAGTTTTTCGTGGCCTGTCTTTAACAATGCCCTTGAAAGAAGAAGCATTGATGATTGCAGATTCTTTAGATCCTTTAGTTAAGCGAATTAATGCTGCTAATACTTTGATCTTCGAAGAGAATGAAATCAGTGCATATTCAACAGATGTTTCTGGATTTGTTCACGCTTTGGCTAAAGCTGAAGTTGTCATTCCGGATGAAATCACAGTCTTAGGTGGTGGCGCTACAGCTCGGTCTGCAATTGCTGCTCTGGATAGCCGAGGAAGAACAATTACCGTTTACAGTCGTAGTGCATCAAGAGCGGCGCAATTAATTAATAGTGCAATTTCCGCGACAGTGGTAGTCAAAGATTGGAACGAGGCGCAATCTGGATTATCAGCAAAGTTGATTGTTGCCACAACCCCTTCAGGAGCTACCGATCATCTAATTCCTACTCAAACAAACGGCACCTTATTCGAATCTCTCTATTCTCCTTGGCCGACCAAATTATTAGGTCACTGGCAAAACTCAGGCGGCAAATTTATTGATGGTTTAGATCTTCTAGTCGAGCAAGGTATCGGGCAAATCGAATTAATGGCTCACGAACCATTGAATATTGATCTTCGATCACTAGCAGTAACCATGCGTGCCGCTGGTTTGCAAAAACTAGGCCATTAATTAATTTTTAACGCTCCAATTTATTTGTGTATGTAGGAATGATTATTTTCCTTGGATGAATCCAGATCTATTGATTTCGTTTTTCCTAGGCGGGATATTCACTCATATCTTCTTAAGTCGAAAATTTGATACCGATCCACAAATTATCAAAACTATTTTTCTCTACTCATCTTTGATCTTTACTCTCGTCCGATTTTTTCCGCAGGATTCCAACTTTCAATTCACTCTCTTGCTAATTTTGGGTTGGACGATAATCCTGATTGACAATGCCCATCATCGAATCCCCAATTTCATAACCGGTTATTGCTCACTCTTACTTTGCACGATTGCGCTAATCGAGGGCCGCATCTTTAATTCCATAGGTGGAGGAGTCGAATTTTTATTATTCTTCTGCGTTTTAGCAATTGCCTCAAAACTGAAAATAGGAATCGGGGATGTAAAACTTGCTGGTGTAATTGGGCTCGTGAATGGATCGGTTCCACTCCTTGCATTAATAAATTTTGCAATTGCCGCATCAGTGATGGGCCTAATTTCAACCATAGGTACCGCGGGGGTACTTCGCTTAAAGGCCAGGATTCCCTTTGCCGCGCCGATGATTGCGGCATCCATCTGGATCTGGCCGATCTAGCCGATCTAGCCGATGTTGCACATGAAAGGGTAAGTATCTGCGAGAATTACCCCCATGTTGAGATGGCTAACTGCAGGAGAATCCCACGGACCGGCTTTGACCGCGATTTTAGAGGGGTTGCCGGCTCAGGTTGAGGTCACCAGCGCCGACTTGGATTACCACTTAGCCAGACGTCGACTCGGCGTAGGTCGGGGCGCCAGGCAGAGTTTTGAGGCAGATCAAATCAGTATTTTGGGTGGGGTCAGACATGGCTTAACTCAAGGTGGACCGATAGCTATTCAGGTTGCCAATAGCGAATGGCCAAAATGGCAGGTCGTAATGGGGGCGGACCCAATCGCAGCTTCCGAGCTAGAAGGTTTAGCAAGAAACGCTCCTTTAACACGACCACGTCCAGGGCATGCAGATTTAGTTGGAATGCAAAAATATGATTTCGATGATGCCAGGCCAATTTTAGAGCGAGCAAGTGCGCGAGAAACTGCTGCACGAGTTGCTTTAGGTGCTGTCGCACGTGCATTCCTGCAACAAGCTGCGGGCATAACTATTTTTTCACATGTGGTTTCAATTGGCTCCGTAAAACTTCCAGATGGTTACGTAATGCCGACCGCGAATCAAATGAAAGATATTGATGCCGATCCAGTGCGCACGAGTGATCCAGCAACTAGTCTAAAAATGGTAGCTGAAATTGAAGAGGCACATTCAGCTGGAGATACATTGGGTGGAGTTGTCGAAGTCTTAGCATTTGGTTTACCTGCAGGTCTTGGTTCGCATGTTCATTGGGATCGCAGACTTGATGCGCGCATCGCCGGTGCGATGATGAGTATCCAAGCGATGAAAGGTGTGGAAATCGGGGACGGTTTCACAACGGCAACCAGACGTGGGTCTGTTGCACATGATGAGATCGAATTGAATCAAGATGGCACTGTTAAACGTAGGTCTGGACGCGCCGGAGGTACTGAAGGTGGAATGAGTACTGGTGAACTCTTGCGGGTAAGAGTTGCAATGAAACCAATTTCTACAGTTCCACGCGCGCTCGACACGATTGATACCGCAACTATGCAACCTGCCAAAGCCATCAATCAAAGATCGGATGTCTGCGCAGTACCAGCATCGGGTGTTGTTGCTGAAGCAATGCTCGCTTTAGTTCTTGCTGATGCTTTGCTAGAAAAATTTGGCGGCGATAGCTTGGGTGAAACAAAACGAAATCTTGAATCCTACTTAAAAACATTATCCATTAAGTAAATCACGATGCCACCTAAAATAATTTTAATTGGACCTCCAGGTTGTGGCAAAAGCACTGTAGGGCGTGCGCTAAGCCATGAATTGCAACTGTCTTTTTCAGATACAGATTCAATGATTGAAGACCGTGAAAAATGTTCTATCTCGGATATTTTTACTGAACAAGGAGAAGGATATTTTCGTGCGATTGAAGAGGAAGTCGTTGCGAAAGGATTGGAAATCGAAAAAGGAGTTTTATCTTTAGGTGGGGGAGCGATCTTAAGTGAAGCCACTCAAGAGTTGCTTCGTAATTCTGGAAGCGAAATTGTTTTCTTAGATGTTTCTATAACCGGTGCTGCACCGAGAATTGGTTTCAATCGTGATCGGCCATTATTGATCGATAATCCACGTGCCAGATGGGTAGCGCTTATGGCTGCTCGCCGACATATTTATGAAGCATTAGCTACTCACGTGATTAATACTGATGATAAAAGCTCGAGCGAGACTGTAGATGCGTTGCAGAAGGAGTTGGCAAAATGAAAAAGATCAGCATTTCTGCCGAACATAAGTACGAAGTTTTAATCGGTGATTTAGATATAAATAACTTAAAACCATTATTAAAAGATTGCTCCAAAATTGCGCTTTTGTATCCTTCCGAAATCAGTGAAATAGTAGATCGAATTTCAGCTGAATGGGATTTATCCGTCGAATTAATCATGATTGAACTTCCAGAGGGTGAATCTCAAAAGAGCGCTGAAGTGCTGATTGAGATTTGGAACACCTTGTCAGATCATAATTTCACTCGAAGCGATTGGATTATCGGTATTGGCGGAGGCGCTACTACAGATTTAGCTGGTTTCGCAGCAGCTTCGTGGTTACGTGGAGTTAATTGGGCGAGCGTGCCTACAACAGTTGCCGGAATGGTCGATGCAGCAATCGGTGGAAAGACCGGGATTAACATCCCAGCTGGCAAGAACTTGGTGGGAGCCTTTCATTCACCGCGAATCGTATTTGTCGACCCAAGTTTTCTAGAAACACTTCCTATAGATGAATTACGTTCTGGATTAGCAGAAATTATTAAATGTGGATTTATCGCGGATGAAGAAATCCTAAAGATTTTTGAAGCAGACTCTCAAAAACTGCTGCAGTGGAATTCGGCACAGCTTTTAGAGGTTATTGAAAGATCTGTACAAGTTAAAGCTGATGTTGTATCTGCCGACTTAAAAGAGGCGCTTTTACGTGAGATTTTGAATTACGGTCATACATTGGCACATGCAATTGAAGGGATTGAAGATTTCTCTTGGAGACATGGCGATGCGGTTTCCGTAGGTATGGTTTTCGCCGCTGAACTTGCACTTCAAGTTGGTTATTGCGATCAAAGATTAGTTGACCGACACCGGACCATTTTGCAATCAGTTGAATTACCAATCTCATACAAGCAATTAGTTTTGCCTGAACTGATTGAACGAATGGGACGGGATAAAAAAGTTAGAAATGGTCAACTCCGTTTCGTCTTACTCGAGAATGAGGGAAAGATTAAACGTCTCGAAGGAGCGTCTGAGGCCGATCTGAGTATTGCTTATGAGAAAATATCATCATGAATATATGGGTGATTAATGGTCCTAATTTAGGAAGATTAGATTTGCGCGATAGCAATACTTATGGCGATATTTCTTATGCGGATTTAGTCGCTTTTTGCGAGAAGTCTGGAAAAGAATTAGGTCACGCAGTTTCAGTTTTCCAAAGCGACGATGAAACTGAAATTATTCATTTGCTACATAAAGCTGCCGATGAAAAAATTGCGGTAATTATCAATCCAGCTGCTTTCACTCATTATTCATACGCGATAAGAGATGCTGTAGCCATGCTGAAAGCTCCAGTGATTGAGGTGCATCTATCAAACCCATTGTCCAGAGAAGAATTTAGACACACTTCTGTCGTATCAGGTGTAGTTAACGGAACTATTGGTGGATTTGGTTTGCACTCATATGAGTTGGCTTTGAGGGCAATATCCACAATAAAAGCACGGTAGAATTGCCTCACTCTTTGAATATTCAGGATAGGAATCCAAATTGGCTACGACAAATGATCTGAAGAATGGCATAACCCTTAATATCGATAACCAACTTTGGAATGTGGTTGAGTTTCAGCATGTAAAGCCTGGAAAAGGTCCAGCTTTCGTCCGCACCAAACTTAAGCACGTACTTTCAGGCAAAGTAGTAGATAAAACTTTTAACGCAGGATTAAAGATTGAAGTTGCTACTGTTGATAAGCGCGATATGACTTATCTTTTCAAAGATGGCGATGACTTCGTTTTTATGGACAAAGAAACTTATGACCAGATGACAATCTCTGCAGCCACTGTTGGCGATGCCGCTAACTACATGTTAGAAGAAGTTAAAGCTGTTGTTGCGGTCTATGAAAATGAACCGCTTTACATTGAATTACCAGCATCAGTTGAATTGAAAATTACTTACACCGAACCTGGATTACAAGGTGATCGTTCTAGTGCTGGTAGCAAGCCAGCAACTCTAGAAACTGGTGTTGAGATTCAAGTTCCATTATTTATTAATCAAGATGAAAAAGTTCGCGTAGACACAAGAGATGGTTCATACCTGGGCCGCGTAAACTAATGTCAGCAAGATCCAAAGGACGAAAACGCGCCTTAGATATTTTGTATGAAGCTGAGCTGCGGGGGCGTGCCGCAACAGCTTTTCTAGAAGAACGTTTGGATGAGAACACTCCGGCAATTGCCGATTTCGCACGACTGCTGGTCAATGGAGTTATGGCCTATAAATTTGAAATCGATAACGCTATAACCGCCCATTCTAAAGAGTGGGATTTGGACCGCTTGCCGGGAATCGATCGAAATATCTTAAGAATCGCGATTTATGAAATCAAGTGGTGTTCAGATATACCGAATGCAGTAGCTATAGATGAAGCGGTAAATATGGCAAAAGCGCTTTCTACAGATGAATCTGCTGGATTCATTAATGGCATCTTGGGTGAAATTAATAGAGAGTTGTTAGTTACTCCTTCAGTTGCGGATGTATAAGAACGCCCCATTTATCGAATTGTT
>CAIUXE010000158.1 GCA_903902965.1 uncultured Actinomycetes bacterium
CAAAGTTGGAATGTTGGAATTGTAGTTTTAGTTCTGATTCTGGGCTTCTGGAGAATTAATCAACTGCCTCAATTTGGTGCCTATGAGGCACGCACTTTCATCTTAGGTATTTTGCCCATCGCACTTTTATCCATGGGCCAAGCAGTCATCATTATCGGTGGCGGTATCAACCTTGCAATTGGCGCCGAAGCAGTTTTGATTAACTGTTTGAGTGCTAAATACATGGTTGGAACATCCTTTACGACTTCAGTTTTACTTGCTTTGTTTTTCATCGCCGTGGGTGGCCTTATCGGTGCACTAACGGGATGGATTGTCTCTGCCTCTGGTATTGCCGACATTGTCGTTACGTTGGCAACAAGTTTTCTCTTAGTGGGTGTGGCAATGTTTGTGATGCCACAGCCTGGTGGCGGAATCAACCAAGGCGTTGCAGATTTGATTGGTGGAAAAGATCCCAACTTTATTCCGCCTCTTGTGTGGTTGATTTTGCCGCTTCTTGTTATTTGGATCCCGCTCTATAGAAGTCGCACAGGTATTGCGATGTATGCAATTGGATCTAATAAGGATGCAGCTTTCCTCTCTGGTGTTAACGTCAATCGCACACGCATCAAGCTTTATGCAGTCGGAGGCCTCTTTGCTGGCCTATCAGGCGTGGTTTTAACTGGAATTACTCTGAGCGCAAGTCCCTTTGCAACCATTAGTAATACCGCAACCCTTAACGCAGTTGCTGGAGCAGTTTTAGGCGGAGTTTCACTTGCAGGCGGTGTTGGCGGCCTAGCTGGACCTGCAATGGCTGCGCTGATTTTGTACTTTATTCCAAATATTTTGCTCGCTTATGGAATTGATCCAGCGTATTCACAGATCATCACAGGCGCCCTAACAATCTTTGTGGTTCTAGTTGGTGGATTACTGCGCAAACGAACGGGAAAAGCATAAATGAGCACACTTAAAAACTTTGCGACAGTCAGGGTCTCCAAATCTATTTGGGCACTGATTGGAATTCTTATTGGTTTGTTTTTGCTCACAAGCTTTATTGATCCATACTTTTTCTCAATCCCAGCTGTTGGTGTGACCTTTGCCCTTGCCGCACCTCTTGGTTTACTTGCAGCCGGTCAAACCATCTGCATGCTCACAGGCGGCATTGATCTTTCCCTTGCAATGATTGCAGCGGGTGCTGCCTTTATCGTCAGCGTTAAATCTCCATCAGGAACTCTCAACGCTCTGCTCTGGGGAGCGCTTTTCTGCATCCTGGTCGGATCAATTAATGGTTTAGCTGTTGGTTTATTTGGAATGAATCCATTGATTATGACCCTTGGAATGAACGCGGTATTAATCGGTGTCTTCACAGTGGGTGTGACAACTTTCCTTAAGGGAAGCTCATCGATGCCGGAGATTTTAGTTACGGCCAGTAATGCAACCTTCCTCTTTGAACCCTTTTCGTGGCCTTTAGTTATTTGGGCGGTTATTGGTGGAGCACTTTTATTTCTTCTCAATAAAACCGGCCTAGGTCGCTTGATCTATGCAATTGGCGATAACGCACAAGCTGCTCGTTTGGCTGGCGTGAAAGTCTGGCAAGTGCAGTGGGCAACATATGTAATCTGTGCACTCTTAGGTGGAATTGGCGGAGTACTCATTGGCGGACAATCTGGAGCAGTTGCCATTAGCCTTGCAAATCCCTTCCTTTTGCCATCAGTTGCTGCTGTAGTAATTGGTGGAACATCGATTATGGGTGGACTCGGTAACTACACCGGAACAATCCTAGGAACATTGATTTTGACTGTTTTGTCATATCTTTTGGCAACAATTAACTCATCTGAGGCTGTGAAGCAGATTATCTACGGAGCAATCATCCTGACTCTAGCCTGGACATATTCGAAGATATCTCAGAACTCATAGAGCTATGAAGATCAATTCTGCTGCAGTCATTGGTACAGGATTTATTGGCACGGTCCACGTGGAATCAATACGCCGCACCGGTGTTCACGTCAAAGGTGTTCTGGCAGGAAATACGCAGAGTACTAAAGCTGGCGCTAAGAAGCTTTTAGTAGATACAGCCTATGAATCCCTTGATCAGATCTGTGATGATAAGGATGTAAGCGTTGTCCATGTA
>CAIUXE010000159.1 GCA_903902965.1 uncultured Actinomycetes bacterium
ACTCCACGTTTTACTGATTCTGCAACACGTTGTAAATGCGCGTTACATGGGGTGAACTCAGACCAGGTGGTACCGATACCAATTACTGGCCGGCCATCAAATAGATCAGGAGCGAAACCTTGGTTACGCATCCATGAGCGATGGATAAAGCCGTTCTTCCCGGTGGATGCAAACCATTCACCGCTGCGGCGACCTGTTGGTATGTGTTTTGAACTCATGGCTCCCCCAAATTGACCCAAATTAATTGATACGAAGAATAACTTAACAATCCTGATGGAACCCTATACGATGGCCGGATATCTGAGCATAAGCTTTGTAAACCACGACAAAGGAAGTTGGAAATTCCATGAAATTTGCCCGATTAGGCGCCTTTGAAGCCGAAAAGCCAGCGGTAATGGTCTCTGAGACCGAAGCCGTTTTTGTTGACCACCTGATCAAGGATTGGAATCGGCAGGAGCTAGAAAATGGTGCGATCGCAAAGGTCCAAGCAGCAGATTTAAATGCACTTCCAAAAGTGAAGGTCTCTGATTACCGCATCGGCTCCCCAGTTGCCCGTCCCACAAAAATTGTTTGTATCGGACTTAACTATGCCAAACATGCCAAAGAATCTGGCATGGCAGTTGCCCCAGAACCCGTAGTTTTCATGAAAGCTGCAGATACTTGCGTTGGTGGATTTGATGACTTAGTTATTCCGCCAAACAGCGAGAAAACTGATTACGAAGTTGAGTTAGCCATAATTATTGGCAAGACCGCTCTTTATTTAAATTCGCCTGAAGATGCCAAGAATTACATCGCTGCTTATTCAATTAGCCAAGATGTGAGCGAACGCCACTGGCAGATCGAACGCAGCGGTCAATGGGTAAAAGGAAAATCTTTTCCAACATTTAATCCAATTGGACCTGTGGCTGTTACTGCGGATTCTTTCAACCCACATGATGTTCGTTTGTGGTGCACCGTTGATGGTGAAAAACGTCAAGATTCTCGCACCAGCGATTTAGTATTCGGAATTGATCACATTGTTTGGTACTTGAGTCAATTTATGGAGTTGAAAGCTGGAGATATCATCAACAGCGGAACTCCTGAAGGTGTAGGTATGGGATTTACTCCTACCAAGTACCTTAAAGCCGGCTCAGTTGTAGAAACCGGAATTGAAGGCATCGGAAGTATCACTTCAAAAACTGTTGCATTTAAGCGCTAGTTAAAAATACTTACTTAGAAACAATTACATTTGCCAGTGGTAATCCACTGGCAAGTTTTTGCAATTGTTGTTGAATCAACTTGCGTGCTCTTGATTCAAAGATAGATGTATTTCCACCTACGTGTGGGGCGATAAAAACTCCCGGAGTTTGCCAAAGTGGATGTTCGCTTGGCAATGGTTCAGGATCGGTTACATCCAGTGCTGCAGTAATTCGACCGCTCTTCAATTCAGCAATTAACGCATCTGTGTCGATGATTGCGCCACGAGCAACGTTTACCAACAATGCGCCATCCTTCATTTTCGCAAGTCGTGTTGCGTCAAACATCTTTCGACTTTCATCATTTAGCGGCAAAATTAAAATGACTACATCTAAAGTCGCCAAATTCTGATCTAGTTCACTGATTTTTCTTGCTCCATCAGAGCCAGATCGATTGAATGGAATAACCTCAACATCAAAACCAGAAAGGTTACGTTCAATAGTTTTACCTATGGAGCCGTAGCCAATTAAACCGATTTTGCGATCATTCATTGAGCGAAATTTCTTATGGTTCCATTCGCTCTTTGCTTGAGAAAGTGCAAAAAATGGAAAACCTCGCAGTGATGCGATTGTTAATCCCACAGCTAATTCAGCAGTCGAAGCATCATGGATTCCGCGTCCATTGCACAATGTGATTCCAGGTCGCACAAACTCCATTGCATCGTCGTACCCGGCGTTTGGCATCTGCAAAGTCTGTAGTGAACTCATTTTTTTGCTGAACTCAAGAGCAGTTCTGCCACCCATGTAAGAAGGAACGTAAAAAGTAATATCTGACAAATCCGAGGTATCTAATGGGCAATTTGCTGGTGATAGTCGAGTTATTCCTTCTGGTACTTCTAAGTCGTCCCATTGAGTCCAAACAATATGTTTACTCATAATTAGATCGCCTCATTCACGTCTGCAGAGATTGTTACTACCGGATTACTTAAGATACCAAGACCATTAACAGTAATTGAAATTACATCGCCCTCTTTTGTAATAAATTCCAGCGGCGGAATAATTCCGGTACCTGTCGAAAGAATTACTCCATCAGGGAAAGTTTGGCAACGGAATAAATAATCAACAAGATCAGGCAAAGTGCGATTCAATCCTGACAACGCAGTATCAGCTTGCCAAACAATTTCGGTCCCTCTCTTAATCTCAGCGTGAATACTCATATCTGCTGCACTTGGTGCCAGCCATGCCAAAGTAATGTCCGGGCCAAGAGATGTCGACCCTAAGTAAGATTTTGCTTGTGGCAGATAAAGTGGATTCTCTCCCTCTATTGTGCGGGCAGTCATATCGTTACAAATTGAAAAACCAATAATCTCGCGAAACTTATTCACCACAATTGCAACTTCAGGTTCAGGGACTGATGCATCTGAGTCATATCGGATTCCGATTGGGTCACCATTTCCAACTGTTCGCCGGCAGGTTGCTTTAAAAAATAACTCTGGCCGATCTGCTTCATACACTCTTTGGTAAACATCAGGAGTATCGCTTTCTTCCTTGCGGGCATCACGTGAGCGCAAATAAGTAACGCCTGCACCCCAAACTTCTGTTTCGGGCGCTACAGGTGGCACGAGTTCGCCCGTTACAACTTCCCCTGCATCTTTTTCGATGGCAACTTTTAATTCACTCATTCGAATCTGCAAAGCTTGTGTCAGAGTTGGGATCCCAGGAATGGTTTTATAAATTCCATTTTTACTAACTACTAATGCAAATGGATTGGTAGCGGTCGAGATAACGGCAAGTTTCATAAATTCTCCCTAAATTCTGGCGTTAGCCTATCGGTGGTTTGGTGGTTGAAGAACGCACAACTAATTGATTTGGCGGGTCAATCAAAATATTTTTTTCAATAACTCCAGATTCCATCTGCTTGAGCAACATCCCTATTGCTACCTTTCCCATCTCATAATTTGGCATTTTTACCGCAGTTATTGGGGGCCAAGTGGCATCGGCAAACCAAATATCATGGATTGAGACAAGTGAAATATCTTCAGGAACCCGCAAACCAAGAGTATGTATTTGAGCTAATGCCCCAAGAGCAGCGTTGGCGTTTGCGACTATCAAAGCAGTCGGACGGTTTGACTGTTTAAGAATTTGCGAAACTGCATTGCGACCATCAACCCCGGTATAACCAATTCTTGTGACCCACTCTGAATTTATTTCCAACTTTTTGCGATTCATTCCAGATACAAAACCAGCAAAACGCCGTCCCCCAGTTGGACTACTTAATTCACCTCCAAGAAAACCAATTTTTTCATGTCCTAAAGAAAAAAGATGTTCTAGAGCCAACTCAACTGCACCAGCATCATCGAAAATGATATGTGAAGTATCTGAATCGTCCCGTGAATTTATTAAAACAATAGGAAGTGTTCCAGATGTCAATTTTGCTAAACCTTCTTTGGTGATTCCATCTGGGGCCTGAAGTAAAATTCCATCTGCTCGTCTTTCGGCAACTATTCTTCTAAGCCAACTGTCTGCATCCTCAACTTCACTAGCACGATTAATTAAAACTGAAAGATCCAGTAAGCGAGCTTGTTCCTCAACCCCTTGTGCGATTTCACTAAAAATTGAGTTTGCATAATCGGGCGTAAGTAAAGCGATCGCACTATTTTTTGA
>CAIUXE010000160.1 GCA_903902965.1 uncultured Actinomycetes bacterium
AAAGTTAGCAGCACATTTTCTGCGTACTTTTCCGCAGCTCGAGGGAATTAAATTCACGCATGTTTGGGGTGGAGCAATTGATACCTGCACCCGATTCTCACCATTTTGGACGGTAAGTAAAGATAAGCGAATAGCAACAGTGTTGGGATACACCGGCTTGGGAGTTGCGGCTACACGATTTGGCGCACAAGTTATGTTGGATTTACTTGATGGTTTAGATAATGAACGAACCAGGTTAGAGATGGTTCGCAAAAAACCACTAGCTTTCCCACCTGAACCCTTCCGCTATTTCATTATTCAAATAACCCGTTGGTCAATAAATAGAGCCGATGAGCACAGTGGCAAACGCAATTTATGGTTGCGTTTCTTAGATCGTCTTGGATTAGGTTTTGATTCTTAAGGCCGAGGGATAGGCTTAACTCATGGCAAACCATGGCAATCTATATGGACCAAATTTTACCTTTTTAGGAATTCCAGCTTGTGATTTGGCGCAAGAAAAAAGTTATGCCGATGCCGATGTAGTAATTGTTGGAGCCCCAATCGATGGCGGTACATCACATCGCTCCGGAACTAAATTTGGACCAATGGCGATTCGTGCTGGAGATTATCTTCCTCATGATGGCGCCCGCCCACATTTAGCATTACGAGTAGATGCACTTCAACAATTAAAAGTTGTGGATGCCGGCGATTTATTAATGCCATCGAGCCATTTAGAGGATTCATTAAATTTACTTGAGGCAGAAAGTGAAAAAATTGCTAAGAGCGGTGCAATTCCACTTGTTCTTGGTGGAGATCACTCAATTGCATCTGCCGATATTGCAGGTGTTGCCAAAGCACTTGGTTGGGGAAAAATCGGAGTAATTCATTTTGATGCACATGCAGATACTGGCGATAATCAGATGGGACAACTTTACGGACATGGAACTCCGATGCGCCGGTTGATTGAAAGAGGAGCGGTTCGGGGTGACCGTTTTCTGCAAATTGGTTTACGCGGATACTGGCCAGAAGATAAAACATTGCAATGGATGGCCGAACAAGGAATGCGTTCCTATGAGATGACTGAGATTAATGCTCGCGGATTAAATTCAATTCTTGATGAAGCAATCAAAACTGTGATGCAAGATTGTGTCGGAGTCTTTCTATCTGTCGATATTGATGTTGTTGATCCTGGAATGGCACCAGGGACGGGCACTCCTGAGCCAGGTGGATTGACCAGTCGTGAATTACTTGAAGCAGTCCGCCGCATCGCACTTGAAGTTCCAGTTGTCGGAATGGATATTGTTGAAGTTTCTCCTCCATATGATTGCGCAGATATAACCGCTATTTTGGCAAATCGAGTAGCGCTAGAGGCTTTGAGTGCAATTGCCTATAAGAAAAATAATAAAGATGGCGCTACATATAATTCTAAACGCAACTTGTTGGATCGCTAATTATTAAATGCTAACTGGATCACTGGCCTTATTTCTTTCAGTTTTCTTGGCATGTGCAGTAGAAGCAGTCGAAGCCACAACAATAGTTTTGGCAGCAGGAACAGCTCGAAATTGGCGATCAGCATTGAGTGGAGCCGCATCCGCACTGGTTTTACTTGTGCTTATTATCGCTGCATTTGGGCCAGCGATCTCACAACTTCCTATAGGTGGGCTCCGACTTTTTGTTGGTGCCCTACTTTTGGTATTTGGTCTGCAGTGGGTGCGCAAAGCGATTTTGCGTAGTAGCGGTTACAAATCTTTACATGATGAAGATGCAATATTTAATGAGGAGTTACAAGCGGCTCAGCAAGCAAAAAGTGGAAGCAGATTTGGAGTTACAGATTGGTATGCCTTTACGCTTTCCTTTAAAGGGGTATTACTCGAAGGTCTTGAAGTTGCATTTATCGTATTAACTTTTGGCACAATTCAAGGTGAAGTTATTCTCGCTAGTTTTGCTGCTTTTACCGCAGTTGTTATCGTTGTGATCGCTGGCTTTGCATTACGCAAGCCTTTGGCGAAAGTGCCAGAAAACAGTATGAAATTTGTCGTGGGAATAATGCTTACCTCTTTTGGAATTTTCTGGGGGGCAGAGGGCGCTGGAGCGGAATGGCCAGGGAAAGATTTATCCCTAGTTGGAATCATTATTTTCATGGTAATTATCTCCAATATCCTAATTAAAATTCTCAAGGTTCAAAACGCTAAGGTAAGTGCAATTATTAGAGTTATCGAAAAAGATGAATTAGATACAGTTGAAATTTTAAATAAAAGTGGATTGCTGGTATCAGTCAAGAAATTTGGGGCTTTTTGGTTTGATTTCTTAATTGGGGATGACTGGCGAGGAACTGTAATCGTGCTAGCAGCTTTTACACTCACTCATCAGTTGGCAGGCGAGAACTTAGTTAGTTGGTGGGTGCTTCCATTAGGTGTTGTGATTTTGCTTCCCTACAATCTTTTTCGGGTCACCAAAGATCAGCAGAGTTAGTTAAGCCAGAGATTTTGTTCACCCAAAGTTTCCTAAAATTGGGTTTTTAGCAATCTTTAGTCGAGATGATCTCCCTCTACTATTCGGAGGATTTAATGGCTGCGGTAAAAGATACATTTGGGATTGCTGACATCTCGCGCGAATTTGGCTCAGTAAAATATATGAAAGAGGCGCAAGCCCTTATTATCCGCGATTTAGTAAAAGAGTATGACTTATCGGAATTTCTCGAAATTGGATTTTTCCACGGCAAGTCTTCGATTTACATGGGTGCAATCCTGCGTGAAATAGGTAAAGGACATTTACTAACAATCGATCTAGAAGGTGCGCGCAAGAAGTCTCCCAACATAATTGATCTCATTGACGCCACTGGATTCGCAGATTTGATCACTCCAGTTTTTGCACATAGGTCCTACACATGGGAACTTGCAAAATTAATTCGTGATGGCAAACGAGAGTTATTTGATTTTTGTTATCTAGATGGCGGACATACTTTTGATGTCACTGCTCTTGGGGTCATGTTGGTAAGTTCCTTGATGAAGCCAGGTGGAATTTTAATTATTGATGATTTAGATTGGTCGATGACTAATTCGAAGCATTACCAAGAACATCCTGAACAAGCCCAGAAGTACTCAGTTGATGAGCAAAATTCACAGGGAATTAGAATTGTTTGGAACAAATTGCTACCTGAAGTTGGATTTAAGAAGATCAGAGAAGTGCCAGAACATTCATGGGGTATTGCTCAATATATGTAAGTTTTAAAGTGTGGCAAAAGCCTGATCGATAATATCTAGCGCTTCATTTAGTAAATGCTCTGGCATGACAAGTGGCGGAAGAAAGCGCAATACGTTGCTATAAGTTCCAGCAGTTAATATTAAAACTCCATTTACTTGGCAGAATTTAACAACAGCAGATGTTGCACTTGAGTTTGGCTCGATGCCACCTGGGATTACCAGTTCAACTGCTTGCATCGCGCCACGTCCACGAACTTCACCAATCACTGGATATTTTTTCTGCATTTCTAAAAGTCGGGCGTTCATAATTTTCCCGATTTCACTTGCACGTTTAATTAGATCTAGATCTGCAATGGTTTGAATTGCACCAAGTGCTGCAGCACATGCAACTGGTGAGCCACCAAAAGTTCCGCCTAGACCACTAGCGTGGACACTGTCCATTACTTCAGCTCGACCGGTAAGCCCCGAAAGCGGTAGTCCACCGGCAATGCCTTTAGCAGTCGTGATTAAATCGGGTACAACATTTTCATCTTCGCAGGCAAACATCTGGCCGGTTCGAGCAAATCCGGTTTGCACTTCATCAGCAACAAAGAGAATTCCGTTGCTCTTGGCAAAGTTTGCTAAACCAGGAAGGAAGCCACGTGGTGGAACAATAAACCCACCTTCACCTTGAATAGGTTCAATCACAATTGCGGCGATATTTTGCAACCCGATCTCTTTCTGCATTTTATGAGTGATCAGCTCTAAAGTTTCTTCAGCACATTTTTGTGGATCGACGTGCGAACGGAATGGGTAAGCCATTGGCATTCGATAAATCTCTGAGGCAAATGGACCGAAGCCATCTTTATAAGGCATATTTTTAGCAGTCATTCCCATAGTTAAATTAGTACGACCGTGATAACCATGTTCGAAAACAACAACAGCTGGACGCTTTGTATAAGCACGCGCGACTTTTACCGCATTTTCAACTGCTTCAGCACCAGAATTAAATAGTGCAGATTTCTTTGGATGGGTTCCGGGCGTTAAATGGTTTAGCGCTTCGCAAACTTCGACATAACCTTCATATGGAACAACCATAAAACAGGTGTGTGTGAATGCTTTAACTTGATCAATAACTTTTTCAATTACTAAATCTGCTGAGTTTCCGACATTAACAACTGCAATTCCCGCACCCATATCAATAATGGAGTTTCCATCTACATCGACAATGACTCCACCACCGGCACGTTCAACAAAAACTGGCATCGACATCCCGAGTGAGGCTGAGACCGCATTGGCACGTCTTGCAATTAACTCTTTAGATTTTGGCCCCGGAATCTCGGTTAGTAAACGGCGCACCTGCGGCAGGTTGCTGCCGGTAAGACGGGTGCCTTCATCCAGGACGCTCATAAGAGTAAGAGTAGAACAAGTATCGAGATGAATGAACTATCTGGCCCAACCTGAGAGGATTAGCCCATGCGCGACATCTCAATATTGGGTTCAACAGGCTCAATTGGCGTACAGGCACTTGAGGTTATCGCCGCAAATCCAAATCAATTTCGGGTGGTCGCTCTGGCGGCAGGTGGGTCAAATATTCCGCGATTAGTCGAACAGGTGCGTGCTTTTGGAGTAAAAGTTGTAGCGGTTGAAGGAGATGGCGCCTTGCTTCGCGAAGCGTTGCCAGGTGTAAATGTCATTGATGGAAAAGGGGCCGCTGCACAAGTGGCAGCTATTCCGGTAGATGTAATGTTAAATGCGATAACTGGTTCAGTTGGACTTGGTCCAACACTTAATGCCTTAGGTGTTGGAAATAAAGTTGCACTTGCAAATAAAGAATCACTAGTGGCCGGTGGAGATTTAGTTTTACGTGCTGCAAAACCAGGACAGTTGATCCCGGTTGATTCAGAGCATTCAGCATTAGCCCAAGCACTTCGCGCCGGAACAAAAAATGAAGTTTCTAAATTAATTCTTACTGCAAGCGGTGGTCCGTTTAGAAATAGAAATGATTTGAGTGATGTCACAGTAGAAGAAGCGTTAGCGCACCCAACTTGGAACATGGGGCCTGTAGTAACTATCAATTCAGCAACCTTAGTAAATAAAGGTTTAGAAATTATCGAAGCGC
>CAIUXE010000161.1 GCA_903902965.1 uncultured Actinomycetes bacterium
AAAATCAATTGCTAAGGCGAGTTTTGCACCATCTATTGTTAGCAATCTGGCATCAAAACCTTTTGCACAATGTGCTGTGATGTCCCACCAACCAGATGCTACGAAAGCTTGCCGCTCCCTTTCTCGCTCTACAACTAATCGAGTTGCCACCGATTGCACTCGTCCAGCTGATAAACGTGGCATTACTTTTTTCCAAAGTACTGGTGATAATCGATAACCATATAGTCGGTCTAATATTCTTCGAGTTTCTTGGGCATCTACAAGATGTTGATCTAAATCACGAGTTTCTTGAGCAGCTTTAAGAATCGCGTCTTTAGTAATCTCGTGAAAAACCATTCGGCGAACTGGGACTTTTGGTTTTAAAACTTCTAAAAGATGCCAAGCAATCGCTTCACCTTCACGGTCTTCATCTGTTGCTAAGAAAAGTTGATCACACTCTTTGAGTCGAGCTTTGAGTTCTGTCACTTTTTTCTTTTTATCTGGATTAATCACATAAAGAGGCTCGAAATCATTTTCGATATCTACGCCTTCTTTTGCCCACTTAATCTTTTTATATTCAGCGGGAATATCAGCTGCTCTTTGCGGCAAATCTCGAATATGGCCGACACTTGCTTCAACAATGTATTCATCACCTAAGAAACTTCCTATTTTTTTTGCTTTGGCAGGAGATTCGACAATTACCAAAGTTTTCTTGGCACTCATCTAACCTCCTAACTTTTCTACTAAAGCGCTTTTTAATTTGCTAAGCCGCTACCCCACAAGTTTTTCAACTCGTGAAGTAGCGGCCAGTAGCAATTTAGATAAGTGCGGTTGCTCTACGACGGTTGCGAATCAACGAAGCGATGATAATTGCGACTGCCGCAAGTGCGATCAACATTCGTACGCCAGTGTTGCCACCAAGTGACAAGCTCACGATTGCTGGAGTTACTAATAGACCAACCAAGTTCATAACTTTGATTAGAGGGTTGATTGCTGGACCAGCGGTATCTTTAAATGGATCTCCGACTGTGTCACCGATGATTGTTGCTTCGTGCGCTGGCGAACCTTTTCCACCATAAACACCATCTTCAACCATCTTCTTTGCGTTATCCCATGCTCCACCAGAGTTAGAAAGGAATACCGCCATCAAAGTTCCGGTTCCAATTGCACCGGCAAGGTATGCACCAAGTGCTCCTACGCCAAGTCCAAATCCAACTGCGATTGGTGCAAGAACAGCTAGCAATCCTGGTGTAACTAATTCGCGGAGTGAGTCGCGGGTACAAATATCAACTACACGACCGTACTCAGGCTTTTCAGTTCCACTCATAATTCCTGGGTGCAATTTAAATTGGTTACGTACTTCCATTACTACCGCACCGGCAGCACGAGATACCGCATTAACTGCAAGACCTGAGAATAGGAATACAACTGCTGCACCAATGATCAATCCAACCAAGTTACGTGGGTCAGCGATGTTTAGTACTCCGGTGAATTCAATTCCAAGATCAGCAAGATTCTTTCCACTTTCAAGAACAGCATTCTTGATTGAATCAGTGAATGATCCAAATAACGCAGTTGCAGCAAGTACGGCAGTTGCAATTGCGATTCCCTTAGTGATTGCTTTTGTTGTGTTACCAACTGCATCAAGAGAGGTAAGGATTTTTGCGCCTTCTCCGTGAACGTCGCCTGACATTTCAGCAATTCCTTGTGCATTATCTGAAATTGGACCAAAAGTATCCATCGCAACAATTACACCAACCGTTGTAAGCAAACCACAACCGGCGAGCGCGACTGCAAATAGCGAAAGAATTACAACGCCACCTCCAAGAAGGTAAGCACCAAATACAGCAGACGCAATAAGTAATGCTGAATAAACTGCAGATTCAAATCCAACAGAGATACCAGCAAGAATTACTGTTGCGGCACCAGTTTGTGATGAAGCGGCAACATCATTTACTGGACGACGTCCAACTTCGGTAAAGAAGCCAGTCAGAACTTGAATTGCAGCAGCAAGAACAATTCCAATTAATACTGCACCTAAAGCAAAGGTACGAGGATTAATATCAACAGCAGCAATCTCGGCACTCACGTTTGCAAATTGAGAGAAACTGCTTGGCAAGTAAATGTAAGAAGCGAAGCCAACCAAAACTGCACTAACTACTGCAGATAAGAAGAATGAACGGTTAATAGCAGCCATTGCATTTTTATCAGTTGGACGCAAACGT
>CAIUXE010000162.1 GCA_903902965.1 uncultured Actinomycetes bacterium
ACTCTCCAAGTAGATTTCACTGCTTCAAATAATCCGCGAATAATTAGCGGACGATTTTTACCTTGCCAACTTATTTCACGCCACTCTTCAAGTAGCACTCCGTACTCAACACCTGCAGGACAAACGGGTTCGCAAGCTCTACATCCAAGACAGAAGGAAGACTCTTCAAGCGCATCACTGAATGGCATTTTTCCATCTTGCAGCGCCCGCATCAATGTAATCCGCCCACGAGGTGAGGATTGCTCATCTCCGGTTAATTGATATGTGGGACAAGCAGGTAAGCAATAACCGCATGAGATACAGCGATCCAATTTACTTTGGGTGAATTTTTCGGTCATGAACCCAGCCTGCCTGGATTCAAAATTCCAGTCGGGTCAAAGACTGATTTAATGCCACGCTGTAATTGCATTTGGCCTTCACCTAAGCGCGCAGTTAGATATGGCAACTTTGCACTGCCAACCCCATGTTCGCCAGTGATAGTCCCACCAAGTGCAAGTGCCATTTCAAATATTTCCTTGAGTGCGGTTTCGGCCCCATGAACTGCCCTTTCGTCATCTTTATCAACCACAATTGTTGGGTGCAGATTTCCATCACCGGCATGTCCAAATGTTCCAATTAAAACTTGATTCTTTCTTCCAATTTCATTTATTCCTTTAACTGCATCACTCATTATTGGGCGAGGTACTGAGATATCTTCTAAAATCGAGAGAGTTCCTAATCTGGCAAGTGCCGGAAGGGAACATCTACGTGCATATAAAAGCGCATCAGCTGCAGCAGTATCAGCAGCGAGTGTTACTCCACGTGATCCACTTACTTCGGCAGCGATCTGGGCCATCTTTCCAACCGCAGCATCTATGAAATCAGGTTCGCCATCATCGCCAAATAACAAAAGTGCACCAGCTTGTGTATCCAAACCAAGGTGCGCAAACTCTTCAACAGCCAAGATGCATGGGTTATCTAGGAACTCCATTGTCGCTGGCAAGATTCCAGCACGCACAACTTGATCAACAGCATTTGATGCAGCTGCTAAATCCGTGAAGTAAGCAACGCCATATTTAGCGGCACGTGGGCGTGGATTTAAAATCGTGGTTATCTCGGTAAAAATTCCAAGTGTTCCTTCGCTACCAACAAATAGTCTAGTTAAATCATAGCCAGCAACATCTTTAACCATTCGCGAACCAGTTCGAATAACTTCACCAGTTCCGGTAACTACTTCTAACCCTAAAATGTAATTTTTAGTTGTTCCGTATTTCAATCCCCGCAAACCACCTGCGCTAGTTGCAACGTTGCCGCCGATTGTTGAAACATTTTTTGAGCCTGGATCTGGAACAAACATCAAGCCATCTTTTGCAACAGTTTCATCAAGAATTTGATTTGTGACTCCTGGTTGCACAACTGCCAACATCTGCGCACGATCTACTTCAAGAATTTTATTCATCTTGTTCATGCTTAAGACGATTCCACCATTTAATGGAACAGTTGCTGCACACAAATTACTTCCGGCGCCTCGAGCGATAATTGGGGTCTTAGTGCTTGCCGCAAATTTTACGATCTCTACAACTTCCTGCGTGGACCTTGGCGTAACCACAACTTCTGGTAACCCATAAAACAAGGGAGTCGCATCATGACTATAACTTTCCAAAGCAACGGCATCGCCATGCACTATTTCAGCGCCAACCAGAGCAGTCAGCCGATCAACCAATTTCTGGTTGTCGTGGTTTGGGGCCGATGACATTGGGGCTTGCCTGCCTTTCTGCCGTTATCTAGGGGTACTCAAATTAGGGGTACTCGCCGTAGAGTACCGCTCAAAGATATCCATAAATGGGGGCAAA